>DATKMN010000039.1:0-6071 GCA_035541835.1 Methanoregula sp.
CTCACTCCCGGATCCGGACAATCCGGCCCTCGATTGAAAGCCGGTCCTCGCAGAAGAGCCTGACTGCTTCGGGAAACGCGATATGCTCCTGCTCCAGGATCCGGTCGGCAAGCGAGTCCTCGTCGTCGCCTTCGAGAACGGGTACGCACCTCTGGAGGATGATCGGCCCTCCGTCAAGACAGTCATCGACAAAATGGACCGTGCAGCCCGACAGCTTTACTCCGTGAATAACCGCCTGGCGCTGGGCGTGGAGACCGGGAAAACTCGGGAGGAGCGCGGGGTGGATGTTCATCATCTTCCCTGCAAACTCAGAAGCAATCTCCTGCCCGAGAATGCGCATGTAGCCGGCAAGGACGAAGAGATCGGCCCCGGCGTCCCGCATAGCTGCGAGCAGGGCCTTCTCGTACGCACCGCGGGACCCGAATTTTCCGTAATCGACAATAGTCACCGGGACGCCGTGTTTTTCTGCCCTCCCGATCGCGTATGCCTTCGGGTTATCGGTTATCAGGGCAACGCACCGGGCCGGGATCGTCCCCGCCTCGATTGCATCGATCACCGCCTGGAAATTCGAGCCCCTGCCCGACGCGAGCACGGCTACCTTTTTGAGGGCTGCGGGTTTTCGTATGGATTTCCGGAGAGCCGATCCGGTCACAGGTCCTGCTCCCTGGTTCCCGCCGTCCCGGGATGGGTGACGATCTTCACTTTCACGATCCTGCGGCCATGCATCTGCATGACCACGAGGGTAGCTCCCGCCGTCGTTATCTCGGCCTTCTCGCCCGGGTGCTGGGGGAGGTGGCCGAGCCGGTCGATGATAAGACCGCCGATGGTCTCGTACGATTCGGCCAGCGGAAGCGAGAGGCCCAGCTGCTCGTTGATCTCCTCGACCCACATCTTCGCATCCACGACGTACACGCCCTCAGCCAGTTTCTGGACCTCCGGCTCCTCCTTGTCGTGCTCGTCCATGATATCGCCCACGATCTCCTCGAGGATGTCCTCGACCGTCACGATCCCGACAAAACTGCTGTACTCATCGATGATGATCGCCATCTGCACCCGGTGGACCTGCAGCTCTTTTAAAAGGTCGTCGATCTTCTTGGTCTCCGGCACGAACATCGGGTCGTACATGACTTCCCGGATGCTCGACTCCTTCCGCCGGGTCACCATCGCGGAGAAGACGTCTTTCACGTTCAGGATACCGGTAATGTTGTCGATCTGGTCGTGGTAGACCGGGATGCGCGAGAGGCCGGTCTCGGAGAAGATCCGTATGGCATCCTCGAAGCTGGTCGTATCCTCCATGAGGGTAACATCGATCCGCGGGGTCATGATCTCCCGTGCGGTCGTGTCCCCGAATTCAAGTACCGAGTAGAGCATCTCCTGCTCTCCCTGCTCGATAGTACCCTCCTCCTTCCCGACATCGATCCACTCCTTGATCTCCTCCTCGGTAACTGCCGGTTCGGAACCCTCCCTCCCTATACCGAGCGACGGGCTGACGCGTTCCACGAGCCAGATGGCCGGTGCAAAGATCCGCGAGAGGAAGTGGACAACGGGAGCAACCGCGAGTACGAATGAGTCGGGTGCACGGGTAGCATAGATCTTCGGGCCTATCTCGCCGAAGATCAGGAGGACGATAACCACAAAGACCGTCGCGATCCCGACTCCGATCTCGCCGAACAGGTCAATAGCCACCGCGGTTGCGATCGATGCCGCGGAAATGGTGACAATCGTGTTCCCGATCAGGATGGTGATGAGGAGGTGTTCGGGCGACTCCTTCAGCGCCGCGAGTGCATGCGAACCGATGCGGTTCTCGTTGTCGAGCGTCCTGACTTTCGCCCGGGTGATACCGATGAGAGCGACTTCGGAACTCGAAAAAAATGCCGTAAGGAGGACGCATAGGATGAAGAGTAGGATCTCGATGACGTCCTGGATCATCGGGTGTCACGCGGTGCGGGTGCACGCAGGATTTTCTGGTTCATGGATAAAGATTCTGTATCTTATTCGGAAGCGAATTTTATAAAACCAGCGCCCGTCGCATTCACGGGCGCATGCACTCGCGCATGAAGGCACAGTCGCCGGCAAGGACCGCTATTTTCTCTTCGGCGGAGAGCGGGCGGTCGAACGTCAGGTCCTCTATCTCGAGAGTCAGGGTGCCGTCATACCGGTAATCCGCGAGGGTTTCCATGACACCCGCCATAAGGGGGTCCCGGGCGAGCGGGGAATGGAGCTTGCCGTTCCCGATCCGACTGATATGCACATTGGCGAGCCGGTCGTGGCAGAGCTCGATATACCGGGCGGGTTCCCCTTCTCCTGCAGCGAGTGCATGGGCAACGTCGAGCGTGAAATACAGCCAGGGTTCTTCGTCGAGGACCGCCCGCATACGCCCGGGGGTGTGGATGAGGGAGTTTACAGCCGGCTCCATGTTCTCCATGCAGATCCGGGGCGCGTGCGTGCCGGCAGCATCGCGGAGGAAAGAGAGGTAGCGGGCAAACCTCTCCGCATCGGCGGGGCTCGGGGGGCGTTTTGCCGTCCTCCGGCCCGGGTGCACAGTGACGAGGCCGGCCCCGAGCTGCTCCGCGATGGTCACGGACCGGACCGCGTGGTCGATGGAGATCTGTGCAACGGCAGGGTTAATGGAGCAGGGGTTCAGGTCGAGGATCGGCGCATGGACGGTCAGGGTGCTGATGCCCGGGTGGGAACGCCGGATCGCTGCAATTTCCTCCACCGGCTGCCCGCGGAGCCAGAAGTCGGGCGTCTCCGGCCAGAATTCCATCGCATCGAGCCCGGTCCGGGAGATGAACCCGAAGATCTCCGGGCAGCTGTACTCGTGGAAAAACATGCTCGCAACAGAGAAGGCCACCATGGTAGTACTACTTCATATTTGCCTATAGCGCTAATAGTTGTTGATGGACTGGTTCAACCGGCCGGAAACGCCCTGCGAACAGGCAGCCGGACCTCTCCGGGTATCCGAACTCTCACGGATAATCGAGGAACTGCTCGACACGCCGTCCTTACAGGATATCCAGGTCCGGGGGGAGGTGACCAACTACACGCACCACGCCCGCGGCCACCGCTACTTCTCCCTGTCTGAAAAGGGGGAGGGGCACACCGCTGCGGTGATTAAATGCGTGATGTGGAGGTCCGATGCCGGGCAGCTCGCGTTCACGCCGGCCGAGGGTATGGAAGTCGTTGTCACCGGCACCGTCCGGCTGTATGCCCCGCACGGGTCGTACCAGTTGCAGGTCAGGCAGATGCAGCGGGCAGGGATCGGGGAAAAATACCTGCTCGTCGAACGGTGGCGGAGAGAACTTGCGGTTCAGGGGGTCTTCTCGGCCGAGCGGAAGCGCCCGCTGCCGGAGTTCCCCCGGAAGATTGGGGTGGTCACGTCGGAGACCGGCGCGGTCATCCACGATATCACGACCGTGATCGGCCGGCGGTTCCCGGTAGAGATCATCGTCTCGCCGACCGCGGTCCAGGGTGAGAACGCCCACCGGGAAATCGCCAGGGCGATCGGGAGGATCTCAGGGCTTGTCGACGTGGTCATCGTTGCCCGCGGTGGCGGGAGTTTCGAGGACCTCTTTCCCTTCAACAACCCCGATGTCGTCATCGCGATCGCCTCGTGCCCGGTTCCGGTCGTGAGCGCAGTCGGGCATGAAACGGATGTAACCCTCGCCGACCTCGCGGCTGACGTGAGGGCCCCGACCCCCTCGGCAGCCGCGGAGCTCGTGGTCCCGGACCGGAAGGTGCTTGCCGTCCGGCTCGACGAGATGCGGGGCGGACTGCGTTCTGCGCTGCAGGCGAGGATCGCGCGGGCAGAAGAAGAGATCGCCGATCTCCGCGACCGGCTCCGGCCCCTGCGGCTCACCCGGAGGCTCGATGAACGGCGGCAGGCAATTGCCGACCTTTCGGACCGGCTCGCCCGGGCTTTTTTTACCCGGCTGGAGCGGGACCGGCTCGTCCTTGCCGGGCTGAAGAACGCACTGGAATCGGGAAGCCCCCTTGCCGTCCTGTCCCGGGGGTACTGCGTAGCCGAAAAAGAGGGAAACGTCGTCCGGAGCGCCCGCGGGGTCCGGAAAGACGACCGGCTGCGGATCCGGTTTACCGACGGCAGGAGCGATGTACTGGTGGAGCGTGTGGAGCATGACTGATACGTACGAGACAAAAGTGGAACAGCTCAGGAAGATCATCGGGAAGATCGAGGACGGGACGACCGGCCTTGACGAGAGCATCAGGCTGTACGAGCAGGGGGCCGCACTCGTGAAGGAATGCGAGTGCCTGCTTGCCGAGGCCGAAGTGAAGATCTCGACCCTCAGCCGGGACGGCTAGCACAGAGAGTAACCTGCATCTCTTTTCCCGCGGCGAGCCCGGCGATGAGCCCGCGTGGCAGTGTGGCTGCGACGAGATCGGAGAGTATCCCGATCGTCCGCCCGCAGACAAACGGGCTTCTCCGCCAGACAATATCGGTCGGGTGATCGAGCGTGAACGCCGATGACCCCCGGGACCGGATCGTCACTTCCACTCCCCCGCAGGAGAGCGTGGTCAGGAGCACGGCGTCGTCATGGGCCAGGACTTCCTTTAAGGATGCCGGCAGGCCGGCACACCCCGTGTCAGCCCCCACCGCGACGATGCAGTTCCCGCCCGCGGTCAGGTGCTCCTCTGCGGTCACCTCAAACGTTGTCGGGTGAGTGCCGAGGATGAGCGGGTGTCCCCGGCACCGGATAATCGCGGTCGCTTCCATGCCTATCTCATGTTTTATCATGTGAGGATCTCCATTCCTATTCAATGTTTATCACCGTCCACTGCCCTGAGTGCAGCGAAGAGACCGAACACGAGATCGTCAGCGAGTCCCGCGACGTCCTCGTGAAGTGCACGGTCTGCGGTCACCACCAGCGCATCCCAAGGGAGCGGGAGCCGGAATCCCGCAGTATAAAGGCGATTGTCTCGAAAGAGGGGAGATCGATCGTCGGGACGATCGAGCTGGGCGAGAACGACGAATGCAGTGTCGGCGAGCACCTGGTCGCCGAATGCGGCGACGAAGCCTACGGGGTCGAAGTCACCTCCATCGAGAGCGGCGACAAACGGCTGGACCGTGCAGCCGCCCGGGATATCACCACGCTCTGGACCCGGACCATCGAACAGGTCGTGGTCAAGATCTCGATCCACGACGGGAGGAAGACCATCCCGGTGTACATGGAATGCGATGGCGAGCAGCCGTTTGTGGTCGGCGACAAGTACGTGGTCTCCGGCAAACGGTTCCAGGTCTCCCATCTCAAGCTCCGCGACGGCCCGCTGATGCGGAAAGAGGGCTGGAAGACCGTCGCACACAGGGTCAAGAGGATCTACGGGTTCCGGTCCTGATTTTTTTTAATTTTTTACGTTTTGGGTAAATTACCAATCCGGCCCTTATTTTTTAGCTCCAATATTTACTTGCCCCCTTGCGCCAGCCCTGCCCCCATTGGGGGCGGGGGCGCATGCGATTCCGCTGAATTACCTGAAATCCCCATCCAGGTAATACAGCACTATCGCCAGGGCGCCAAGGCGGCGGGGAAACATCTCCGCATCGGAGGAGATTTTTTCAAGAAGAATTCTTTCGAATTCTTCGGGCGAAGCCCCCTGGAGCGTCAGCGTTTTCCAGGTCCCGGACGGGTGCTCTGATTTCGCCCCGCATTTAACGTATATACAATAGTTCCGGTTTTTTCTTTCGCAGATCCTTCTTGGATTCAGGGGCGTAAAACAGCACATTACCCCTGATTTTTTCCAGATAGTTCCGGCCACGGTCCCATTCGGGGGAGAGCAGGTTTATTCATCCTGCCAGGGTTATCCCGGGGAAAACAGATACGTTCCGACAGATCCCCGCTCCCGGCCGGCCATTTTTTTTTACTTTATCTCCTCATACGATGCATGCCGCCGCCCCTGTGGGGAGCGACTTCGTCGCTCCCTGCGGCGGCCTCACTTACCCTCAGGAGAATGAGAAGGTAAGTGCGTAGCGCGAAACCCGGCGAGGCGTTTCGCGCGTGGGGCATCGCGTCATGGAATTGCTCTCACTATAAGGGAACGTAGAAATATTCCCGGATTTT
>DATKMN010000040.1:0-5207 GCA_035541835.1 Methanoregula sp.
GCCAAATCGTAACCATTTCAGAAAAAAAAGTTTTTAGATCGCCCGGAACCGCTTGACCAGGATATCGTCGCCTTTTTTCTTGATCTCGACTTTGATCTTCGTGTCCTTGTACACGACTTCGTGGATCCCGAACTTCCTCGCATCGATGAGGCGCTGGAGACTCGCCATGTCCGTCCGGTGCATCCGTTTGAAATCATCGCCTTCAAAGATCACTTTCGCCATCCGCCTCATTCCCTCCGGCTGTTCCCTGGTAGGTATCATGGGCAGGCGTGCATATCAATCTTCTGCGGGATTTCCGGCCGTTTCCCGCATCCCTGCGGGGAAATCCGTTGTTTTTCCGTCGTTTTTTCGACCGAAGCATTAAATAACGTTTCCCTTCATATCCCTATACGAGAACATATGAGCAGGGAGAAGATCAAGGTCCCCGGAAAAGTCTATGAGGAACTGGTAGCCCTCCAGCGCGAGATCCATTTCACGCTCGACCATACCGATACGATCAAGAAGGCTGAGGACCGGGGCTATATGGCTGCCGCAAACTGGATCCGGCAGAACGAGAAGGCGTACAAGGTAGGCTTCTCGTGGGGGTTCGAGCCCATGGACGAGGAACCTCAGGGAACGCTCCGGGACATCCCGGTGCGCGAGGCTCCCCCGATCCGGCGCACCATCTCCCATCCGAGCCAGACCATGCAGCCCCGTTCAGGCAAGAAGGCATCGGGTTCGGGAAGCTCCGGAGGATTCGTTGCCGGCATAAAGAACTGGCTCGGCAAATATTTCTGATCTTTTTTTTGGGGAGCAACGCTCATCCGTAAGGATAGCTCACCTGTTCATATGCCGGTTTGTGCAGACTGTATCAGTTACACGCCAAAAACGAAAGACCGGGGGGAATGCAGGATCAACGGGGAGACCACGGCAGACCGTGACAGCGACCGGTGCCCTTCGCGCACCTTCATCAGAAAGCCCGGAAAATAACAACACGGAACTTCCACCATGCCACGGGAACTCTCTGAAAAGGATATCGCTATCCTGAAAAAACTCGCACCTGAATGCGGGGAACTCGCCTGCTCGGGATCGGGCCACATGTTCCACTCGATCCTGCCACCGGTCTCGAACCATTTCTCCGAGGATACGGAGGATTTCATCCGGCGCGTTTCAGTGCTTGACGATACGGAGCTTGCATACATTACGGAACTCATCGTCAGCGGCGAGGAGAGCATGGGTTGCCTCCCCACCGAGGATGTCGAAGCACTCGTCCACCTTGTCCACGACCGGCTCTCCCCGGAAATCGCGCAGAAGGTCATTACTGCCTACGAGTCGGGTGGCGGGTGCGGGATCGAATAGGCTATGGACTCACCGGCCCGGTATATCGCTGATCTTCATGCGCCCGCGGTCCGGACCCGGAAGGGGGCCGCTGAAGCGCTCGGGAAGACCGGGGACCCCGCGGCGATCGTCCCCCTTGCTGATGCGCTCGGCGACCCTCACCCCGCCGTCAGGATCGAAGCGGCACGGGCGCTCGGCCGGCTCAGGGACTCCGCCGCTGTTCCGGGGCTCGTCCGCGCTCTCGGAGACACCGACCCCGCGGTCCGGGCAGCCGCGGTGCTTTCCCTGGGAATAATAAAGGACCGTGCTTCCGTTGACGGCCTCGTGCCGCTCCTCGGGGACCGGGACAGTTCGATCCGCATAGGAACAGCGGAGGTCCTCGGGAAGCTCGGTGACCGACGGGCGATCGGGCCGCTCGAAACCCTTCTTGGTGACCCGTTCGAAGACGTGCGTGAAGCGGCGGCAATAGCGATCCATAAGCTGCGCGGGTGACTGCTGCGGTAAAGGATCCACTGCGTGCACCATTATTAAGTCCCCACGTGGAAGAGTGGTACGAGATATGGAAGAGACCGGCACATCTTCCGGGCACGGCGACGGCATTATCGAGGCCGACGGCCTGAAAAAGGCGTACGGCAGCATGGTCGCCGTCGACGGCATCCGGTTTTCCGTGAAAAAAGGCGAGATCTTCGGGTTCCTCGGACCGAACGGGGCGGGCAAGACGACGACGATGAAGATGATCACGTGCGTGTCCCCCCGTACCGGGGGTACCCTTTCCGTCTTCGGCATCGACCCGGAGACCGACCCTGCCGGCATCAAGGCACGCCTCGGGGTCATCCCCCAGGAGACCAACCTCGACCCGGACTACACCTGCGCCGGGAACCTCCTCTCGTATTCCCGGTATTTCGATATCCCGCGGGAAGTGGCGGAGAAGCGGGTGGACACGCTCCTCGACTTTGTCCAGCTCACCGAGAAGCGGGATGTGACAGTCGAGAAACTATCGGGGGGGATGAAGCGCCGGCTCATCCTCGCCCGGGCGCTCATCAACAACCCCGCCCTTCTCGTCCTTGACGAGCCGACCATCGGCCTCGACCCGCAGGCCCGGCACCTGATCTGGGAGAAACTCAAAAGTCTCCAGGCCCAGGGGAACACCATCGTGATGACCACCCATTATCTCGACGAGGCGGCCCGGCTCTGCGACCGGCTGGTGATCATGGACAACGGGAAGATCCTGGTCGAGGGAACGCCCGCCGAACTCGTGCAGCGGCATGTCGGCGAAGAGGTGGTGGAGGTGGAGACGACCGACGAAGTGGTCAGTTGTCTTGACGAACTGAAGATCCCCTACGAACACTTCGGCGACGTCCTCCAGATCGCGACCGACTCATCGCGCGAGGTCGCAAAAATCCTGCTCGAGCGCTGCCGGCCCCGCAAAGTGCTGACCCGCCCGGCGACACTTGAAGACGTGTTCCTCAAACTGACCGGGAGGACCCTCCGGGAGTGACCATGCCGGGCCTGTTGTCCTTCCCCACCATCACGCGGCGTGCGTGGAAAGTGTGGTACCGTAACCTCGAGGTCTTCTTCAAGACCTGGAAGGTCAATTTTTTCCCTCCGTTCATCGAGGCCCTCCTCTACCTCTTCGCCATCGGCCTCGGCCTCGGGACGTACGTCCGGGAGATTAACGGGACGCCGTACGTGAACTTCATCGCCCCCGCCATCCTCGGGATCGCGGTGATGAACTCTGCATTCTTCGAGTGCACGTATGGCTCGTACGTCCGCATGTACTACCAGAAGAGCTTCGACGCGATGATCGCAACGCCTCTCTCTATCGAGGACGTCATCGCCGGTGAGATCCTCTGGGGGGCGACCCGCGCGGTCCTCTACGTCATACTGATGCTTCCCGTCCTCGCCATATTCGGGGTTATCTCGCTCCCCCTCTCCCTGCTCGCGATCCCGGTCGCATTCCTCGGAGGCCTCATGTTCGCCGGTATCGCGATGTGCTTTACCGCGGTGACGCCGAGCATCGATACGCTCAATTATCCCTCGTTCCTCTTCATCACGCCGATGGTCCTCTTCTCGGGGACGTTCTTCCCGCTCACCGTGATGCCGGTCCTGCTCCAGGACTTCGCGTACATCGTCCTGCCGCTCACCCATATCGTCCTGATCCTGCGCATGCTCACCCTGCCGGACCTCGCGCTCACCGGGGCCGCAAGCCTCGCCTGGATCTCGGCGGTGACAATCGTCTTCTGCTTCCTCTCGATTAACCTGATGAAGCGGCGCCTGATCGTCTGAATTTCCGCACCAGCTCCGGCATTCCGGAGACGGCGCTGAGGTGCTGTCGCTGCCGGTGCCGAAGAGAAAAAACTCCCAATGAAACAAACAAGAAGCCATAAACCTCTGTACGACAGATCCTAAACCGGCACCAGCGATGACGAAATTCCGCACCTACATATTCCTCTATCTTATCTCCTTCTCCGGCCTCCTCTGGTCGGTTTTTCTCTCATGGATAGCAGGATACTTTCTTGAAGGTGTGATGATCGCCGGCCTGATTGTCGTCACCAACCTCTTCGTCATCATCATGCATTTCCGCAGGTGAACGCAAAGGCCGGCTGTGCCGGAGATCACCTTTTATCGCATTGCATCCGATTCCTGTTATGCGCCGCGGGCAGATGTTCCTGTTCTACCTCCTCTGCACCGCCGGCCTCGTCTCGTCAATCTTCCTCCTCGGGAACGCCGTCCTTTTTTACGAGGGCATGATGATGGTGGGCCTCATCCTCCTCACAAATATCGTCATTGTCTTCATGCACCAGCACAGCTGACCTGAAAATAGAAAAACGCCTGCTGTCCGGCAAGATCCGGAACCAACCGGTTACCGGTTTTCGCTCCGCACTATCCTTACGACCATCAGCATTTCTCCCTCTGCCGGTTCCTGCGCCGCGACGGCCGTGGCATACCCCCGATTCGTAAAGAGGGCGCAGACGTCTTCCGGGCCGGTCAGCGAAGAGATGAGGAGGAGGATCCTCCCGCCCGGTGCGAGCACCCGGCCGGCCCCGTCCGCGAACCGCGCGATGACCTCCCGCCCGGTTGGCCCCCCGTCGAGTGCGTACTCGAGCCAGTCGTCCACCCGCTCTTCCGGGCGGGTGGGGAGATAGGGCGGGTTGAAGACGATGAGATCGAATTTCCCGCAGATGCCGCTGAGAAGGTCGGCCCGGATGACATCGACGCCCCGTTCGCGGGCAGCTGCAACAGCGTGCGGGTTGATATCGGTTGCGACGACGGGGGCAACCCTGCCAAGCTCTGCGGCAATGAGCCCGGAGCCGGTACCAACTTCCAGTACCCGGTCGCCGGGCCGTACTTCTGCGAGGGCTGCCTTCAGCAGGAGGCACGTGTCCGCCTCGGGCTGGTACACCTGACCGGGGTCACACGAAGGGTCACGGGGCATATACACAGAATTTACCGCTACCGGTACATGAGAGATTGCACTGCCGGGATGAGAACCGGGTCTGTTCCGTGGTAACCTTCCGCGATGGCCCGGGCAAGAGATAAACTCACCGGTGGTTTACAAGCCGCAGACCCGCCGCGAGACCGGCCCGGTAAAATTCCAAAGAAAAAAGGCCGGAATGAGGAAAGAGGAGTCCGGAATACTCCAAAACAGCCTTCCGGCGGGCAGAAAACAGGGGCACGCACGTTAACCCGGGTCTCGCCCGGTAATGGAATCGTGGAAGATCCCGCGCCGGGCGTCGTCACAAAACCGGCGGTAGTTTGCCGCGGCCGCCGTGGGCGAGCTGTTCGCGTAGCAGTAGGCGCAGAGGTGCATGCAGGTGGAGTACTGCCCGATATCCTTCGAGGCTATGCACCCGCACGCGTTCCGCTGCCCGGGGTCCTTGAGCCACCGT
>DATKMN010000041.1:0-23490 GCA_035541835.1 Methanoregula sp.
GGCCGGCGGGTCCATCGAGGACTCCGAGATCGTCGAGGGTGTCATCATCGACAAGGAAAGTGTCCACCCCACGATGCCCAAGTCCGTCACCAACGCGAAGATCCTCCTCCTGAACGCGGCCGTCGAGTTCAAGAAGACCGAGGTTGACGCAGAGATCAACATCACGAGCCCTGACCAGCTCCAGGCTTTCCTCGACGAGGAAGAGCGGATGGTCCGGAACATCGTCGACAAGATCGTAGCAAGCGGCGCAAACGTCCTCTTCTGCCAGAAGGGGATTGACGACATCGCGCAGCACTATCTTGCAAAGGCAGGCATCTTCGCGACCCGCCGGGTCAAGAAGAGCGACATGGAGAAGCTCGCCCGCGCAACCGGTGCAAGCCTTGTCTCTTCGATCGACGCGATCAACAAGGAAGAGCTCGGCAAGGCCGGCCTCGTTGAGGAGCGGAAAGTCTCCGGCGAAGAGATGACCTTCGTCGAGAAGTGCAAGAACCCGAAAGCGGTCTCCCTGATCGTCCGTGGCGGCACCGAGCACGTTGTCGACGAGCTCGAGCGCGCTATCCACGACGCCCTCCGCGTGGTCGGTGTCGTTGTCGAGGACAAGAAGGTCGTCGCCGGTGGCGGCGCACCGGAGACCGAGCTCTCGCTCAGGCTCCGCGAATACGCTGCAAGCGTCGGCGGCCGGGCCCAGCTCGCCATCGAGGCCTTTGCAGGCGCACTCGAGATCATCCCGAGGACACTTGCAGAGAACGCAGGTCTCGACCCCATCGATATGCTTGTCGAGATCCGTGCGGCCCACGAGAAGGGCAAGAAGACCTACGGCCTCAATGTGTTCGAAGGCAAGGCAGTGGACATGAAGGCAGCAGGCGTCGTCGAGCCGCTCCGGGTCAAGACCCAGGCGATCTCGTCGGCAGCCGAAGCAGCCGTCATGATCCTCCGCATCGACGATGTCATCGCATCGTCCAAGAGTGCAGCACCGGAAGGCGGCATGCCCCCGGGCGGCATGGGCGGAATGGGTGGCATGGGCGGTATGCCCCCCGGCATGGGCGACTACTGATCGTCCAGAGCCACGAATACTTTTTTATCAGTCTTTTCTTTCGGCCCTGCAGATTTTTACCGGAATCGTCTCTCCAGCGGCCGGTGTGAAACCCGCGGGAGGTAATCTCGCAACTCGCACACGGGGATTACCGGGTACGCCCGGGAATATTCTGCAGGAACTGAAAGAAAAAAAAGAAAATCTTTTTTACAATGTTAGTAGGTGCTGGTAAGGGTACGGCCCTTCTCGATGATGATCGTGCCGTTCATTCCGGCAAAGTTCGGGTCGGTGTAACTGAAGCTGCCCGTGTTGGCGCCGAACGTGTAGGACCACCTTCCACCGGGAGCGATGTCCCCTGAGTTGAACATTCCTTCGATGGCTCCGGAAGCTTTTACGGTGTGGACGATTTTGTCGTCGTTAACCCACACAATCCCGGTGCCCGGCAGAACGGTTGTCGCCGCAGGGACGAACGTGTTATTCTGTATATGGATGTAATTTGCCGTCACGACCGGTGTCGGTTTCGCTGACGGTACGGCCGGCACTGCAGTCTCGGCAGCGGTCTCGTTTACAACGCTCTCATTTACCGCAGGGGTGGCATTCTCCTGCACAGCCGTGACTTCCGCGGCGGTCGTTTCGGTCGGTATCACCGTCGTCTCATTGGGGACGGCCGTTGTTGCGACCGCTGCAGGCGTGGTCGGAGCCGCCGTGGTCGCCGGTGCTGATGGTGCAGGCTGCATGCAGCCGCTCAGTGCCAGGAACAGGATAACCAGGATACACAATCCCAATACTCTCTTCATAAAAAATAGATTTCTGTTGCTTGTAATTAAATTTATTGAGTTGATTGCGGCCGTTTTTTCATTACGGCGTAATTTTCCTGACGGTTCAAAAAACTGTGCATGGAAGTCTCTTCAAATTACAATTTGAGAACATATTCAGGTATTTTTCCCGGAATAATCCAATCCGCATTCGTATCCGATCCGCTGCCCCCGTGAAACACCCTTTAGTATTCAGGACTTCGGATTCCGGCAAGTCTTTCAGGTTGCCCGCTGCCGTCCTGCAACACCTTAATGACCCGGAAGTGTCGTAGTATCCCGCATGAACGACCCTTTCATCCTCACCCGGTACCGGACCGACTGCTACCATTGCCGGCAGCTTGCAGACCAGATCATCACCGCGGTACCGTACCGGGCCCAGGTCGTCTGCGAAAACTGCGGGGCCACCCGGGTCTTCATCCCCCGGATCGAAGACATCGTCCAGCCCGGGGCTTTCTCACGGATCGGGAAGTATCCCGTATGGGAGCTCGTGGAAAATGCGGCATGCCGGAACTGCCACGTCACCGGCCCCCACGATCTCTCGGTGGGGGGCCGGCATGTAACGGTCCGGTGCAGGAACTGCGGTTTTGCGCATTTCTATAAGTTCGACCTGGAGTACATGGCCCCGGAAGGAGAAAAACCGGAGGCCCGGTAGCGCCGAAACCCCGGGGATTTTTGCCGGTCAGCCGCAGAGACCGGTGACAAGACCGGGGTACCGCTCGCTGTATTCGCTGATGAGGCTGCAGAGCGTGCGCCGGAGCGCCGGGCCCTTTGCGAGGATGAAAAACGCGATCCGGCCATCGGATACGGACAACGGCTGCGCTCCCGTTGCACCGGTAAGTTCTTCGCACCGC
The DNA here is from genome assembly GCA_035541835.1 of Methanoregula sp. Classification (GTDB taxonomy): domain Archaea; phylum Halobacteriota; class Methanomicrobia; order Methanomicrobiales; family Methanospirillaceae; genus Methanoregula. The sequence continues at coordinate 2,700 of DATKMN010000041.1, forward strand.
TTCCGGAAATATGCGTCCCGTTTCACCCGCGGGATGTGCTGGTAGATCATCAGGGCCGACCACTCGTCCATCCGGTAGTGGATCTTTTTCACTTCTTCATAGAGAAGATGCCGTTCCGTCGGGTTCTTCACTTCGAGCCCGGTGTCGGGATCGAGGAGGATGAGGGAGCGGGCCGGGAACCGGGAGAACAGCTGGTCAAAATAATTCGCCCGGTTTTCATGCGAAAAGGTGTCCCGGTGGAGGATATCGACGAGGATCTCCTCCTGTCCGAAATACGACTCAATACCGGAGAAATAGTCCCGGTCGGACTCGATCTCCCGAAGCCTCCCGAGCTGCTCCATGAGTGCAAGGTTCGTGCTCCCCGCGCTCCGGGGCGCCCCTGCACCACCAGGGTCCCTTCTGGTGCTCTTTTTCCTCGTGGTCCTGACCCGCTCTTCCGTGAGCATGGGGATGAACGTGAAGCGTTCGAGCCCCGGCACGTTTTTCATCATATGGCGGACGAGATCGAACTTGAAAAGGTCGCCGGCATCGCCGGCATACTGGATATTCATTTCAGCCTCCCTGCGCTGCACTATACGGCCCGGGAATAAAAATCTTCGGCCACCGGAGCATCTCCGCCCCAATGAAAAACGATGACAAAAAAGGCCGCCGGAAAAGAGACGGCCTGAAGGGATCCCGCCCGGGCTATTTTTCTTCCCTGACCATCGCGATTGCTTTCTTGGGGCACTCGTTTGCACAGATGCCGCAACCCTTACAGAATGCGAGGTCGACGTTGAGGTCTTCATCGATCGCAGCATCGGGGCAGTACATCTGGCAGAGCCCGCACTCATTGCATTTCTCCTTGTCCACGACCGGCCGGAAGACCCGCCAGGAGCCGGTCTTTCCCGCCGCCCCTTCTGTCGGCCTGCTGATCGCGAGGCGTTTGCGTTCCGCGCTCATGTCATGACCTCCCGGTAAGCATCCTCTGCAGCCTTGACATTCCGCTCATCGGAAAACATCTCCCGGATCGCCTTCTTCGCGGAATCGGCGGTGATGATGCCTATCTTTGCAAGGGCCCCGAGGACCGGGGTGTTCAGGATGGGTGCGCCGGCCACGACCAGGTTCTCCCGGAGCGCGATCCCCGTCAGGTCGACGTGTGCCGTCGGGAACCCGGGGAAGTCCCGTTTTGCGCCGCTGTTGAGGAGCACCCGGCCCCCCTTCTTCAACCCCTGGAGGACATCGACCACGTCCATCACGCTCGAATCGAGCACGACTACCATGTCCGGCTTGCGGATCTGGCTGTAGATCCGGATGGGGTGGTCGTCTATCCGTACGTATGATACGACCGGGGCGCCGCGCCGCTCGGCACCGTAGAACGGGCAGGCGGTCGCAAATTTCCCGTCATGGATTGCGGCGAGCGCAAGGAGACGTGCGGCAGTGACCCCTCCCTGTCCGCCCCGGGAATGGATACGGATCTCATACATGGCCGTTCACCCCGAACCAGAACTCCTCTCCAATCCGCCGCTTGCGGATGAAGTCAGCGATATCCTCGTAGGTTACCTCCTGTCCGCCAAGGCCGGCGATTACGCTGAAGACGGAGATGCCGCACTTCGCCCGGATCTCGTGGGCAAGGATACCGCCGGAGCCAAACGAGTAGTCGCGGTCGATGACCACGACGTCTTTTCCCTTGAGATCCAGCGCCGGGAACGGCCGGAACCAGCGGAGCCGCATCGAGCCCGCTTTTACGCCCTCGGAGCGCAGGATATCGATCGCCACCTCGGCCTCCTTGCCCAGCGTGCCCATCGCGACGATGACCACCTCGGCATCCTCGCACCGGTAGTCATCGGTGAACCCGTACGTTCTCCCGAACCTCAACGCGAAGTCCTGCTCAGTGTCGCGGATTACCTTTACCGAATCCCGCATCGACCGCTCGATCTCCCACCGGAACCGGAAGTGCTGCTCGGGCCCCGTCAGTCCGCCGTACCCTGCCGGGTTCTCCGTATCGATCGCATGGGGGAGCCGCAGGGCCGGGATGAAATCGCCGGGTTCCACCGTATCGAGCGGCTGCATGATGTGGCTGAGCGTGAACCCGTCGAGATTCACCATGACGGGGAGGAGGACGTCCTCGTGCTCCGCGATCCGGAACGCCATGAGGGTCGCGTCGTATGCTTCCTGCACCGTGCTCACATAGACCTGGAGCCAGCCAGTGTCGCGTTCCTGCAGTGCATCGGTGTGCTCTGCCCAGATATTCCAGCCGGGCCCGAGCGCCCGGTTCACGTTTGCCATGACGATCGGGAGGCGGGCGCCCGCTGCCCAGTTGGTCATCTCGTGCATGTACAGGAGCCCGTGGGAGCTGGTCGCCGTGAAGGTCCGGACCCCGGTGATGCTTGCGCCGATGCAGGCTGCCATCGCCGAGTGTTCGCTCTCAACCGGGATATAACGGCTTGAGAGTTCTCCGCTCGTGACAAACTCGGCGATCTGCTCGACGATCTCGGTCTGCGGGGTGATCGGGTATGCTGCGATGACCCCGGGGACTGCCTGCTTCACTGCCTCGGCAACTGCCTTGTTGCCGGTCGCGATCTTCTTCATGCCCCCGCCTCCTCTTCAGCCGCGAGTTTTTTTAGGTTCTTTCCGAGCCGCTGTTTCAGTTCATCGACGGTCTTTGCATCTATCCCCTTGAACCGGCCCTGTGGCGCGAGGTACTCCTCGAGCGGTACCGGTTTTCTCATCGCGGCCTTCGACTGGGCTCCAAGCGTGAGTTTCCCGTATTCCCGCTCGTAGAGGACCCACATGCCGGATTTCACCGCAAGCCTTCCCATCTCCACCGACTTCTCGGTCGGGAACCGCCATCCGGGCGGGCAGGGCGCGAGGAGGTGGATGAACGATGGCCCCCGGAAGCTGAGAGCTTTCTGTACCTTCTTGAAGAGGTCCTGCGGGTACGCCGCGCACGCGGTTGCCATGTACGGAGGGTCGTGGGCCGCGACGATCGCGTCGATGTCCTTCTTTACGTCTTTCTTTCCCCCGGGCGTCGTGGTCGTGCGGGCACCCAGTGGGGTACCTCCAGACCGCTGCATCCCCGTGTTCCCGTAGGCTTCGTTGTCGTAACAGATGTAGAGGAAGTCGGTCCCCCGCTCGAACGCTCCCGAGAGGGACTGGATGCCGATATCCAGCGTACCGCCGTCGCCTGCGTACACAATGACATTGGTCTTTTTGCCGGTGGCCCGCAGCGCGTTCGACATGCCGGATGCGCATGCGGCCGCAGCCGCGAAGGCAACGTTGTACGTGGGAACGTTGAACGCGGTGTTCGGGTAAATCCCCTGGATGACACTCGTGCAGCACGCCGGTACCACGAGGACAGTATCCGGTCCCGCGGCCTTCAGCACGTACCGGAGGGCGAGCGAATCGCTGCACCCGGCACACGCGGATGTGCATTTCAGAATAAATTCTTCCTTTGGTAGTTCGGCGATGATGTCCAGCCCCCATGCAATGGTTCTCGGGTAGAAGATCCGCGAAGAAGAGATCGCGATTCTAACCAGTAATGAACATTGAAATAACAAAAAAGGTTCCCTTATGACGGGCACTTTGTCCTGACCGGAAGAAGATTCGCCAGACGACCAATCTTATGCCTTCTCCGGGAACCGGAAATTCCCGGTGGGGACGGTAATTTCAAACCGTGCCCCCTTTCCCGGCTGCCCGGTCTCGCGGATCTTCATGTCCGCGATCTGGAGTATATCGTGGACGAAAAAGAGGTCGAAGCTCGCCGATTTCCCCACGTCCCTGATAAAAACCTGGCTTTTTTTGTCATCGGGGATACCGGGGCCATTGTCCTCGTAAAGTATCAAGAGTTGCCCGCCCGCCTCCCGGCACGAGATCCGGATTGCCGTTGCAGGCGGGTCCTGGGACAGGGAATAGTTGATCAGGTGGGCAAATGCTTTCTCGATGACCGGATCGCAGAAGAGATCGAGCTCATCGAGATCGGTCGTGATTATGGACTGCCGGTTCCCGGCAGCTGCCAGGCGGCTGAGGACCGCGGGCAGCCGGATCCACCGGGGCGGCTTGAGGCCCATCTCCTGGTACTCCTTGGTGTACTGGATCTGCTGGTGGATCACCTTGAGGACTTCTTCTTCCTTCTCGATAAAGGATTTCACCTCGGCATCAGCAACGAGGTCTTTCGAGAGCTCGACGTATCCCCGGAGCCCGGTCACCTTGTTCTGGATGTCGTGCCAGGCAACGATATTCATCAGCTGGAGTTTCTGGTTGGCGAGGCGGAGCGCCTGTTCCTGGCGTTTGCGCTCGCTGATGTCCCGCGCAGAACTGATTCCGACCAGCCTGTTGTCGATCTTGACCGAGTGGATGCCCACTTCTACCGGCAGGGGGTTCCCGTCTTTCCTGAGATAGACGGATTCGATGGTGGCGTGTCCTTTTGAGAGGACCTCGACCATGATTGTCGGGGCCTGGTCCCTCATGGCCGGCGTGTTGATGTCGAGCATCTCCTTGCTGAGCAGCTCCTCTTTGGAATATCCAAGGACCCGGAGGGCGCTGTCGTTGACATCGAGTATGCGCCCCGGCATGCCGGAAGCCGTGATCTCTGCGAGGAACTGCATGTCGCTTGAGTTATTGAATATGGACTGGAATTTGGTCTCTTTTTCGAGAATGGTCTGTTCGGCAGCCTTCTGTTCGGTAATGTCCTGGATCGAGCCATATGCCCTGGGACCCCTGCCCGAAACCTCCCGCTCTTCTGCCGCCCGCACCATGACAAACCGGATCCCCCCGTCCCTCCGGATGATCCGGTGTTCGATCCCGAATGCATCTCCCCGGAGGCCCGGCATGAGTACCCGCCTGATCGTATCGGTGACGAGGGCAGCGTCCGCGGGATGGACGAACTCGCGGACATAGACCTCCGCCGGCATGACGTACCCTTCTTCGCGCTCTGCTGTCGTGCCGTACAGGGCATAGAAGCGGTCGTTGAACGTATACTCCCCGGTCTCCGGATTGAACTCCCAGTTCACCAGTTTTGCAAGGTCCATGGCATCGGAGAGCTGTTTCTGCTTTTCCTCAAGGGCATGCTCGAATCGTTTCCGTTCGGTGATATCCCGTATGACTCCTTCAACGCCCGCTATCGCGCCGGTGCTGTCCCGGTAATAACTGCTGCTCACGGACACGGGGATCTGACGGCCCCCGGCCCCAAGAATGACGACTTCGTAGTCCCGGACAAAACCGTCACGGGCCATCTTTTCCATCATCGAAAAGCGTTCGGAAGGGTTCAGCCAGAAGGACTCGATGGGGCGGCTGATGATCTCGCCGAGATCGGTAAAACCGAGAAGAGAAAGGGCCGACCGGCTCGCGAAGGTTACTTTTCCTTCCCGGTCGGTCCGGTAGACGACGTCGAGTACGTTCTCCACGAGAGAACGGTACTTCTGTTCGCTCTCCTTTACCGCATTCTCGGCCGCACGCTTTTCCGTAACGTCCCTGAAGTACCAGACCCTCCCGAAGTACTTCCCGTCCGACCCGGTCACGGCGGTTGAATAGCGGTCGAGGATCCTTCCGTCCCGGAGGAGGATCTCGTCCCGGCTGGCAACGTCGCGGTGCTCGTAAAGATAGTTCACTTTTGCGAGGAACTCCTCGCGATCGGCGACAAGGGCGAGGTTGTGTTCCAGGACGGGAGTGTCCGCATTACCACTTACCAGCCCGGGCGGGATGCCCCACATCTCGAAGAACCTGCGGTTGGCCGAAAGGACCTTCTGGTTCTCCCCGACAATGAGGATCCCGTCAAGGGTAACCTCCTGCTGGGCGGCGAGCATGGCGTTCCGGAAGCCCAGCTCCTGTTCGACCTGCACCCGGGCAATCGCCTCGCCGATCGATGCCGCAGTTTTTTCCAGGACACGGACGAGGCCAACCGGGACCATGTCATCCCGGTGATCGGCCAGGTGGATCAGGCCGATGATCCGGTCCTGCTCGCGGACCGGGATCAGCGCAACTGATTCATACCCGACCTGGTTGCAGACGTTCCGTGTCTTCCCCTTTTCCTCCTCGGAGACGGTCGAGAGGAACCGGGTCGTCCCGTTCATGTAGAATGAGCCGGCGTCGGTGTAGAATGGCAGCTGCGGATCGGTCGTGCCCTTTATGACATTGATACACATGCACTGGTCGGTGTTGATCGAGAGCGGGCTTTCACATTCGTAGAAATCCTTCGAGAACCCGGAGTACGCGAGGTACGGGATGTTGCCTCCGTCATCGAGAATCCGTATTCCCACCGAGTCGCACCCGGTGTAGGTCCGGATGATGCTGACAAACTTCTCCAGGAGCGGCTGGACAGACAGGTTCTGGTGCGAGAGCTGCAGCATCTGGTTGGAGAGACGCAGGGTGTCCTCGTCGTACTTGTGCCCGGTTATATCTTCGAAGACCGCGACGAAATACCCTTTCTCCGGGGAGTGCACGGAAATGTGGAGCCATTTGCCCGCGGGTTTGAAGTCGAGGTCGAAGGATTCCGGAATTCCTGAAAGCGAGACCCGGCCGTAAATTTGGAACAGGTGCGGGAACGCCTCCTTTATCCCGGGGAAAACTTCGGTAACCCTTCGGTTGGTGACCGTGCCTGCCCCGATTATCCGGTTGAATGCCTGGTTGACGTTGAGATAAATGAAGTCCTCAGGATTTCCGGCACTGTCATATACCATCTGGCAGTACGCGAATCCCTCGAGCATGTTCTCGAACAGGTTCCGGTACCGGTCGGCACTTGCCCTCGCCTCGCGCCGGCTCTTTTCCATGTCTTCGTAATTTTCGCGGAGTCCTTCCTCCGCTGCGGCCAGCTGCTCGTACGCTGCGTTGAGCTCATCGTGCTTCCTGCGGAGCTCGTTTTCAACCTGAATTCTTTCAGTGATATCCTGGTTGGCCCCATATGTCCCGGCGACCCTCCCGTCCGGACCCATGATGACGGCGTACCGGGCTATGATCGACCGGACCTGACCGTCGCGACGGATGATCCGGTGTTCCATCTGCCCGACGTAACCGGGATCCGTTGTTACGAGCGCTTTCCGGATCTCTTCTTCAACCCCGGCCCTGTCGTCCGGGTGAACGAATTCCCGGGAGTACACCTCGGGTGGCATCCGGTGCCCCCCTTCCCTTTCTGCGGTGGTCCCGTACAGGGCATAGAAGCGGTCGTCGAAGGTGAACATGGCGGTCCTGACGTCGAACTCCCAGTTTGCCATCTGGGAGAGGTCCATCGCCGCGGCGAGCATGATCTGTTTCTTTCTCAGTTCCGATTCGGCCGTTTTACGCTCTGTTATATCGGTGACGATTGCGATCAGCACATCCCTGCCGAAATAATGCCCCTTATAGAGCCGGATGTCATTGGGAAAAATCTCCCCGTTTTTCCGGCGTGCCAGCAATTCCAGCTGCTGTGGGGTTCCGGAAAATGCCAGACGGATTTTGTCATATACAGCCCCCAAATCCTGTTCCGGTGCAGGGAGAAAATCAGGGGTTTTCCCGATGAATTCTTCCCGGCTGTACCCGAACATGGCAACAGCACCGTCGTTGACGTCGATTATCTTCGTATCCTGGTCGTGGATCAGGATGGCCTGCCTGATCGTATTGAAGAGGCCACGGTAGCTTTCCTCGCTGGCCTGCAGTGCTGCTTCCGCACGCCTGCGTTCGGTGATGTCCACGCCCGAGCTGAGGGTGCCGGTAATCTCTCCCCCGCTGTTCCGTATGGCCGTGTTGCTCCACCGGATGAGCTTCTCTTCACCGCTCCGCGTAAGGATGGGGTTCTCTCTCTCGCTGGCTGAGGCAGGATCCCCGTCGACCAGGTCACGGAACGTATCTTTCAGTTCAGACCGGATCCTCTGCGGGAGGAATTCGTCGACCCACACTTTGCCGATAATCTCCTCCCGGTCATACCCCAGAATCTCGCAGCCTTTCCGGTTTATGAGGGTGACTGCGCCTTCAGGATCGAGAGCGAGGATGATTGCCCCGGCAATATCGAGAAGGTTTTTCGCGTTCTCCCGCTCGCTGACAAGCTGCCGCTCCATCTGCAGGCGCGCAGTGATATCCCGTACTGCTCCCAGGATGAATTTTCTGGCCCTGATGGTAAAATAGCCTACAGAGATCTCGACAGGGAAGACCGTGCCGTCCCGTTTTTTGTGGCGCAGCTGGGAGATTGAATTCTGGGTTTCACGCACAGAAATTTCCGTCAGATCCGGTTCGGCAGAGACATCGGTATAATTCATCCGCAGAAGCTCGTCCCTGGTGAATCCATACAAGCGGCTTGCGGCTTCGTTTGCCTCGAGAATCGCACCGGACTCTTGGTCGATGAGGAAGATTGCATCGCTCTCCGCGGCAAACAGGCTCCGGTATTTCTCTTCGCGTTCGATTATATCCTGTTCAGCCCGTTTCCGTTCGGTTATGTCCCGGACGATCGCCCACATGCCTGCGGGTTGTCCGTCAGCGCTCCGGATGAGAAAAACCCTCAACTCGACCGGAAAGACCGTGCCGTCTTTTCTTTGGTATTCCTTCTCATAAATACCGGAAAATCCGAGGCGGATTACCTCTTCGCTGATGATCCGGTCTTCAGCCGCATGCCATTTTTCAGGAGTGAGACCCCGGAAGTTCATGCCGAGGAGTTCTTCTTCGGAATAGCCGACCATTTCCCGGAACGACTGGTTGATTTCCGTGATTTTCCCGTCCATGTCCACAGAGGCGATTGCGTCCCGGATGCTCTCATGGAGATTGCGGTACCGGACGTCCGATTCATGAAGCGCATCTTCTGCCCTTTTCCGCTGCTGGATATTTTCCCATTCGCGGAGCACACGTTCGGCTATACGCGGGAGATCCTTCAGCGTCGTCTCGGATTTTACGACATAGTCGATAGCGCCCGATTTGAGCATCTCGACGGCGAGTTTCTCGTCGCCATGGCTCGTCATGATGACCAGCGGTGTCATCACCATGCCGTCTTTCCGGGGCAGGATATCGATCCCCCGCCCGTCCGGAAGGATCCAGTCGGTGATGATAAGATCGAACCCGGCGGTCCCGAGAGATTCCCGTGCTTCTCTGAGCGATTTTACAATCGTTATACTGAAAGGGGATGCGGCGTTGAGAAATGATCTGCGGATGTATTCTGCATTGGAATACTCCTTCTCGAGCACCAGTACCCTGATCGAACCTTCTTTCCGATCATCGTGAGTATCGGGAGGAATTACTGTCATTTAGAACATTGATGGGAGTCAGGGAATTCTGATGAAAGGATTCCCGTTGTTCACGCCTCTGGCAGTCGGATATTCCGCGGTCCGGGAATAAATCTGGTCTGACAATTATCAAAATTCAGTTTACGTATATAAATGTGTATGGTTAGGGCATCAACCGGGTAAGATGAGTGCCTGATCCGGAATACCTGAAATTCCGGGCCCTCCCTGCAGGATCGGTTCGGTTACCCCTCAATGTTTTTCCCGTGAAAAAACCGCTGTTCCGCCCTCAGCTCTGCACGAATCCTGTGAAAGGGCCGGGAAAATCGCGAACGCGTTTTCGAGTCACGGATTTTACTTTCACGCCGCCCGCTCACGGCTTTAAACACCCCCGCTCTCAACAGGAGTAGTGGGAGGAAGAACCCGGAAGCGTCAGATGCCGGGTCAGCCCTCTAAAATCCTCCCGAAAGTAACCTCTCATACCCCCTCTTTTCTTTTCAGGTTCCTGCAAAATTTCACCGTCCCGCCGAATGCGGCACGAGAATCATAATATATTTCAGGAACGTTTTTCTAATGTCTTCTATGGCTCTTCGCTCGCTCAACCTGCCCGGCGTGGGAACAAAATACGAATTCGAGACGGACAAGGGCGACACGGTTGCCATCTTTTTTACCAAGACCGGCGTAATCCAGATGTATACCCTCCAGAAAGGCTGCAGCACGCCGAGTGCAGCCGAGATGACCCTGGTCGAGGCGAGGAGGCTGGGAAACATCCTGACCGGGGCAATCATGGAAGCAGACCAGGAAAGCGTAGAGATCGCCTTCTCGGCGCTTGCGGACCTCCGGGTGACTATCCACACATACCTCATACCAAAATCCATCGAGGGAAAAGCGATCGAGGACCTCCAGATCCGGGCAAAGACCGGCGCCACGGTCATCGCCGTATGCAGGCACGACCGGAACATCATCAACCCGCCGCCGGCGTTTGTCTTTGAGGCCGGGGATGCCGCGCTGGTCATCGGCGAGAGCGACCAGATAAAAATGTTTGAACGGGAAATCATGGTGGCTTGATGGAAGGGATAGTCCTTGCCCTTTTTGTCTGCCTGCTCCTCGCGCTGGTGACGAAGTACCTCTCGGTACCCCCGATTCCCTTTTACATCATCGCCGGGGTGATCCTCGGGAAGAGCGGCCTCGGGCTCGTGGCAAACGACAATATCAGTACCTTCTTCTCCCAGATGGGGCTGATCTTCCTGCTCTTCTTCATGGGCCTTGGCCTGAAACTCGAACGGGTAGCCTCGAACCGTTCCGCGGTCCTGACGAGCGGCGTCATCGACCTCAACGTGAACATGTTCATCGGGTTTGTTGCTGCGTACGCCTTCGGTTTCACGCTGGTCGAGTCAGCGGTCATCGCCACTGCCTTTTACATTTCGAGCACCGCGATGGCCCTGACCTCGCTCATCGAGAACCGGAAGCTCATGCTCCGCGAGGCCGAGACGATCATCTGGCTGATGATGTTCGAGGATCTTGTCCTCATCATCTTCCTCGCGATCATCTCGGCAGGAGACCAGAACCCGATCATCCTCTTCCTCAAGATCGCTGGGGTACTGGCGGTGCTCTACGCGCTGGCCCACTGGGGAAAGGAGTTCCTCGTCTCCATTCTCGACCGGGAAGACGAACTCCCGATCATCTTCACGTTCGCCGCCGTGCTCACGACCGCTTCGTTTTCCAATGTTATCGGGGTCCCGGAAACCATGATGGTGATCGCACTCGGGGCCGCCTTCGCCACCACCGATCCCGATGCGTTCGAGCAGCACGCCCGGCCGTTCAAGGACGTCTTCCTGGTGACCTTCTTCGTCTTCTTCGGTGTAGCGATTGATTTTTCTGGAGGAGCAAACCTCTTCATGATCGCAGTCATCTCGGCCCTTGCCATCGTGAGCAAGCTCATCTCCGGTATTATTACCGGGATCGTGATCCACGATTCGGCGCTCGCCGGGATCGAGATCTGGGGCAACACCATAGGCAGGGGGGAATTTTCTATTGCCCTTGCCGCCCTGCCGGAGATCTCCCTTGCACCGGCTGTGGTGACGGTCATTGCTGCCATGGTGGTTGTGACCTCGATCGTGGGATCGTTCACGGCAAAATACTGCACGCACCTGCGCCGGGGTTTCCTCAGGATGGGCCGGAAAAAGCCTTCCGTGAGGCATGCCCACTGAACCCGGGAAGGAACGGGGTCAGAGCCTTAATTTTTAAAAGTCCGGTCGTTCAGGGTCGTGGCACCGCTTTTCGATCACGCGCCGGACTATAAGCCGCGAGCTGCAGAGGTCCCCGTCCGCTAACTTCCCGATGCGGACGATCTCCGGGCCGAGCCCCCGCAGCGCGAGTTCGGCACGCAGCTGCTCTTCCCGGAACATCTGGTTGAAGCCGACGGTGATGACCGCGGGTTGTATCTCTTCTATGGGCCGGAACATGTCGGTCCGGTCACCGAGCAGCGCGTGGTCCACCGGTTTCAGTGCCGCCACAATCCGGAGGCGCTGCTCCTCCGGGACGATGGGGCGGGGCTTGTGCTTCACATTGGAGTCCCGCGCCACGATAACGTAGAGCTCGTCCCCCAGTTTTCTCGATTCTTCGAGATAGTAGAGATGGCCCGGGTGCAGGATATCGAAGGTCCCCGTTGCAACCACGCGTCGTCCGGTCACGGTATCACCTCAAGCGAAGCAGGCTCCCCGTCAGCCGTGAAGCAACGCCAGTCCAACGGACGGTAGGGATAGCCGATGATGATGTGGTAACGCCCGGACCGGGGGAAGAACCGGATATCGGCATCCGAGGGGCGGATCGCCCCGCTCGGGTGGCTGTGGGCGCTGCCGGCAAGATGGGTGTCGAGCGGCATCATGTCAAAGATGACGGAGGCCGATGACGAACCCGTAATGGTACCCGGGAGCATGTTGATCTCTCCGATTATTCCGTCCTTCTCCCTGAGCAGGGCGACAAACTCGTTCGGGTGGTTGTCCCGGCCCAGTTCGAGGAGGAGGTTGAGGAGTTCCTGCCTGATCCCACGGATGTTCATCTCCCTGTGTCCTCCCCGGAACAAGCCGGTTCTGCAGGGTAAGTTCTGTGCTGTTCCAAGAAAAACTCTCGCAAAAACCGGGTTTTATCGCTCCACCGCAGCCACTTCCCCGCTCACATTGCCGGTCATGCCGGTCCCGGACGCACCGGAAGGCGGTACGGTAATGAAAATCTGCGGGGTCGCATCCAGTTCAATGGTCGTGTTCGCTCCTGCAGAAAAGTCAAGGACATGCCCGCCGGATTTGTGGTCGTCGCTGATGAAATGCAGGTGGTACCCGGCCAGATTGGGGCCGCTCATGAACCCGGGAAGGAAATAGCCGACGATCGTCCCCTCCGTATTTACTGAAGAATATACGGACTGGTTTGCGGCGGCAGTTACAAGCGACGGGTACGGCCTCTGCTGCTGCGGGATGCTCCGGACCTTCATTGCCGAAAACGTCCCGTGGATGCGGATGGCGTAAATCATGTTGTCAGAAGGGAGAACGGTGGTAAGGTACCCGGTGAGTCCGGTGTAATTCATGGGACGGTCCGTTATCACAGTAGAATCCCGGTCGAACCAGGTAACCATCGCAAAGGGAACGGTCTCCTTGTCAGGGGCGGGGGTAACAGTCCCGTTCGAAAATGCCTGGTAGACGTTCCCGTCAAGGACGATCATCTCGCCGTTGAGACCGTCGAATGTCCCGATACCGAAGTCCCCGTGTTTTTTGAGCTCCGAGACCGGCTGGACGCCGGCAAACGCTCCCCCGGCAAGGGCACCCATCGTGGAGACCTGGTAGAAGGTCTCCCTGTCCGGGTGGGGCTGCAGGGCTTTTTCCACGCTCCCGAACACCGATACCCCGCAGAAAACGATGACTACTGCAAGGCCGATTCCGAGAAAAAATAATTTCCGGTCCATGGTTATGCGACAGATTGCAAACCGGATCCGGTTATTTCCGGTCGGTGACTTTGATAATGTGGTAACCGAACTGGGTCTTGACCGGGCCGACGAGAGCGCCCTTTTCGTTGGTGAAACAGACGTCCTCGAACTCGGGGACCATCTGCCCCTTGCCGAAATAGCCGAGATCGCCGCCTTTTTTCCCGGAAGGGCATTTGGAGAACCTTTTTGCTACTTCAGCGAAGTCTTCGCCGTCCCTGATCCGTTTGAGGAGCCGGTTTGCCTCGTCTTCCGATTTTACGAGAATGTGGGATGCACGCGCTGTTGACGCCATGCGTACAGGTACGCCCGGGCCGGGCATAAAATGGTAGGTCAGGGCATGTTTTTTTAGAATTCCCCGTCCTGTTCGAAGCTCCGGCCGTACCGGATCGCGAGCTCAGCCTTGTAGAGCTCACGTCCGAGGTAACCGGCGTGGTCGAGGAGAGAGACGTCGCCGTGCGCAAGGATCGTGTACAGAACGTCCTGCCAGTGCTCTCCAACCACCGCTCGTCCGTGGACTACAGCAACGATCCGGTCGTCTTCGATCCCTATGCGGAAACTTCCCTTCGGGTCGTAGGTGATCTCCCGGGGCATCTCCTTTGCGGCCGTAAGGGTATCGTACGCAAGCGGGGGTTCGCGCCTGCGCCGTTTTTCCTTGATGCACAACAGGTCTGTGCCGAGGTCTTTTGGATACGGGCGTCCCTTTGCCAGCACCATCATCTCCGCAGCCCTCCGCATTTCCCGGATCGATCCCCGGGTCTTGTCCGAGTGCTCGCTCGTGAAAATGACCGCTGCGCCGATCTCCATAGCCATGCCGGCAAGAAGGGCGTTGACCCCGATGGAGTCGGCATCCAGCAACTCCGTGACGTTGCCTGCACCGAAGAACAGGGGGTACTTTTTGGACGTGAAATTCCGGAGCGACCGGACCAGCCCGGACCCGGCCGGCTGGAGGAGGGGGTCGGCGATGATACACCGGACGCCTGCCTCACGTGCAAGCCGGATATTTTTCAGAAGCGTGCTGCTGCCGGGCACGATTACCGCGGCTGCACCCGCTTCTCCGACTTCTTTTGCGACAAGGGGAATGTTCCGGTCACTGAGGCTGAGAATAATGTCGGCACGGCAGAGAGCCGCACGTATAAGTCCGGGGTCCTGGGTATCCGCAGCAAGAGGGCCGTCGGTCCCCTCCAGGAGACCGAAAACCCGCACGACATCGGCCGGCGATGCATCGAACCCGAACCCGAGGTCGACTATGTCTGCGCCTGCGGCGAACGCATCGTTCACCCGTCTTACGACATCCTCCTGCCGGTGTGCGTCCATAACCTCGGCGAGGACTTTCATCCGGGACTCCCCGCCGATCTTCACCCCCCGGATAACGAAGTCTGCCCCGGCCTCGCGTTCCAGCATTCCGAGGCGCTGCCGCGTCTCCTCCTCGTCCTTTCCGGCAAGAAAATCGTCAGCGGGGATGGTGCGTGAAAGCGGGACGGAACCAATGAGGGGGAGGATGCGGGAAAGATCGGCAGCATGCCGGGGGCCGCGGACGATCGGGATACCGGTATCCTTTTCGAGATCCAGAAACGACGCCGTGCACATGCCCGGAACGATGACAAGATCGTACGAGCCCTGCCGGATAAGGGAGCGCAGCGCATGGGGGGTCAGGAACGAAGCGATCTCGCCGGTCACCACCACATCGGCGTCAAAACCTTCTGCTGCTTTTCTGACGATCTCCCCGGTGGCAGAACCGGTGGGGAGGAGAATGCGCATAAATTCCCTTAATACCAGAGAGATAAAAACACTATGATCAATGCTGACCTGCGATCTGCACGTGCACACGAATTTCTCAAAGGACGGCGAGAGCGGGGTCGAAGAGATCCTCCTGAGGGCCGAGGAAGCGGGACTCGACGCGATCGCCATCACCGATCACGATACCATTGACGGTGCAAAAAAAGCACTCGCGTGCCGTTCCCCGGTCCTTGTCATCCCGGGCATCGAAGTCTCGACCCGGCAGGGGCACCTGCTCGTGCTGGGAGTGACCGAGATCATTCCCTCGGGCCTGGATGTCATAGCCACTGTTGAGATCGCCCGGCGGATGGGTGCGGTCCTTATCCTTCCGCACCCGTACCACGTCTGGCGCCACGGGGTGGCACGCAGGAAGAAGGCCGGGATGATGGTCGTCGATGCTATCGAAACGTTCAACAGCAGGTACATTGTAGGGTCGGCGAACAAGAAAGCTGCGAGGATCGCCCGGCGGATGGGAAAACCGTGCGTGGGGGGGAGCGACGCGCACAACGCAAAATTCGTCGGGTTCGGCCGGACCTATATCGATGCCGAGAAGACGGTGCCTTCTATCCTTGCCGCGATCCGGAACGGGAGAGTCTCCTGCGGCGGGAGGAAGACGCCTCTCAGGACCTATACCCGTCAGTCGCTCAGGAACACATGGCGCAAGATCAAACGGATGACCCGGCACGTGCAGCTCCGGTGAGGCTCGCATTCCGGGTTGCATATCTCGGCAGCCGGTTTTACGGCTCGCAGCTGCAGGCTGCCCAGCGGACGGTGGAAGGCGAGTTCATAGCGGCATGCCAGCGACTCGGCCTCTTCTCAGACTGGCGCCGGGCCGGCTTCCTCTCTGCGGGGAGGACCGACCGCGGCGTCCACGCGTATGGCCAGGTCGTGGCATTTTCGACGTCCTCGCCCGACCGGGCGGCAATGGCCATCAATGCCCAGCTCCCTCCAGACTGCTGGTGCACCGGGGTCTCCTGCGTCCCGGACCAGTTTAACCCCCGGTACGACGCGGTCTCGCGGACCTACCGCTATTACTTCCCGGGGGTTTTTCCGGAACAGGAGTCAATGCAGCGTGCCGCCCGGGCGTTTCTCGGGGAACACAACTTCACCAGCTTCGCGCGGGTGAAAGGAAAAAATCCCTGGAGGCGGATCCTTGCGATAGCTGTCGACACTCATGAAGGGATGACATGCATCGAAGTCCGGGCCGAGTCCTTCCTCTGGCACCAGGTCCGGTGCATGGCTTCAGCGCTCGCCGCGGTCGGCTCGGGCGAAGAGGAGGAATCCTTCATCGGGGATCTCCTCGGGGCTGCCGCCGAACGGCCGCTCCAGCCCGCACCTGCAGAAGGTCTTGTCCTCTGGGAAACGGATTGCGGGCTGTGCTGGCAGCCCCTGGCGGCAGGGGAACGGAGCACGGAATTTCTCGATCACCTGAACCGTCACCATCTCCTCATGGGCAGGATCTGCACGGCGCTCCTGTCTGCACATCCCGAAGGGTAACCGGGACAATTTAGCAAGACTTTTTTACGGGTGTTATGAAACTAACCTAACATACATCAAGGTGAACAATGACAGTCATCAAGAGTGTTGAAATAATGTCGTGGGCGAAGATCCACGCCCTCTTTGGAATCGTTTTCGGCCTTATTTACGGGATTATCTTCGGCGTCATTTTGACCGCGGTCGGTGTCGGAATGGACCGGGGCGGAATGACCGCTTTCGGCATCGCGTCAGTCGTTATCTTCCCGATCATCTTCGGCATTATGGCGTTCATCGGCGGCGCGATCGTTGCCTTCCTCTACAATGTCTTCGCCGGCAAGATCGGCGGGATCCAGGTCGAACTCGCCTGAAAATCAGGTCAGGATCTGCCTAACTTTTTTTCGGGTCGAAGGTCTCTTCTATCCACGCGGAGATCTCATCCCTCACCCTGCGATACCCGTCGAGAATATCCGAATCGGTGCCGGTATTGAAATGGGGGTCGGAAAATCCCCGGTGCAGTTGTTTTTTTGCGCCGGGGATGACGGGACAAGTCCCCCGGGCGCGGTCGCAGAGGGTTACTGCAATGTCGAATTCCCGGCCTTCCAGCTGGGCGAGTGTTTTTGAATAGTGCTTCGATATGTCGATCCCCGTCTCCTGCATGACCGTGACAGCGTGGGGGCTCAGCCGCGAGAGCCGGGTCCCTGCACTGAAGACTTCGTAAGAGTCCCCGTATTTAGCCCGGAGAAGCCCTTCCGCCATCTGGGAACGGGCAGCGTTTGCGGTGCAGACGAAAAGGATCCTTCGTTTTTTGTTCATGGCGGTTGCGCCTGAGGGAGATTTGCCGGGTGATGCCGGAACCTGTCAAAAATGGCAGGAACAAAAAATTGAGGCTGGTTACGGGGCCGCCGCGGTAGCGTTGCCCGGCTTGCATCCCTCGCCACGGAAGAGCGCCCACTCTTCGCAGCTGGTGCTGTTGGGGAAGGTACACATGCCATATTCGCTGCCGTCTGCATTCTTCTTGATCTCGGTGGTCCCGCCAATCTTATCGCAGTTTACCGAGGCCGGATTAGCGATGCCGGCAGAGGCCGGGGCAGTGGCATTTGCAGGTGTGTATGCCTTGCACCCTTCACCGCGGAAGAGCGCCCATTCCTCGCAGCTCGTCCCGTTTGAGAACGTGCACATGCCGTATTCGTTTCCCGAATCATCCTTTTTGATCTCCGTCGTGCCGCCAACCGTTCCGCAGTTGACCGAGGCCGGGTTCGCCATCGAGGGCATTGCGGCCGGGCTTGCCTGCGTTACGGGAGCCGTAGTCTGGACAGGCTCTGACGGGGACGTGGCGGGGGCAGCCTGCTGCTGGGTACATCCCATGGCAAAAACTGCCACCAGGAAAATGCCGAGAATTACAAGGATCTGGTTTCTGGTCATAGTTGGATCAGATTTGGTTTGTGGGAGGGCAGATAAAAAAGATGGCATTTCCGGGCCGGAGGCGTTCTGCCGCGTACCCTGTTATTCCGTGGCCCGTTTCATCAAAGAAATGAAATTTCCGAGTTCGCGATCCATCGCCGCAGGGTCGGCGAGGTTTTCTTCCACAATGGATACAATCGCGCTCCCGACGATGATGCCATCAGCCCCGGCAGCCGCGCAGGTCCGGGCATGGCCGGTGGTCGAGATGCCGAACCCGAGCGCGAGCGGGAGTGCCGTGTGCCTGCGGACGCGTGCGAGGAGATCCAGCGCGACCGGGGAGACCTCGTCGCGCACACCGGTGACGCCGAGGGCTGCAACGAGGTAGAGATACCCGTGCGCCTTTGCCGCTATCTTCCGGATCCGGGCGTCGGATGTCGTGGGGGCGATGAGAAAAATCGGGTCAATCCCGTTCCGCGCGGCGATTTCCGTCACTTCTTCGGATTCCTCGACCGGCATATCGGCAACCAGGATCCCGTCAACCCCGGCGCCTGCGGCCTCGTGATAAAACCGGTCGATCCCCCGGTGGTGGACCGTGTTGTAATACGTCAGAAGAACGATCGGCCGGTCCGTGTCCTTTCGGAGCTCCCGGACGATCTCAAAGACCATTGACGTCGTTGTACCCGAGGCCAGCGAACGCTCGTCTGCTTTCTGGATCACCGGGCCGTCCGCCACAGGGTCGGAGAACGGGACGCCCAGTTCGAGGATATCTGCCCCCGCGTCAAGGATTGCCTTTCCTATCCGGATACTGCCGGCCAGGTCCGGGTCCCCGGCAACTGCAAACCCGATGAACGCGGGGCCCTTGCGGTTCTCGAACGCTGCTGCTATTCTGCTCATGGTGCGCACCCGTTCATCCGTGCAACCTCGCTCACGTCTTTATCCCCCCGGCCGGAGAGGTTGATGACGACTACATCGTCTCTGTCGAACCTTCCCGCATTCTTCATAACGTACGCGACTGCATGGGCGGATTCGAGTGCGGGGATTATCCCTTCCTTACGGGAGAGGAAGGTGAATGCCTCCAGAACATCGGGGTCGTTGGCTGTGGCATAGGTCACCCGGCCGGTGTCCCGGAGCATCGCGTGTTCCGGCCCTACCCCCGGGTAGTCAAGGCCCGCAGAAACGCTGTGGGTGGGGAGTACCTGACCGTCCTGGTCCTGGAGCAGGTACGAAAGCGTCCCGTGGAGCACCCCCTCCTCCCCGGCACAGAGCGTTGCAGCGTGCTCGCCGGTTTCCACCCCTTTCCCTCCGGCCTCAACGCCAATAAGCTCAACATCGTCCTTGAGGAAGGGGTGGAAGATCCCGATCGCATTCGAACCTCCGCCAACGCAGGCAACGATGGTGTCCGGGAGTTTCCCCTCGGCCTTCAGGATCTGGTGACGGGTCTCCCTCCCGATGACCGACTGGAAGTCCCGTACCATCCGCGGGTACGGGTGGGGGCCGACAACCGAGCCGATCAGGTAGTACGTATCCTCCACGTTTGCCACCCAGTCGCGGAGCGCTTCGTTGATGGCATCCTTGAGTGTCCGGGTCCCGGATTTTACCGGGATTACCTTTGCCCCCATCAGTTCCATCCGGAACACATTCAGCGCCTGCCTGCGGGTGTCCGTTTCTCCCATATACACCTCGACCGGCATCCCGAGCGCGGCCCCGACGATGGCAGTGGCCACTCCGTGCTGGCCGGCACCGGTCTCGGCGATCAGGCGTCTCTTGCCCATGTGCCTGGCAAGGAGCGCCTGGCCAAGCGTGTTGTTCAGTTTATGGGATCCCCCGTGCACGAGGTCTTCGCGTTTCAGGTAAACTTTGCACCCGAGTTCGCGGGAGATGTTCCCGCAGAACGTCAGCGGGGTCGCACGGCCGGCATACTCCGTCTGCATTGCCGCAAGGTCACGGACGAATTTTTTATCCCTGCCGATCTTCCCGTATGCCTCTTCGAGCGCGATGAGGGCGCTCATCAGGGTCTCTGAGACGTACTGACCGCCATATTTCCCGTATCTTCCCTTTGTCTCCATTTCAGGTTCTCCTGCACGCGGCGATGAACGCCCTGACTTTTTCCGGGTCTTTTATTCCCGGGGATCGCTCGACCCCGCTTGCAATGTCGACTGCATACGGGCGGATATCGCGGATCGCCTGCCCGACATTGTCCGGAGTGAGGCCGCCGGCAAGGATTACCGGTATTTTCGATTGCCGTACTGCATCGCGGGCGAATGCAGGATCGTACTTTTTGCCCTTTCCATGGCTGTCATCGACGATGACAGCGTCGCAGTCTTCCGGCAGGGGTTCACCCCTGCCGATAACGCGGATTATTGCAACCCCGGGGTCTTCTTTAAACACAAACGGGTGCGATATCTGGACTGCATGGGGACGGAGCGCGAGAATACGCCTGAGTTCATCCTCGGATCGTGTGTGCGAAACAGCAACCTTCGTGATAAACGGGCCGACAGCCCCGAAAATTTCCCGGGCCTTTTCTTCCCCGACAACCCGCTGAGAAACACCCCCGGAAAAAACAACAACGCCGATTGCGTCGGCCCCTTCCTGCCCGGCGAACCGGGCATCCTCCGGCCGGGTAATCCCGCAGATCTTTACACGCATACAAACTCCTCCAGTTTCTTCTCAGGCTGCCGGTGGGACATGATTGAGGACCCGATCAGGAATGCGTCGCAGTAGGGCTTCATCTCGCGTATGTCATCGGAAGAACGCATCCCGCTTTCCGAGACGATCAGTCGCCCGGCCTTCCGCACGGGCCCGGAGAGGCGCCGGGTCGTTGAGCGGTCGATAGTGAGTGTTGCAAGGTCGCGGTTGTTAATACCTACCAGAACGGCCCCCGTTGCCAGTGCTGCTTCCGTCTCTCCCTCATCGTGAACCTCTATGAGAGGCTCAAGACCATATGAAACAGCAATATCGACATATTCCTGGAGGTATTCCTTAAGCACGGCGGCGATGAGGAGCACGGCAT
>DATKMN010000042.1:0-7759 GCA_035541835.1 Methanoregula sp.
ATAGAAATTGTAAAATCATTTGAAAATAATCCACACGCGAATGTAACCTACCAGAAAACTGAACAGGCTGTGTCAGGGTGTGGTGGAAACGCATATAGTTATCATATTCTCTCCAGTGAAGAAGGAGAATATCGAGTTTCCCCGGAGTCTGGAGAGATTATTTCTGTTGATTATACCCCTGTTTCCTTCAATTCTATCAATCAATCATTGAATATCAGTCAAGCACTCATGATTTCTCAGGAGTATCTGGCGGAAAAATTTAAAAATTTTAGAGAAAATTCATCCATGCTTGTAGTTAATTCTCGCGAAGAAAAAGAAACATTTTCCATCATGTACCCGGATTCAGAGTCTGATGTTGGAATCAAAGTGGTAATAAGTAAAAATAGTGGGCAGATCTTAGAATTCGAAGATGAAAATTTGATTTACAATTATTCATGCTGAAATGCAGCGAACCTCCTCGCCCAGCGAGGCCCCGACGAGGCTGCAGAGCGACCCCCATCATGAAGTGAGACGCCTCTCAAAAAACTGGAAGAAGAGGGAATCCTACTCCAACCAATGCAGGAACTCCTCTTCACTAAGTTCCGACGCTTTGATAATAGATCGCAGGGTCGTCCGGTCAAGCTCCTCGTGAAGAGGAATGGTAACGTTCAGGACCGAATCGGCCCCCTGTTTTTTCATTCTTACATGACTGCCTTTCTGGCGAACAAAAGAGAATCCTGCCCGGGTAAGCACCCGGATCACATCTTTACCCGAAACAACCGGGAGATGCTTCAAACTGCGACCTCAATAACCCGGGCCCCTTCACCGGGGAGGATATCTTCATCGGGTTCCAGCCAGAGGGAAATAGCTTCCTTGATATTCTTTTTTGCATCCTTAAGGGTCCTGCCCTGCGAGATGCATCCAGGCAGCGAAGGTACGGTCACAACATACCAGCCATCCTCCCCCTTCGTGATCACAACTTTCAGCTGCATAGCCCCGACTCCTGTTGCTATCGTACCTTTTCGAACCGGCAAAGGATAATCTTTGTCGTGAGTCACAGCGAGAAATTTTCAGGAAATGTATCGGTCTGTCTCACTATCAGGGGGTGGGAAGCCTCCTGTAGGATCTGATACTGCCTGACATGTAATCTCCGTCGAAGAGACGCGGATATACCACCTCACTGGAGAGCGATCCGGACCTGCCCCAACCCGGAGCTGTCGAAGAACCCTTCACGTTAATCCCGAAGAACTCCGTTCTTCCCTTGTTTCGGGTTTTTATAACCCTCACCATTCTCATGCCCCCGTCCTGAGGGAACGGGGCTCATTTCAGCCTCCGTTTACCCTTCCGGAAAGCCCGGACAACAGTAATTCGCCGAAAAACAACAGTATTGTTTTGCGATTCGCTCAATTCGGCCCCCGATTGGCATATTTGTATCCTTATCGTGCCCGGAAAAAACAGTATTTAGCAGTATTCCAGCAGCAGATAATCCGGAATTCGACCTTTCCTGTTGTAACCATCCTCCCGCGGAAATTCACCCCGTAAAAACCGCACGCCAGGGACATTTCCAGGGCAATTTCTTTTTCTCGTGGAGTTTCTCCCATGGCCGGGGAGCCGGGCAGGGATCCCGGATCAGATCTTTCACGCCGGAGGTTATCTGTGGCTGGAGTATCGGCCAAGAGTTGCTGTTCGATCTGACGTCGGAGAACAGGTGGCCGGTCTCAGGATACAGGAAGGGGATAACGAGTGGAAAGGGGGGGTCCGGTTTCCGGACTGCCGGGCGGATTCCGGCTACACATCGACCCTGAACCCGATGTCCACTTCGCTTGCGGGTTTTCCTTCGCGGATGCACCAGTCCTCTTTTGGCGGTTCGTGGAGGATGATGAGGAGATCGCTGCCGGTAATTCCCGGTGATTCTGCAAGCTTCTGCGTGACAGCGGCGTAGAGTTTTCTCTTCGCCTCGAGGCTCCGGCCGGCGAACGCGATGATCTCGATAACCGTGAACCGGTCGCTTTTCGCCTTCGGGATCTCGAAATTATCCTGGTCCAGTTCATAGATCTGCTGGTGCCGGTCGCTGTCCGGGATCAGGAAGGCTTCGACAAGGGCAGCATGGACCCCTTCGAATATCGCGCGTTTGTATTCGGCACTTCTTCCCTGCAGGAGCGAGATTTTTACAAGCGGCATGGGCTGGATACTCCTTTTGTCCGGTGTATAGGGCTCAGCGGTTCAAGAGGTTTTGCCCGACACGGATTCCTCTCTGCCGTGGAGACAAGTATTGACCGACACTTCCGATCTCCGGGCTTGTAAGGGAAGTAATATTCACCGTGTAAAAATTGTCGTGAGCAAATCTTCTCCATGTTAGCTGCGTTGAATGTGAAGAGGGCATATCGCCAGGAATTCCGGCAGCAGAGATGAATTGGCCGCTCCCGAAGGCGGCCACGATCCAACCGGGAAGTAGCGGGCCCGCGAATTGAATCATAATGGGTAAATACTTCAAAAATTGTAAAAAAAACTAGGGAAATCCAAAATATGGCCCAGGATTCTTGGGATAAATATGTGAACACGGGTTCAGAGATCAGAGCTGACTATACAACCGGGCTGATACACGATCGCGGGGACGAGGCACGGCACGCCGGGGGAAGGACGCTCGACCAGGACTATACCGCTCTCCGGGCCCGGGAGATACAAAAGAGAAACCAGGAAGTTTTCCGCAACATCAGACAGTTCTATTGTTCCCGCAAAGGCGTCCTCCTTGAAATCATTTCCGTGGCCGCATGCCTGCTGACCTCAACGCTCTCTCCCGATGGCTTTATCCTCTGGAATCTTATCTTCGCGATAATCGTCTGGGCCTATTACGAGATGGCAGTAACATCTGAGGTCCGGGACGAATGGAGCGAGGTGTGGGGGGAGATCACCAAGACCTGATCTCTTTACCGGCCTCTTTTTTTTGCGATTCAACAGCGGGATCCACAGCTCCTCACAGGATCGGCGAAGGAGACCGCCCCGTGAATTTTACCATACGGAATTAAAGGGTCCTTTAGGAGTCCCGCGTTCCGGTAATATTCCCAAAATGCAGTCCTCCGGGCACCGGTCACGCCGGGAGCGGCCCGCCGTTCCTGCGAGAGCCGGACTCCTTTTTAGTCTTTCCCGCCGACCGGCACGTACGGGAGGAACGCGAGCACCTCGGCTTCCAGCGTCTCCATCCCGACCCGCTCCATGAACCGGGCGGTCCGTTCGTGCGGTTTTGCATGGCTGCGGTAATATTCCGCAAGGCGCCGGACGCAGTCGAGCGCCTCCGCTCCCGAGAGGTCGCGGGCAACACGGTCCCCGAACCGCGGCCGCGTACCGCCGTTCCCGCCGAAGAAGACCGTCCAGCCCCGGTTCGTCCCCATGACCCCGATGTCGCGGGTGTGGCTCTCGCCGCAGCACCGCGGGCACCCGGACACACCGATCTTGATCTTGGCCGGGAAGGTCTGGTCCCTGAACACTGCATCAGCCTCCCGTGCAAACCCGATGGAGTCCTGGTTGCCGTATCTGCACATATCGGTGCCGAGGCAGGCCTGCACGAACTTCACGCAGGGGGCAGTTTCCGGCTTTGCCAGCGGCCCCAGCCGGTCGACGACCTTCTTCACGTCATCCGGATCGATGCCGGCAAGGATGATCCGCTGGCCGGAAGTGATCTTGAGGACCGGTATACGAAACTCCCTGCCGGTCCGTGCGATCGTTTCGAGATCGTCCGGGGTGACTATTCCCGCGGGCATCCGCGTGATCACTGCATACCGTTTCCCGTCGCGCTGGAGGACCGCGCCCTGTGGATCTGCCATGTGCCAACAACTCCGCAGGAAGGCTTGAGTGTGAGGGGATATGGTTTTTGCGCCGGGATGAGACCGTATGCAGGCCGGGGAAATTCCACGGGCCGTAGGGTTGACCCGCCACAGGGCACGCGACTACGCTATGCCGGCAGATTCTGCCAGGACCTGCATTCCACTCCCCTACAACTCCACATTATCGAAGCCGGGTTCGTCCAGGGGCTCGGTGATCTCTGCGGCAATCGCCGCAGCGCTCTCCTCTTTTTGTGCGTGGAGCTCATGGACGAACCTTGAACCGGTCATCGCGGCAAGGCAGGCAGCGATAATGGAGAGCAGGGCTCCGATATAGAAAGAGATCCGGAGCGAGGGCATGAACGCGTTTGCAAGCGTGGTCGGGAACCAGGTCGTGCCGGTCAGGGTCGTGATGGTCGCCGGGCTGATACCGGCGACGACTGCCTGGGGCATGGCGACGAGGATCGCGTGCACCGGGTTGTACCCGAGGAAGGCCGCAAACAGCGCCCCGGTCGGCGGGATCGCGCTCATGGGAACGATGAGCTCCGAAGCCCCGGCGCTCGTGAGCGATGTCGCAAGCTCCGGCGGGAAGAGGTGCGTCAGGCTGACGATCACGATAGTGAAGAAGAGGGCCATCGAGACGACCATCCCGCTGTTCTGGAGCATCGAGCGCATCCCGGAAGCGACGCCGCGCTCATCCGGCGGGACGGAGTTCATGATGGCCGCGATGTTCGGCGCCCCGAACATGCCGTTCCCAAGGCCCATGATCAGGAGCGCGATCGCAAAGACCGGGTAATCGAAATTGTACGGCAGCATGGCCAGCATCAGGAACGAGAATGCGATCAGGAGCATCCCCCCGGTGGCGAACCAGCGGGAACCGTACTTGTCCGAGAGCCAGCCCGAGAGCGGCCCCATGATCACGAAGCCGGCGGTGAGCGGCAGCATGAAGACGCCGGCCCAGAACGGCGTCGACTCGTAGCTGTACCCGTGGAGGGGGAGCCAGATGCCCTGGAGCAGCATGATCAGGAGGAACATCATGCCGCCGCGGGCGAGCGCGCCGAGGAAGCCGGCGGTGTTGGCGAGCGAGAAGATGCGGCTCTTAAAAAGGCTCAGCCGGAACATCGGGTCTTCCACCCTGCTCTCGATGATCGGGAACGCGACCAGGAGGACGATGCCGATCGCGAGCGCCAGAAGGACCATGGGGTTGCCCCATCCCATCGGGTCCTTCCCGTACGGGAGGAGGGCATACGTGATGCCGATCAGGAAGATGGTCAGCCCGGAGACGAACGTGATGTTCCCCCAGACATCGATCTTCCGCTTCTTCTTCGGCAGGGAGGTCTCCCTGAGTTTCAGGAACGCCCAGACCGTGCCCAGGATGCCGACCGGCACACTGACCAAAAAGACGTACCGCCAGTTGTAGAACGCGAGGATCCCGCCGAGTATGAGGCCCATGAACTGGCCGGAGAGGAAGGCCATCATGTTCAGCCCGAGCGCCTTGCCCCGTTCGTCAGGAGGGAAGGCGTCGGTGAGGATCGCTGCGCTGTTGGAGAAGGTGAAGGACGCGCCGACTGCCTGCACGAGCCGGAACGCGATGATCTCGATGGCGCCGAGGTCGCCCTTGTCCGGCGTGAGGAAGAGGAGGATCGAGCCGAGCGTGAAGATGGCAAACCCGATGTTGTAGAGCCTTACCCTCCCGTACATGTCCGAGAGCCGGCCGAAGCTGAGGAGGAGCGTCGCCGTGACGAGGCTGTACCCCATCAGCACCCAGATGAGGTACTGGAACGAGGTGAGCGGGTCGATGTTGATGCCGTTGAAGATCGCGGGCAGGGAAATTAAAGTGATGCTCCCGTTCACAGAGACCATGAACATCTCGATGGTCGTGATCGAGAGCACGATCCACTTGTAGTCTATGCCTTTTTTTACGGGCGCTGCGGCGCCGACTCCAGGTTCGCGTGGTTCCATGAGCGTTTGACTTTCCCCCGGCATTGCCGGACATTCCGCCGGTATGTAAAATGTAGCTAACAAATTGGATCTTGGGGAACTAGAATGTTTTCAAAGACCCCACGGTAACCGAACGGGTCACAGGATCATACGGTATTCATGTCCCGGGCCGGATAAACGCGAAACGGGGAGCAGGAGAGGTCTTCCGGTTTTCAGGGAGTCCGGGAAGTACCAGGGAAAACCTGAAACCTCCGCGTGTGGATTATTCTCTCAGGTGGGGATGTGTGAAATATGCCGATATAGACAGGATTTACCGGACTGTACCTCTGGACCGCATCCCCTGGAACAGCGAGACCCCGCCCGATGCACTGGCCGGGCTCGTGCAGGATGGCACCGTCCGGCCCTGCCGGACTATCGACCTCGGGTGTGGTGCGGGCAACTATGCGATCTACCTCGCACTCCTCGGTTTTGATGTGACGGGCGTCGACAGTTCACCCGCGGCGATAAAAATTGCCGGCCAAAATGCAGAAAAACGGGGGGCACGGTGCAGGTTCGTTGTCGCGGACCTTCTCGGCGACATGCATGAAGTGACCGGCACGTTTGATTTTGCGTTTGACTGGGAATTCCTTCACCACATCTTTCCTGAAGACCGTGACACGTACATCAGGAATGTGCGTAAGGTCCTGGCCCCCGGGGCAACCTACTTCTCCGTCTGCTTCAGCGAGAAGGACCCCCAGTTCGGCGGGACGGGGAAATACCGCGAGACACGGATCGGGACGCGGCTCTATTTCTCCTCTGAGTCTGAAATAAGGGACCTGGTGTCCCCGTATTTCTCCATCCGGGAATTAAAAACGATTGAAGTCAGCGGCAGTTCCGGCCCGCATGTCGCAGTCTCGGTGCTTGCCAAACGGCGCTGATTCTTTTACAGGATGCGGATTTCACGAAGTACCAGGAATCCGGAAGCCACTGGTTTGCAGGGTGACGGAACCGTCGGCTCCCGGTCGCAGCCGGCCATGCTCTTTTGCCACCCCCGGTGCCCGGAAAAAATGGTTCCCTACTTCGCAGCTTCGCCCTTTTTCAACGACTGCAGGAACCTGACGAGGACCGGGATGATGGCGATGAAGGAGACGGCGATGATCGCGTACACGATCAGAGAGAAGTTCTGTTGCACGAACGGCAGGTTGCCGAAGAAGAACCCACCGATCAGGAAGAGGCAGACCCAGAGTACGCCGCCGAGGATGTTGTAGACGATGAAGACCGGAAAACGCATCCTCCCGATACCGGCAATGAACGGCGCGAAGGTCCGGACAACGGGAACGAAGCGGGTGATGATGATGGTTAACCCGCCGTACTTCTCGAAGTACTGGTGGGTCTCGGCGAGGTGTTCCTTCTTCACGACCGAGAACCGCCATTCGAGGACCCGGTGCTCGAAGGTGTACCCGACCCAGTAGTTCACGGTGTTCCCGAGAATGGCTGCGGCGGCCATCCCGACGAGGAGGATTCGTATGTCGAGGATGCCGGTGCCGGCGAGCGTGCCGGCAATGAAGAGGAGCGAGTCGCCGGGAAGGAAGGGAGCGACCACGAGCCCGGTCTCGCAGAAGATGATGAGGAAGAGGACCGCATATGTCCACATGCCGTACTGTTGGATGATGAGCGGGAGGTACTTGTCGAAGTGGAGTACGAGGTCGACGAAGCTGAACGGGAGGGACATTCTCTCCGGTAATGGAATTGAATGCGATATAAGGGTTTGTCAGGAAAGTCGCCGGAATAAATGCCGGAGACTCTTTCAAAAATGCCGGAAATATTTCATTGATTGACGAGGGTTCCCCGCCTCAGGGCCTCTTACGAGGATTGAGTGGTTCATCAGAACCACGAAATCGAAAAGTTCCCAAGAACTTCGAGGCACGGCGGGGCAGGAAGGTTTCCGGCACATTAGTCACTGATCCGCCGCGGGGGCGCCCCGCCGGGGGCGGCGGCGTTCATCGTATTGGGGGACAAGTGCCAATCCAATTCCTTCAAAA
>DATKMN010000043.1:0-5855 GCA_035541835.1 Methanoregula sp.
ATTGCGTCGGGGAAGAACTCGAGGACCATCGGGAGGGACCCGGAATGGTCCTGTTCGGCGTGGTTGATAACGATGTAGTCAATGCGGTTAACCCCGAGCTTGACGAGGTTGGCCACCAGCTCGAACTCCTTTGTCGGATCCACCGTATCGATAAGCGCGGTCTTCTCGCTCCCCTGGATCAGGTACGAATTGTAGCTCGTCCCGTTCGGGAGGGGGATCAGTTCATCGAACATTCTCCGGTCAAAGTCGGTCGCCCCGACCCAGAGAACGCCGGGCTTCAGTTCGTGGGTTACCATGGTATCAGCGTTCTGCTCCTGCATTTTTCCGGCAGGACTATACCAGAATGGTGCAGGCGGGTGAAATAATTATTCCGCAGAACAGGCACAGCCCAAAAACAGGCAGGGTAGACTCAAGCCCGCAAAAACCGAACGGAGGCCGGATCAGTTTGCGGCCGATCGGGATCCCGGAGCCCGGGTTCAGGTGAACAAGCCAGACTTCAGCTAGAACGGGAGGCTGTACGAGATCGGGTTCAGGGTCATGATCAGGTAGTTGAGGAAGGCAACGAAGGTGACCCAGAAGAGATACGGCAGGAGGAGCGCGGCGGAAGAGACCGAGAAACGGAGGAGCTGGATGATGGTGCAGAGGAGAATCGCCCAGAGGGCAAGGATGCAGATGAATCCAAAGAAGATCGAATGGAGGCCGAAGAACAGGTACGACCACGTGATATTCAGCGCCAGCTGGAAGACAAAGAAGACCAGCCCGAGCCATGCGTCTTTTTTCTTAAGCCCGTGGGTGAGGATCCGGTAAAGGGATAGCCCCATCATGATGTACAGGACCGTCCAGACCGGCTGGAAAATCCATACCGGGGGGGTGAGTTCCGGCTTGATGAGCCCGGTAAACCAGGAAAGTGACGGGAGGGTATAGTATGCGGCAATGTATCCGGCAATAATAGCAATCGCCAGCGAGATCACAAGGAGGACAAATTTCCTCGCCGCGGAGCTTTTCGGCATGGACGCACCGGTTCTCTTCCTTTTTACTTTTATCTGGTAATATTAAAAGCTTGCTGGATTGAAACGAGAAAAAATTTTCCTCCTATTGCTGTTTTCAGCCCCCGGAATCCGAATTTTCATGGAAAAGCCGGCAATTCCGGTATGCGCAGGTTTGGCAGGCTGCTTTACCGTTTGCCGGTTTTTAACCGCGGGGATTTAAACGCGGCGGATCCGAAAATTATTTTCCTTTCCTGAAAAAGCGGAGTGAGTCGAGCCAGTTGAAGACCCCCCGGGCCGGCCGGTCGGGGAATACCCCTTCTGCCACGGACTTGATCTCCTCGACAGAATAGAACGCTGCAGGATAATACTGCTTGATGATCGAGATGACGTGGGGGAGGTCCTGCCGCTTGATGATGGTGAACACCATCTTCACCGGCCCTGTCCCCCCTTCACCGTCGATACTGGTAACGCCGTAATTGTGGGACCTCAGGAACTGCACGAGCGGCGCGGGGTCGTCTTTGGTGATTATCCGCACGCTCGCGAGGCCGATAGAGATCTTCTCCTCGATCAGCATCCCGATAAACGTCCCCGATGCGAAGCCTGCGCCATAGGCAACGTACGCGACCAGGTTCGTCACGTTGTTTATCACCTGGCCTATGGCAAGGAGCCAGATGATCACCTCAAAAAAGCCGATACAGGGCGCGATGTACTTGATCCCTTTTGAGATGAAGATGACCCGGATCGTGCCCAGGGTCACATCGCAGATCCGTGCACAGAAGATGAGGAACGGGAGGACTACGTAGGCAAAGATGATCGGCGTAAGGGACGTATCCGGCATCAGCTACCGGGTTAACGGCGCTACGGGATTAAACATTTTGGTTATGCGGCCGGGCCGCACCATAATGATCCCTGCAAGTTTTTGCGGGAAGTTGAACGCGGAAAAATAAGAGGGGGTCTCATCCGAAAGGATCAGGCCGTTGCGTTGGTAATATGGAATTTCTGGTCCCATGACCCCGATTGCTGGGAATCAACATCGAGAACAGTGACCGTCCAGTCGCCAAGCGGTGTCCCGCTGGGGATCTTCAGGCTGCAGGATATCTTCGGGCCCGGAGTTGTCACAACGTTCGTGATATATATCGGGTCGATTACAGACGATCCCATCGTGAAAGAGACTTTGTCGACGTCCCCGAAGTTCTGCCCGCTGATGGTCAGGCCGAGAGTGTCGCCGATTGCGCCCGTGTTGGGATATACCGCTGTAATGATAGGGGCGGGCTCGCCGACCTGGAATGCACCGGCGAGCATAGCTGAACGACCGTCAGGGTTTACCACGATGACATTGTAGTATCCCTGGTCGGCTTTATTGAGGTTGAATGTCCCGGTCACACTTGTGGAGGTGACCGAGACTGCACTTGCCGAGACCGTGGGGCTGCCGCCACGGACCAGTTTCGCCGTGGCCCCGGTCTGGAAGTTGCTGCCCGAGATCGTCAGCGTGACGGTTGTCCCCTGCCCTCCGGTGGAAGGTGTCACGTTCGTTGCTCCGGGACCGGCACCTGCAAATGTGGTCTGGACCACCGGCGGGACGGTGGGGGTTACCACCGGGACGGCCGAAAGATCCATATGGGTGATCCTGGCGGGGTAGAGTTTCTCGAAGATCGCCCGCGAGAGGGTGGAGTTTGCGATACTGTTCCGCTGCCACGATCCATCGGAATTCCTGTACACGAGGGCACGCGTGTACATATCTTTTGACATGTCGTACGAGAGGATGATGTAGAACTCATCGGTTGCCGAAGCGGTTTTTGCCGCGATATCGCCAGCACTGTACTTGTCCTGGGGAGCCGTAGTCGGGACCGGCGTGGAGCTTTGTGACGAGGATCCCGAGCATCCGGCCGCCATCACGACAGCGATGATGAAGAGGCCGGCAAGAAGGCCGTACTGCTGTTTTTCTCCCATAGTATACCATTCCGCACAAGCAGAGTAAAAGATTTCTCCAGCGGGGGAACTGCGGGCAAAAGAATAAACCGGGCGTTGTTGAAAGGCTTTCAAAACAACAGCTGGTGGTTCTCCGGTCTTCGAACCATGCCACAGCGATGTTAGAGGAGAGGCTTTCCCCGCCCGGGACGGAATACCATCATATCCAGCCGCGGAGCTGCATTGCTGCAACGACACGATCTGCCGCGATGGTGTATGCCGCCCTTCTCAGATCGACATCGTTCTTCCGGGCAAGCTCGAAGACCTCCCGGTAGGTTTCCGTAATCTTCTTTCTGAGCCTCGCATTCACGGTCGCAGCGTCCCAGTGGTCGAGATCCGCGTTCTGGATCATCTCGAAATACGAAACGATAACCCCTCCGGCATTGCAAAGAAAGTCGGGTATGACATGGATCCCGCGGGAAAAGAGGATGCGGTCGGCATCGGAAGTCGTGGGTCCATTCGCAAATTCTGCGACTATCCGCGCCCTGGTATCGTCAGCATTCCGGATGGTGATTGCGTGTTCGAGGGCAGCAGGGATGAGTATATCGACATCCAGAGCGAGGAGTTCCTCGTTTGACACTGGTTCCGATCCGGGAAAACCGGCGACCGACCCGGTCGCGCTTTTGTGAGCCGCAACTGCGGCGATGTCGAGGCCGGTGTCCTGCCGGATCGCACCACGGCTGTCGCTGACGGCGACTATCCTGCACCCGAAGTCCCGGGGGCCGATAAGCGCGGCGTTGCATCCCACGTTGCCAAAGCCCTGTACGGCCACCCGGGCGCCTCGGAGATCCAGACCGAGCCGGGCTGCCGCTTCGGCGACTGCGAACCATCCGCCGATGGCAGTTGCCTCCGTCCTTCCCTCCGATCCCCCGAGCGGCAGCGGTTTACCGGTGACCGCACCGAAGGAGGCCCGCCCCGCCAGTATCGAGTACTCGTCCATCATCCACCCCATGACCTGGGCGTTCGTGTTCACGTCCGGGGCAGGTATGTCCCGTTCGGGACCGATCATCTCGTAAATTGCCTGGATATACGCCCGGCTGAGGCGTTCGAGTTCGGGAGCAGACATGGTTTTTGGATTGCAGATCACCCCGCCCTTGGCGCCACCAAGAGGGAGGTTGTACAGGGCGCATTTCCAGGTCATGAGCGCCGCGAGCCCACGGATGGTATCGATCGTCCCTTCGGGATGGAAGCGGATGCCGCCTTTCATGGGCCCCAGCGCGTGGTTGTACTGGACCCGGTACCCGCGGAACGTATGGATGCGCCCGTTATCCATCCTCACCGGAAGTGCGACATGGATCTCGCGCCTTGGCGTCCTGAGCACCTCTTCAATATTGGGGTTGAACGCGAGCGTTCCCGAGCAGGTGCAGAGCTGCTGTTTTACCGATTCAAAGAGGTTCTCTTCTTTTTGTTCTTCCATGGGACGTCTCCTGCGGTACTTACCGTTGGTACCTTCTTAAAAGGATCGGTGGGCAGAACCGTGGCAGAACAGCAGGCCGGTTGCGGTTCCGGAACCGGGTGTCGCACGCCCCTTTCCCGGTTCACCGGCCGCTCTCAGGGACCAGGACAGTCGTATAATTCCGGAAAAGGTACCAGTGGATTCCGGCAAGGACCCCCGCCGAGAGGAGTGCCGAAAGGATCGTTTCGGTCCCGGGGCCCGAAAGATACGCCGGGCTGATATCGCCGGCCAAGAGAAAGACGCTGATGCCGGAGGCAGCGATGGCCGTGGCGTACACATCGCGGACCGAGAAGTAAAATACAGCCAGGATGATTCCGCCAGCCAAAAACCACGAGATCCCCGGCCGAGCCGAAACAGAATTCCCATGGACGAGGGAAGTCAGGGTGAAGACGAGTGCGGTCGAGACAACCCCCACGGGAATGGATACCCTCGATCCACCCGGGCGGACGTATGCCTGGATGTGTGTACCGGTGAGTACCCAGCAGATCATGACCGCAGCTATCGCAGTGGGCAGGAGCAGGAGGAACGCGCTGCCGAAAGCGACCCGGTCAGGACCGAACGGGTTCCGGAGGATCACCGCCACATACCCGGCAATTGCGGTCCCGAGGCAGGCGCTCAGCGTCCGGACAGGGGTTCGAAAGCCGATCTGGAACATGTTCACATCGCCCGTGATGAACGACCGGCGGATGACGAACACGGGCACCAGCATGCCGGTCAGGATGCATGCGATGACCGTATAACTCAGGAGGCCGCCGGGATCGGCCCGGGAGAAGAGGTGCCCGTTCCCTTCAAGCAGGAAGGTCTCGAGAAGCCAGGCTGCGCAGAGGATCAGGGGTATCACAACGAGCCGGATACCATGCTGGCGGTCCACGACGTCCGGGACTTCTCTTCCCCTGTCAGTCCCCGGGATTATTCCTATGCTCGTCATTTCTCAATTCCCGTTTTCCCGGCAGAAGGTCTTATTTCCTGGCTGCCAGGAACCCGGTGATAGCGTTTTCCCGGTCTGCACTGGTACGGACGGGAGCCGGCACCTGCCGTTCAAAGCTCGGGAAACTCCGGGTATAGAACACGCCGAGCCCGATCTTTGTGTCACTACTATAGTCCCACTCCTTTGCTTTTATGCACGCCGCTTCGAAATTGCCGAGATCCTGCCCGGGCATCTCGTATACCCTCGGGTTGTAATAATCGGTGGCGGGGAAGAAGGTGGCACAGATCTGGAGGACGTCGATGAACGAGAAGCCGCGGTGGGCAATCCCGCCGGCAACCAGGTGTTTCAGCTGATCCATCTTTCTTGTGTATCCCCGGGCGACGTACGTTGCGCCGCTCGCGAGCATGAGTTCGATCGGGTTGAACGGGAATTCCACGGTCCCGGCCGGCGTTGATTTCCCCCGGAACCCGAGCGGCGAGGTGGGGGTGTACTGGCCGGTCGTAAGCCCGTACAC
>DATKMN010000044.1:0-11994 GCA_035541835.1 Methanoregula sp.
CCGGCAGGTCCTGCCGGAACAGGATTTCCCTCAATTCCCGGCATCCCCACCCGTGCTCATCTCACCGCATCCACATTTATTAACGAACGACACCAAAACCTACACTCCGGAAAGGTGAATCCATGGTTTCTTTCGACGTGAAAAACCGGCAGATGTATATCATTGCCGGCCTGGTGGCATTTTTTTCCCTCTTCGCCCTCTGGGTCCGGCTGATCCCGATGTTCTCGATCGGACATTCTGACATCCTGTTATCGGTCGGGAGCGACGACCCCCTCTATAATCTCCGCCAGGTCGAACAGATCCTCGCAAATTTCCCGAATTACAGCTGGTACGATCCGATGACCCTCTTCCCTACCGGGTCGAACATTTACTGGGGCCCTCTCTTCCCGACGATTATTGCCACGGTGTGCCTCCTTACCGGTGCGGTTACCCGCCCTGAAATCATCGCGACCGGGCTCGTTATCCCGCCGCTGATGGCGGCCCTTGTGGTTGCGATCATGTACTTCGTGGGCAAGTCCTGCGGGGACTGGAAAACCGGCCTCCTTGCCTCGGGATTCACCGCCGTTGTATCCGGTCAGTTTTTCTACCGTTCATTCTACGGGTACATGGACCACCACATCGGGGAAGTACTCTTTTCTACCATCTTCTGCCTGATATACATGTACGCGGTCTTTTCGGAGAAGGACACGCCGGTTGACCTGAAATTGATCCTCTCCCGGCGAAAAATCCTGCTCGTTTCCGGTTGTGCCGGGGTAGCGTACGTTTCCGGCCTCCTCCTGATGCCCACGATGATCCTGTTCGCAATGATTGTCGGGATATTCACGCTTGTCCAGTTTATCATCGATTTCTTCCGGGACCGGTCGGGCGGGTACCTTGTTATTATCAACACGATCATTTTTGCCATCGCCATGATCGGGCTCCTGCTCTTCGGGTTTAAGAGCCCGGGGATCGACCTTTCCACCTACTCTGTAGGCCACATCTATGCATACCTCATCCTCATCGGTGGAACATGGATCCTGTACCTCCTGGCACGACTCCTCAGGGGAAAAGAGAAATACGTTTATCCCGCAGCAATTGCCGGCATTCTCCTGGCTTCAACGGCAGTCCTGTTCTTCCTCAGCCCGCAGCTCTTCAACCTGTTCATCGTAAGCCTGTACCAGTTCTTCGGGCAGGCAGCAGTCACCAATACGGTCGAGGAGGCGAGAGGATGGGCGCTCGATCAGGCCTGGATAACATTCAATTACGGCCTGATCCTGATGGCCGGCGGGGCCATCGTCATGCTCTACAACAACCTCCGGGAGGAGCACCCTCACCAGATCTTTGCCTTCATCTGGTCCCTTATCGTCCTGTTTTCCACGTGGCAGCATGTCAGGTACGAGTACTATCTCGCTGTTAATGTTGCCCTACTCTCGGCGGTATGCGTCAGTTTCGTCCTGGAGAGGGGCTGGCCGGAGGTCAGGGGCATGGCATTCCGGGCATCGCCCGCGGCCGATGACCGGAGTCCCGGGAAAAAACAGAAGAAAGTGCACCGGAAAGGGCCTGAAGCCCCGGTGAACGATGTTGCCTGGATCGGCATTCTCATCGTGATCGCCGGACTGGGGATCCTGTTCGCGTTCACCTCAGCGTCGTTCAACTATTCGAATGCGGTCAACAGCCCGATCCGCATGAACGGGGACTGGAAGGAGTCGCTGGAATGGATGGGAAACAATACTCCGGATACCGGCGTGAATTATTTCACGATCTACGATCCGGAGACCTTCCATTACCCCCCCCAGGCATACGGGGTGATGTCATGGTGGGACTACGGGCACATGATCACCTATATCGCCAAGCGGATCCCGAATGCAAACCCGTTCCAGCAGGGGGTTGACGGCCCCAACGGTTCAGCTGCCTATTTCATGGTAGCGTCCGAGGATACAGCCAACGCCATCCTCGACAACGACGGGACACGGTACGTGATAACCGATATCGAGATGGACACCGGGAAGTTCTGGGCCATGGCGACGTGGTACAATGCTACGGCCGCAGCAATCCCTTACCAGACGACCCTGTATGCTCCGTCGCAGGGGAGCCCCGAAAGCCTCGAGCCCGTACTCCTGAATACGCCGGCTTATTACCAGACGATGATCTCCCGGCTCCATAATTTCGACGGCTCGATGACCGTCTCCGGGAAGGTATACTATGTCGAATATGCCGACCCACAGGTCTACCATACGGCCCTGCCCGTGATAACGAACGCGGTGTCAACGAACGAGACAGATGCCCGGGCGCGTGCGGATGCCTATAATGCCGGTGCGGCTGCAGGGACTCACGCTATCGTCGTGAGCCCGTCCGTTATCCTTCCCGTGGGAACTGTCCCGGCGCTGCAGCACTACCGCCTCGTCCACGAATCTCCCACCAACGTCTTTGACACCACCGCAGCTGACCTGAAATACGTCAAGGTCTTCGAGTACGTAAAAGGCGCCCGTATCAAGGGAGACGGGATAATCGATCTTGCGGTGGTCACCAATACCGGCAGGAATTTTACGTACCGGCAGCAGAGTGTCAATGGCGAGTTTATCGTCCCGTATTCTACTTCCGGGAACCCCTATGGTGTCCGGGCAACAGGAAAATACCAGATCGAGGGGACCAGCCGGCAGATCGACGTCCCGGAGCCGGCCGTGATGCAGGGGTTATCCGTACCCTGAAAACCCATCCTTTTTCGGATGGAATGCCACCGGTAAGTCCCTGTCCGCCCGCTGTCATGACTGCTCCCGTACCTGGCAGTCACTCTGCCCGGAGAAATGTTTATGGGAACGGGGAGTGCATTCTCTGCCATGCTGGCCGAGAACATAGATATCGGAATGCGGGTGCGGTACCCGCGGACCGGGACTTCGGGAAACGTTGTCCGGATCGAGTCCTCAGGCGGAGCGGTATTTGCCGAGCTCGACAGTACCCGCCTTCTCTATCGCGTTGATCAGCTCATACCGGCAACGGCCGCTGAGAAGGTGTCGAAAACAATTGTGGAGGACGCAAAGGCAGTCATCGCCCGCGAGAGGGAATTTGCCGCGGGGAGCGAACTCCAGGAAGCGCTTAAAAATATCGACCAGAGCTGTGAAGGCGGGGGATAAGTCCGGTCCTTCACGGGATTGTGCCCGAGGTAGGGCGCGGTATCGCGGGCCGTTTTTCCCCGGCCGCATGAACTGCGGTCTTTTTCCGATCCGGCGCTATCCGACCCGGCACCCGCCCGGAGCCGCAGGGCTATGCCTCACTGGTTATGTATAAGTATGACCGTTATAAATAGAGTAAGGAGGTTTGATTCTTTTTGAATGATGTGACCGTTCCGAGTGTCAATATCGGGGTTGTGGGCCATGTCGACCATGGCAAGACAACGCTTGTCAACGCGCTCACCGGAACTTGGACTGACCGGCACAGCGAGGAGGTGAAGCGGGGCATCTCAATACGGCTCGGATATGCGGATGCAACCTTTTACCGCTGCGAGAAGTGCGAGGGCCCGGACGCGTATTCGACCAGGCCCGAATGCCCGGTCTGCGGCGGGACCGGGGTTCCTTTCCGGTCCGTCTCCTTTGTCGACGCCCCCGGACACGAAACCCTGATGGCAACGATGCTCTCGGGATCTGCGCTGATGGACGGGGCGATGCTGGTGATCGCCTCGAGCGAGAAATGCCCTCAGCCCCAGACAAAAGAGCACCTGATGGCGCTGGAACTGGTCGGCATCAAGAACATCGTGATCGTGCAGAGCAAGATCGATGTCGTCACCCAGAAAGAGGCAATCGATTCCTATAACGAGATAAAGGCGTTCGTGAAGGGCACCATCGCCGAGAATGCGCCGATTATCCCCGTCTCCTCCCAGAAAGGGATCAATGTTGGCGCACTGGTTGAAGCGCTGGACCAGACCATACCTGAGCCGCACCGGGATCCCGATGCGGAACCGCTGATGCTGATCGCACGCTCGTTCGATGTGAACAAGCCCGGGGTCAACTGGAAGGATGTCCGGGGCGGGGTCGTCGGGGGGTCTCTCATACGGGGCATCCTCCGCGAAGGCGACGATATCGAGATCCGCCCGGGACGCCAGACCCAGATAGAGAACCGGGTCCGGTGGATCCCCATCACCACGAAAATAACCTCCATCAATGCCGGCTCCAAAAAAGTCGAGACTGCGACTCCCGGGGGGCTCCTCGGAGTTGGCACCCGGCTCGACCCTGCGCTGACAAAAAGCGATGCCCTTGCCGGTCAGGTGCTCGGCCACGAAGGGAAACTTCCCCCGGTCTGGGACAAGCTCCGGTGCAGGGTGACCCTCATGGAGCGGGTCGTAGGCGCGATGAGCGAGCTGGTCATCGAGCCGCTCAAACACAGCGAACCGCTGATGCTCTCGGTCGGCACCGCGGTCACGGTCGGCGTCGTGACCAACACGAAGAAGGATTTCGTAGAAATTCAGCTGAAGCGGCCCGTGTGTGCAGAGATCGGATCCCGGATCGCTATCAGCCGGCAGGTGGGAGCACGCTGGCGGTTAATCGGGATGGGTGTACTGGGAGAGTGAAGGTCATTCTCGATGCCAATGCATTGATGATGCCGGCACAGTTCCAGGTTGACCTGTTCGATGAAATCCGCGGGCTTGTCGGCGCATTCGAGCCGGTCGTTCTTGCAGGTGTCGTCCACGAACTCACCGGGCTGTCGCGTGCAAACGGCCGGGACGGGGCGGCTGCGAAATGCGGGCTCGCACTCATTTCCCGGTGTTCTGTCGTGGAACCCGGGGACGCAAAATTTGTGCCGGTTGACGAACAACTGGTAGAATACGCTGCGCAGAACGACTGCCTGGTTGTGACGAACGACCGCCGGGTAAGGGAAGCGCTGTTTGCACGGGGGATCGGGGTCATATCGATGAGGGGAAGGAAAAAACTGGAACTATTGCGGAGATAGGAACTATGTACCATAAACTGATGCTTGAAGACAAAGTGCGGGTGCCACCCCAGCGGCTCGGGGAGAAGCTCGAGAAGGTTATTCTCGACGTGCTCCAGGAGCAGCTCGAAGGCAGTATCGACAAGGAGATCGGGATCTTCATCTGCGTGACCAAGGTACACGACGTGGGAGAAGGCGAACTCGTTCCGGGCGACGGCGGCGTTTACTACGATGTAAAATTTGAAGCCATGGTCCTCAGGCTCGCCCTCCAGGAAGTCATCGAGGGACTCGTGGTCGAGACGACGAGTTTCGGGGCATTCGTAAGCCTCGGCCCGATCGATGCAATGCTCCACGTGAGCCAGATCTCCGACGAGTACATTAATTACGATGAGAAGAACGCCCGGCTCATCTGTCAGGAATCGAAGCGGTATATCGGCGTGGGTGACGTCGTCCGGGTCCGGGTCGTGACCCTGAGCCTCAACGAGCGCGAGCCGCGGGACAGCAAGATCGGCCTGACCATGCGGCAGGCGGGGCTCGGAACCTCACTCTGGCTCGAGGAAGACATCCAGAAGGAGAAAGAGAAGGCCGGCCAGCCTGCCGGTGCAGCCCGCGAGCGGGTGCCCGAAAAGGCGAAGTCGAGGAGAAAGGAGCATGCCTCCGGCGAATAAGAAAAAACAGGGGAAGGTCTGCAGGGACTGTCACCGCGTTGTCGACGGCGAGATCTGCGTCATCTGCGGCACCTCGAACCTGAGCGAGGACTGGTCCGGTTACCTTGTCATCATCGATCCGGAGAATTCAGAGGTGGCCAAACGGATGAATATCAAGCTTCCGGGCCGCTACGCACTGAAGGTCCGCTGAATGCTTGTTCTTCCCGAAGAGCACCGGAAGCTCTTCAAGGAACCTTTCGGCGAACTCTTCCCCTCGCTGGATAGTCTCCTGCCCCGCATTGAGGGGAAGATCGTCTATGCAGTCGGCGACGTCGTCACGCATAATCTCCAGGCACGCGGCATCACCCCCGCGATTGCAGTCATCGACGGCCATTCCATGAGAACTCCCTGCGACCGGCTGCCTGCGGTACGGGGGGAGTGCATAAAGGTCAAAAATCCTGCAGGTACGCTGACAGACGACCTCAACCGCGCGCTGGAGTACAGCATTTTACACAGTCCTGCAACGATAGTGGTCGATGGCGAAGAGGACCTTGCAGTCATTCCCCTCGTGCTGGCGGCACCGGTGGGATCGGTCGTGCTTTACGGGCAGCCCGGCAAGGGAGTTGTCCTCCGGACGATCGATACCGGGGCAAAAAAGGTCGCCCGCTCGTTTCTCGGCCGTTTTATACCGCACCGGAGTCCCGATCCATAGTGGCGGGTGCCCGAAAAGAGGGATACGCCTGCGAGGTCATAGTTTAAATAACACGGTTTCCTATAATTACAGGATATCGATGGACTTTGAGATTACAAGCGATAAGAAAAATGAACTTTTGTCCCGACGTGAGGTCCAGTTTACCCTCCGTTACGAGGGCGCCACCCCATCAAGGATGCAGATCATCGGCAAGCTCTGCGCACTGCTTAATGTAAAGGACCCGCAGGTAACCCTCGACACCCTGCACAGCAGCTTCGGAAAAATGGAGATCACCGGCGCTGCACGCATCTATGAGAGCGAAGAGAGCCGGAACAAGACAGAACGCCCCCACCTGGCTGCCCGCGGAATGCCCAAGCCCAAGGAAGAAGGAGCGGCGTAAAACCATGGCAGCAGCAAAGAAAGCGGCCGCAAAAGGACCGATGAGGAGTGCGCACTACAAAGTGGAAGGCGCAAAAGTCACCATCGCAAGCAAGTTCTGTCCCCGCTGCGGGCCCGGTATCATTATGGCAGAGCACAAGGACCGGGTCGCCTGCGGCAAGTGCGGATATACAGAATTCAAAAAATAACCTTCAATGCCTTTTTCCGGGCAGATACTTGGACTTGAGGGCACAGCGTGGAACCTCAGTGCTGCTCTTTTTGAAGACGATCTCGTTGCACTTGCGTCCGATCCCTACAAACCCGTCCGGGGAGGGATCCACCCGCGCGAGGCTGCCCAGCACCACGCGAACGTGATGCGCGATCTCGTTGCATCGGTGGTAAAGGACACGGGAAAGATTACCGGCGTCGCATTCTCACAGGGCCCCGGGCTCGGCCCCTGCCTCCGGACCGTTGCGACCGCGGCCCGTTCCATCGCGCTCGCACTCGACATCCCCCTTGTCGGGGTCAACCACTGCATCGCGCACGTGGAGATCGGGCGGTTTGCGACCGGGTGCTCCGACCCGGTCGTACTGTACGCAAGCGGGGCAAATACCCAGGTCATCGGCTATCTCAATGGCCGGTACAGGATCTTCGGGGAGACGCTCGATATCGGCATCGGGAATGCCCTGGACAAATTTGCGCGGTCCAGGGACTTCCCCCATCCCGGGGGTCCCCGTATCGAGGAACTTGCGGCGACCGGGAAGTACACCGGCCTCCCTTACACCGTGAAAGGGATGGACCTCGCGTTCTCAGGGCTGGTATCGGCCGCGAAGGATTCTTCCGCCCCGATCGAGGATGTCTGCTTCAGCCTGCAGGAGACTGCTTTTGCCATGTGCGTCGAGGTCACCGAACGTGCGCTCTCCCTTACCGGAAAGGACGAGGTCCTTCTGGTTGGGGGGGTGGGGGCAAACCGCCGGCTCCAGGAGATGCTTTCCGCCATGTGCAGGGACCGCGGGGCTGCTTTTTTTGTCCCGGAAAAGAAGTATCTCGGCGATAACGGAGCGATGATCGCATACACGGGAAGACTCATGCTGGAGCAGGGGCTCTCACTTCCGGTGGGATCGTCGCAGGTGAACCCGGCGTTCCGGTCGGATGAGGTCGAAGTTACGTGGTGGAAAACGCCGGCTGCCAAAAAAACGCACGGTGGGGGTACCTGTCGGGAAAGCGGCATGAAACAGGGGGCGGAAGCCGTGGTCACGTTTTCGGAGCGTACAGTTGAGAAACGGAGGCTCTCAAAACAGTACCGTGAACCGGCGCTTGACCACCGCCTCATCGCGGAGAGGACCAGGATGGAGGCGCGGCTTATGGCGGCAGCCCGGAAAGGAGGGGTCCCCACGCCCGTGATTCGGGACATAACCGCCGACACGATTGTCATGGAACGGATCCCGGGACCCCTGCTTGCCGGTGAGCTGTATCCGGAGGACCTCTGCACGTCGGGACGTATGGCCGGGAGACTCCATTGCGCCGGGATCATGCACGGGGACCTTACAACGAGCAACATCATCCTCCGTGAACCGGACCGGACGCCGGTCCTCATAGATTTCGGGCTCTCCCAGGCCACCACCGAGATAGAGCAACGGGGAGTCGACATCCATGTCCTGTTCCAGACAATCGGGAGCACAGCGCCGGACCGGGCTTCCGAACTGAGAGAAGCATTCCTCTCGGGATACCGGGAGACGTTTCCCGGCGCCGATGACGTCATCGCCAGGGAACATGAAATCGAGCTCCGGGGGAGATACCTGTGAAGCTGACTGTAGTGACCACCAATGCCGGAAAAGTCCGGGAGATCGCGGAATTTTTTGGCGACGCGATCGAGGTTTCCCAGGTGTCCCTGGATATCCCCGAAGAGCGTTCCGTGGAT
The DNA here is from genome assembly GCA_035541835.1 of Methanoregula sp. GTDB lineage: Archaea > Halobacteriota > Methanomicrobia > Methanomicrobiales > Methanospirillaceae > Methanoregula. The sequence continues at coordinate 8,537 of DATKMN010000044.1, forward strand.
GTATCGAAGATCGCGGAGGGAAAAGCCCGGTTCGCGTTCGGAGCGCTCCGTGTGCCGGTCCTCGTAGACGATACGGGGTTCTCGGTGGATGCCCTGAACGGTTTTCCGGGACCATACGCCGCATTTGTACTCCATACGATCGGGAACCAGGGGATCCTCAAACTCATGGAAGGGGTGGAAGAGCGGGGTGCACGGTTCACCACTGCGATCGCATATGCCGATGAAAAAGGAGTGCTGGTATTTTCCGGCACTATCGAAGGCACGATTGTCCGGAAACCCCGGGGGACTGGGGGGTTCGGGTACGATCCCATCTTCCAGTACGGGGAGCTGACGCTTGCAGAACTTCCGCTCGCGGAGAAGAGCAGAGTCTCCCACCGTGCACAGGCGCTCGCACAGTTCCGGGACTGGTTCTTCAGGGAACGGATGCCCGGCAGGAACGCAAACCGTTAAGAGATCCAACAGCTTTGTTATAAGGGCAGACAGGATGGTATATCATGGCAAAATTTCCCGAAGCCGAAGCCCGTTTACTCAATGTGAAGGTTTGTATGCACTGCAACGCCCGTAACGCAATACGTGCGACCAGCTGCAGGAAGTGCGGTTACCAGAACCTCCGCCCGAAGAACAAGGAACGCAAAGCGTAACGGCAATACCAGTTCTTTTTTTGCCGGTCCCACGGTTTCTTTACAGTTATCCAGGGATTGCCTGGAATTCCCGGTTTTTGTTTGTCCTTTCGGTATTCCGGTGACAGATCGGAAATTACGGGAATACGCGGATTTTAGCGCTTTCGCGGGCGCAGCTTTTGGTTTTCCGGGCGGGGAACCAGGACGTTCCGGACCATTCCGTAATTGGTCCGGATAGCCACGAAAAATATCAGGGGAAAACAGTTCGAAAAAATTATGCCGAGTAGTACGTTACTCGTTTGCCTTTCTTGGCATATTCACCTGCGAATGTCTCGATATTGCGCTTGTAGCCGATCCGGTCGGTGAACCCGAGGGCCCGGAGCACTTCCCGCACCCGCATGACGTCGGCCTCGTCGGCCCAGTCACGGGTATAGACATAGATCACCTTCCGGTTGTCCCGCGAGTCCGGGTTGGGTTTTGCGGTGCTCACCTTCGCCGAAATTCCCAGGTTCAGTGCCACGGTGGCGTCACGGATTTTTTTCCAGGCATCGTCCGTGACCCCGGGCTCCTGGAAGATCAGCCATTTTCCGGCTTTTTCATCCTCAGTCGCCTCGGGGGCGCTTCCCGGGGCGTCCTGAACGATCCAGTACATCTGCGTAGTCTTCGACGGGATTACGCCCTCGCCTTCCCTGAGCATCGCGTAAATGGTATCGGGACCGGAGAACCGCTGGAGCATCGCTTCGGCAAGCTGGGGGTATTCGAGCGCGAACCGTGCAAAAATTTCGCTGAGATCGGCGCTGAAGTCCGTTCCCCCCTCGACAAGGGCGTACAGGTACATGCCTTTCTCGCGGAGTCCCCGGGTCAGCAGGTGCTCGAAGATGCCGTATGCCACATCGGCCAGCGCCTCGGGATCGACTTCAGCCATAACTACCCGTCTATTGCTGGCTGAATAATAGTTTTTGGATTGGTATCGATACATTCCGGGAATTGGAGTGCGGTGAAAAAATGAAGGTTTTCCCGGTGAGGAAATCCCCGTTTTTGCTGGTTACGAATGGTTTATGAGCGGACATTACCAACATGAAAGCAACTATGGAATGGAAACGTGACTGGGGTCTGACAGGAAGGGTCTGGCTGACAATGTTCCTGTTGTTCATCCTCTACCTCGTCTTCATGACGATACTCCTGGCAGCGGGTGCCGGGTACTCCCTCATAATTGTACTTGCCGTGGGAATGGGGCTTGTCCAGTATTTCTTCTCCGACAAACTCGTTCTCTGGCAAACCCATGCACGGGTCATCGAGCCCGATGAATATCCCGAACTCCACATGACCGTGGAAAAACTCTGCAAAGAGGCGGACCTCCCAATGCCGAAGATCGCGATTATGCAGAGCCCGGTGCCGAATGCCTTTGCGACCGGCAGGAGCCCGAAACATGCCGTGGTCGCGGTCACCGACTCGATCATGCGCCTTCTCTCCCGGGACGAGCTCGAGGCGGTGCTCGCCCACGAGCTCTCCCACGTAAAGAACCGTGATATCCTGACGATGACCGTCGCAAGCTTCATCGCCATGATCGCCTCGATGATCATGCAGAGTTTCATCTTCTCTGCCTTGTTTGGCGGGCGTGACCGGCAGGGGGGTGCGGGGATCGTCGTTCTGGTAGCATCGATGGTTGTCTGGGCCGTCTCGACCCTGCTCATCCTGGCCCTCTCGCGCTACCGCGAATTTGCGGCCGACCGTGGCAGCGCACTCATCACCCGGAACCCGCGGGCCCTCATTTCTGCGCTGAGCAAGATCAGCGGCAGGATGGACTCCGTACCGGTCCAGGCAAAGGCACAGGTGGAGGGAGCAAATGCATTCTTTATCATACCGGCATTGTCCGGAAATACCCTCATGGAACTCTTGTCTACGCACCCGCCGCTCGACCAGCGGATCGCCAACCTCGAAAAAGTCGAGGCGGAAATCCGCGGGTACTGATTTTTGTTTCTTTTTTTGTTTTTTTCTCCTTTACCGCCGGTGTGAACGTACTATCCGGGCCGGTAATTTATCAGTAATTTAATATGGTCAGGAACTGTTTTCTCTAGTAACCGGGAATTTTTCATGTATTCCGTACTTCTCGTCGACGATGAGCCTGCACTCCTCGAGATGATGGTGCTCCTCTCCAGGCGTTCGAGTGAAATTGCGATAGAAGGAGCGCCGTCGGCAAAAGAAGCGCTGATGATGATTGCCGATAAATCGTACGATGCGATTATCCTCGATTTCGATATGCCCGATATCGACGGGATTGCTTTTTTAAAGATTATCCGTTCGCACGGAGACACCACCCCCGTGATACTTTTTTCCGGCGTAGGGGGCGAGAATACAGTCATCGAGGCCCTGAACAACGGGGCGGATTTTTTTGTCAGGAAAGACGATGACCCCCGCAGGCAGTTCCACGAGATTGCCGATATGGTCAGGCGTGGTGTCGAACGCCGTTTTGCAGGGCGTGCCCACGGTACGACGCAGAAGATTATTGCCGACATGATCAACTTTGCATCCGACCCTTCCTTTGCGATAGATCACGAGGGAAAGGTCATCGCCTGGAACGATGCCATGGAGCAGCTCACCGACATCCCGGCAAAGATCATCCTCGGTACCGGGGATTACGCGTACGCTGAGCCGTTCTTCGGGAAGAAGAAGAAGATGCTTATAGACCTCATCTTTGCCTCCGACCGGGATATCACCGATCACAAGTACATGATTGTCAACCGGGTCAGGAAAGGGCAGATCGTTGCGGTGACCACAGGGATCAGGCAGGACAAGGGACCGTGGACGCTGTGGATGAAGGCAATGCCTGCCTATGAC
>DATKMN010000045.1:0-3540 GCA_035541835.1 Methanoregula sp.
CGGGGTGCTGGTGCTCTGCCTCCCCGCAGTCACCGCCCTGGTCTCCGCAGCGCCTGCGGCCCTCCATGCCGCACCGGTCGCCCCCGTCCCCGAGATCACCACGTTTACGGTCGGGGAGCCGGCCCGGTACGGGGACCTGCAGCTGACCGTGACCGGCACAAAGGACGGCGCCGCCTTCGAGGACCGGAAGTTTTATTCCGTCATGCTCGGGCTGCAGAACTTCCGCGACCACGACACCCTGCACTTCACCGCCGGCGACTTTCCCCTCGTCGATTCGATCGGCGAGGTGATCAGCCCGATCGGGATCGGCGACGGGATCAGCTACGACCTTGCCCCGGGCAGCAGCGGGACCATCGAGCTCCGGTACATCGTCCTCGCCCGGCAGCAGGGCCTGAAGCTCCAAACCGACCCCCGCGTCCCCCTCAACGAGGCCTCGGGCCGGGGTGTCCTCTACGATTTCCTGCTCTAGGAAAAAATCCGCGTGGTCCTGCCGGCACCGGCCCGCGGACCCCGCTGCCGGTTCTTTGCCGGTCGCCGTGATTCTGCCGCGTTTCCTAACCACCCGGTTAAACGCAAGAACCCGCGACATTCTGGCAATATATACGGTCTTTTTGCAAGATGTTCTGATCGAGCCTTGCGGGCATCCTTCGTAAACGGGGCCCGAAAAGCAGGCAGGAAACGTGAGACATGACGAACCTTGGCGATGTAATCCGGCAGGTAGAGACTGCCCTGAACGATTCCCTCTGTCCCCCGACCAGCCACGAACGCGAAGTATACCACAGGATCCTTTCCTCGGTCTATATCGGCGCAGTCGAGGCACGGGGCAGCAAATAACCAGAACGGGATCCAGAAAAATCAGAAGATATGAATACCGGCCCGGAAGCGTCCCTGCTGCCGGGCAGGAAAAAATCCCAAAGACGCAGCAATACAGGAAAGGGTTTTTAGCATGTTCGGTTTTGAGACCGCCGTAATCGACCTTGAGCTGCCGAAGACGGCGTATGCCGGCGGGGAGCTTATCGAGGGGACGCTTTTTCTGAGTGTAAAAAAACCGGTAAAGGCCCGGGGATTGTCTGTCGCCCTTGTTGCAGGACAGCAGTTCCGGGAACAGGTGTACTCCGATGGCGAGCCCTGGACCTGCACGAGCACCCGGAAGATCTACGATTTCCGGCAACTCCTCGACTGCGGGCGGGAGTACACGGCGGCAACGGACACCCCGTACCCGTTCAGCCTCGTGATGCCCCCGGTGGACCTCACGGCCCGGGCAGCAGCCGGGTATCCCGGCAGTTTCCCGGCCGCCCCCGGCAGTCCCGGGACCGGCCCCGTGCCGGTTGGCCGGCCGGCCTGGTCGGTTGAAGGCTATCTCGACGTGCTCCCCATGGCAGAGGAGATCCGGGCACGCATCGCCATCGTGCAGGTGCCTGCCGCGGAACCGGGCCCACGTCCCGCCCCGGCCCCGGTCTGCCTGAAGACCACCGATTAAAATCCCGTACCTTTTTTAACGCCGCGCCCGGTGCGGAGCCGGGAGCCCGGCAATTCGGACGTTCACACGCATACGCGAGTGCTGATCATGGCCTGCTGATTATCCCGGTGGTTGTTCGGGACATCATCGTGATCGTGTCCTCGGGAAAGGCCATGATCGCGGTCGTTTTCTCACGGATTTCCGCGTGAAGGATCCTTCTCCTTACTCTCTGCATCCACCGTTCCGGCAGGAGCGGACTGCTCATCCGGGCCCAGGGGGACTACGCTGATGGAAGTACCGCTTTCCCTGCAGTACGCCCCGACCCGGACGGCAACCCGACCCGCCATGCTGCCGGTTGTCATGATCAGGGAATCGTGTCCCAGTAATGCCTGCAGGATACATTTGTCGATCACCCCGTACGTGAACTCGAGACTTATCCGCTCCTCGGTGGCACGCTGCTTTGCCCGGGTGCCCATGGCCCCGACTGCAAGGCCCGGCCGGGCTTCCAGCCATGCCGGGAGCGATACATTCTTCGCGGTGTCGACATCGCAGACCGTGATGGTGCCGGGCCGGGGTTTATTGCCGGAGCGGTTGAGCAGGTTCTCGATAATATTGACCATGTCGAGGACGCTCCGTGGCTTCCGTTCCGGTTGCGCCAGCCCCCGCCGCCCAAGTTCCTGCGAGAGGTCGAGGAGGGTCGGGACGGAGAGGTGCGCTCTGCGGACATGATCGGGGTTTCCGAACGCCACCTCCGGCACATCCTCCTCGAGGATCCTGCCGTCCAGCAGGAGGATTGCCCGGTCCGCCCACGGGTACGCGAGTTCGACATCGTGGGTCGAGATGATCACGGTCTTGCCGTCATGGTTCAGCTCGTCGAGCAGTTCCATGAGGTCTTCCGAACCGGACGGGTCGAGCCCGCTGGTCGGCTCGTCGAAGACCAGCACATCCGGGTCCATGGCAAGCACGCCGGCAATGGCAACCCGTTTCTTCTCTCCCCCGGAGAGCTGGTGGGGGGCGCGCCGTTCGAACCCGACGAGGCCGACCTGCCGGAGCGCGAACGCGACCGCCTCGCGGATTGCGTTTTCGTCGTACCGGAGATTTGCCGGGCCGAAGGCAACGTCCTGGTACACGGTCGGGGCGATGATCTGGCGGTCCGGGTTCTGCACCACATAGCCGACTTTTTTCCTGAGCTGGCGGAGGGAAGAGGAATCGTACTGGATCGGTTCATTGTTGAAGAGGATCGTACCGGAGGTCGGGCGGATCATGCCGTTGAACATCTGGAGGAGCGTGGACTTCCCGGCGCCGTTCGGGCCGACGAGCGCGATCTTCTCGCCCCGGCGCATATGGAAGCTGATCCCTTTGATCGCCTCCCGGTTTCCCGGGTACCGGTACCTGACGTCCCGTGCTTCGAGGATAATTTTACGGTTCATTTCAACCCTCCCGCAGTCATCGCCAGCAGGATGCCACTCAGCCCGGCGAGGTAGAGGAGGACGGGGATGAGTGACCGCATCTGCACAGGTTCCGGGATGTCCAGCGATGGAAAGACCCCATCATAACAGCGGCAGTCCATCGCGCGGACCAGGGCCTCTCCCGCGTTCCAGCTGGAGATAAAGAGCATCCCGCAGAGCATGGAGAAGGAACGGATGGCCTCCATGGGCCGGCGGTAGCCGAGGCGCATCACCTGCGCCTGCCAGATCTCGAATGCCTGCGCATACATGATGAAGATGTACCGGTAGATGATCATCATCAGGTCGATGAGTTCGATGGGGACCCCGATGCGCTTCATGCCGTTGAAGAGATCCGTCAGGGGAGTCGTCAGGACGATGAAGAACATCGAGACCGAACAGCCGAACACCCGGAACAGCACCAGGATACTCTGGCCCAGCGAGCCGGTAGTGATCGTAAGATTGATCCACGGGACGGGGTTGAACTGCCAGATCACCTCTCCACCGCCGAGCAGGAAAAGGAGCACCACGACGCTCATAACTGCAAATATCGCCGGGGCGACCAGGAGTTCCCCGTAAACGACCGGGGAGACCCGCGCGGGAATCAGAAGGACCAGGCTGAGCACCACCCCGGAT
>DATKMN010000046.1:0-12040 GCA_035541835.1 Methanoregula sp.
AAGGCAGAGGACGTCCGGCGCGAGATCGTCCTCTCGCTCAAGAGCATGGGCCTCGAGATCGAGATGTCCCACCACGAGGTCGCGGCAAGCCAGCACGAGATCGACTTCAAGTACGCCGACGCCCTTACCACCGCAGACCGGGTCATGACCTACAAGTTTGCGACCAAGGCCATCGCGCTCAAGCACGGCCTCCATGCCTCCTTCATGGCAAAGCCGATCGGCGGCATCAACGGGAGCGGCATGCACACCCACGGCTCGCTCGCGAAGGGCGGCAAGAACGCCTTCTACGATGCCAATGCCCCGGACGGCCTTTCCGATACCTGTCTCTACTACATCGGCGGCCTCATCAAGCACGCGAAGGCGATCACCCGGGTCGCCAACCCGACCATCAACTCGTACAAGCGGCTCGTGCCCGGCTACGAAGCCCCCTGCTACATCTCGTGGTCCACCACCAACCGGTCGGCCCAGATCCGTATCCCCGCGGCCCGCGGGAACAGCACCCGTGCAGAGTTCCGGAGCCCGGACCCCATGTGCAACCCGTACCTGACCTTCGCCTGCCTGCTCGCCGCAGGTCTCGACGGCATCAAGAACAAGATCATGCCGCCCGACCCGACCAACACCAACATCTACCACCTCTCGGCAAAGGAGCGGAAGAAGATGAAGATCGACATGCTCCCCGGCAGCCTTGCCGAGGCACAGGCAGCCATGATAAAAGATCAGGTCATCTGCGACACGCTCGGTACCCACATCGTCGACACGCTCTCGAACATCGCCGAAGCGGAGACGGACGCGTTCCGGCTCGCGGTACACCCGTGGGAACTGGACCGGTACCTCGCCACCTACTAATTTTTTTTTCACTGACTTTTCCCGGCGTTGTGACGCAAAAAGGAAGAGCCCGGCTGACAGAACGGTCCTTTCGGTCGTCAAGGTTCCGCTGGACTTATCAGCAAACCCGGCGTACCTGTCTGTTACTGCAAACACTGCGGGATTCGCCCTCCTTAAAAACGGATTGCGGGCAGGTCCCGGCGGGCCGCGTGCGGTCCGGCATCCCCGCAAAGGGAGCGGTGCCGGCTGTCAGAGGTATCATCATGAAACTGATCAAATCGATCATCAAACCGGAACGGTTCGAATTTGTAAAAAAAGCCCTCGAGGACAAGGGGTTTGTCGGCATGACGATCACGGAGGTCCGGGGCAGGGGCGCACAGAAGGGGATCGCACTCGAGTACCGCGGAGGCCTCATGATGGTGGACCTCCTCCCCAAGATCCAGATCGAGCTCGTGGTCCCTGACAAGGACGCGGACGAAGTGATCGCAGTGATCTCCGGAGCTGCCCGGACCGAGAAGATCGGCGACGGCAGGATCTTCGTAATCCCGGTCGAGCGGTCGATCCGGATACGGACCGGCGAGACCGAATCCTAGCCCTGCGAAGTGAGACGACGGGATAACGCCGGATCTTCCGGACCGGCAGTCCCGCGGAGGGACTTTGTTTCTAATTTTATGCCGGGATTTTTGGTGAAGGTCATCGCCCAGCCCAAAGCAGATTGTTATCTACTATAACGTGAGAAATGCTTTACTGCAATCATGATCCCCTGGCTGATCGCGAATTTCAAGCATTTCAAGCCCACCGCGGCGATAGCGATCAATGCCACCCGGCACATGAACCGGATTGAGCGGAAGAAACTCTTCTCGCCCGATATCGAACCGATGCGTACGGCTGAAGGGCGCTGGTTCGAGGCGATCGTGTACGAGATGTTCCTCGACATCTCGAAAAAATCGCCGGGGATCAAGTACCTCGCGATGAAGGGAGCGGATGCCCCCGGAAGACGCGAGGAGGTCAGGATCGGGCAGAACGGCCTCTTCTACTCGAAGTACGGGGATCTCACGGTGCGGGGGAACGGGCAGGACCTCGCCGAGTTTGATCTCCTCCTCGTGGATTCGGACAACCTCGTGGCGTTCGCCGAAGTGGTGACATCGCCTGCGGACCTCAAGGAGTTCGAGGTGGAGATCGCGTACAAGAAGAGACTTCTCGGCTACCTCTACGGGCAGAAGGAGACGCCGTTCTTGCTCGTGTCGTCGTTCGATCTCTCGAACTACTCCGTGGTAAAACGTCTGGCGAAAGACCCGACCAATGCAATCATCCACACCAGCTCGTGCGAGCAGATCAAGTCGCTCGTCAAGCATTACCGGCCCCGCATCATCTACAATAACCCGGTGAACCACCCCAAGCTCATACGGGCAACCGATATCCCGATGAAGCATCCGTTCGATTACAAGCGGTACCACGACGAGGTGAAAAACTCCGTATTCACCCAGATCGCGCGACCGGGCGGCAACCGGAACCCGGAGATCCATGGCCAGACCAGCCAGCTCGTGAAAAAAATCCTGTACGGCGGGCTCTTCCCCCCGGCGATCAAGGCGCTCTGCGACACCTACGGCCTGAGCGTCCGGGGAAAACGGGTCGAGTACGGGGATTTCCCGAAGCTCTACTCGAAGGCGGTGGTCGCAACCGATCTCCCGGGGTTCGAGCTGATCATCTACCTGCGGTCCCGGCAGAAGAAGGAATACCACAAGATGGTCCAGTCAAAGGACGGCCATTTCAAGTTCGAGCGGCCGACCCCGCCAAAAGTCGGGTTCTTCCTCTGGCTTGAGTCCATCCAGCCGACGCTCGGGACCCGGATCACCATGGAGCTCCTCGACAACTTTTCCATTGCCGGACCGCTCCACGGCAGGCACGCGGACGATAAAAAACCCGAACAGAAAAAGCCCGTCCACCGGTCCTGAAAGGACCGGTCCGAATCGCCCCTTTTCAGAGGGGTATGAGCTCGTAGTTACGGGTCCCCATCCCGAGTTCTTCGGCATACCGGATCTGCCGGTACCCGTCCGTGCTGGCATGGACACCGGTAAACTTGTCCCCTCCTGATTCGTGGTGTGCGGTGAGGAGCGAACGGGAGAAGCCCGTCTGCTGGTTCACGAGATCGAAACTCGCCGCATCGATCGCGACCGGGTCGGTCGAGGCGAGGATGCCGATATCGGGAACGATGGGCGCATCGCTGAACGGGAAGCAGTCGCAGTCCGGGGTGATCCGGATGAGGAAATTCATGTACCCGACCTTTCCCTTCTTGTCCCTGACGGCGCCGTACGCGTATTCGACCATCCGCTCCATGAAGACCGGGATCTCGGTCTCCCAGTCGATGTCGATTGCGTGTTCCGGACAGGCGTGCATGCATTCGAAGCAGCCGATGCAGAGCTCCCGGTTGATCACCGACCGGCCGTTATCGATTTGGATCGCTGCGCGGGGGCAGACAAGCGTGCACTTCCCGCACCCGGTGCAGTTCTCCGGAAGGGAGAACGGCCTGGCATTGTGCTGGGCCCGTTTTCCCTCCGGGGGTGCGCAGCCCATCGCGATGTTCTTGAGCGCCCCGCCGAACCCGGCGACGATGTGGCCCTTGAAATGGCTCAGCACCATCATGCTGTCCGCAGCGGCGATATCGCCCGCGATCGAGACGGTGTCGAAATGCTTCAGGCCGGTCTGCACCTTCGCGATGTTCTTCCCGTCGAGACCGTCGGCGATGATGACCGGCGCTCCCGTCACGGCATAGTCGAAGCCGTGGAGGATCGCCGTGGTGATATGGTCCACCGCGTTTGCCCGGCTCCCGAGGTACAGCGTATTGGTATCGGTAAGGAACGGGTGAGCGCCCGCGCCCTTAATCTTGTCAACGACCTGGCGGACATACACCGGGCTGATGTACCCGTCGTTCCCGGGTTCCCCGAAGTGCAGCTTCACCGCGGTCCTGTCCCCGGCCGAGAATACCCCGGAGAACCCGGCCGTGTCGAAAAGCGCCTGGATTTTTTTTACCGTACTCTCCCGGTCAGATGTTGCCCGGATATCTGCAAAATACACCCTGCTTCGCAAGAAGATCTCCCCGTAGTGGAGATTAACACTCCTCCCCTATGAAAACCGCTGGTCCGCACTACACGAGCCGGTCGAGGTTCCGGATATTCTTTTTGTCCTTTCCGTTGATCACGATCTCACGCGCCCGGTCGAAGTACTGCCGCGACTGCTCGGGTTTTCCCGACTCCCGGACACAGACGCCGAGGTCATTCCAGGCATCGGCATGGTTCGGGTTCAGTTCGAGGAGCCGCTGGTAGGCCCGTATGGCTCCGTCGATTACCGCCGGCTGCTGCCGGAGCAGGCCGATCTTCCGGAGCATGGCGGCACGGGAGTACAGGATCTCTTCGACCTCGGGGGCCAGGTCGGCTGCCTTGTCGAACGAGCGGAGCGCCTCCTCGTCCCTCCCGATCTCCCGTAGGCAGACCCCCCGGTCGTGCCAGATGAACGGCAGGGTCGGGTCGATCTCGATCGCCCGGTCGAAGGAGGCAATCGCGTCCTGGAACTTCCCCTCCCGGTAATAGAGCCGCAATCCTTCCCGGTGGAGGCTCTTGGCCCTGCCGAGAATTTTGTGAAACACCCAGCCGGCCTGGGGCGCGGAGCCGGGCTCGGGGGAAGCTGGTACCGGCCCGGTCTCCGGGGCCTGTTCGCCGACGGTCTCAGACGAGATGTCCATCACTCCTGCGAGTGCCCCGACAAAGACCCCCTTGCTGTCGAACAGGGGCGCCGCTTTCATCCAGAGGATCTCGGGCATCCCCTTCCGCGGAGCGAGCCGGGTCCAGCCGATCACCGCCGAGCGGTCCCGGAATGTCAGGGTATAATTATGCTTCCGGATCTCTTCGTCGTCCTTGAAGATGAGGTCCACGAGCATGGGTGTCCGGTGACCGAAGAACGGAATCGAATACGCACCGTCGCCTTTGCCGACGATGTCTGCGGCCGGGATACCCGTGAAGGACTCCATCGCCTCGTTCCAGGTGATGACCTTCCCGTCGTGGTCGATGGCAAATGCAGCAGAAGGGAAGAACCGGACCGCATCGGCGAGGACCTTCTGGGAAGTCCCGAGGCCGGCGCCGATGAATTTCCGGTCCACGACCTGGCGGATCATATGGACCATGTTCCGGAGCTGGGCATTGGGGTTCTCCCCCTTCTGGATAAAGTAGTCCGCGCCGTTGTTGAGGGCTTCGATCGCCGCGTGTTCCCGCCCTACGCCGGTGAAGATGATCACGGGAGTGGTGTCGCCTTTTGCCCGGATAATCTTGAGGAATTCTATGCCATTGATGTCAGGCATGTCGTAGTCCACGACCATCGCGTCGAAGGAATGGCCGGGGAGTTGTCCGAGGGCCTCTGTCGTGGACGCGGCAGTCGTCACGTCCATCTCCCCGTAGCGCTGGAGAAAGAGACGGGTCGCGTCGAGGAGCATCATCTCGTCGTCTACAAGGAGAACCGAGAGCATCGAACAACCTTTTAGTCATTAATTAACCGTTGATAAAATAAAAAGGAATACGATTTAATCGTACCTCCCCGGGAACAACGGCAGGGCTCCCTGCCATAAAAAAGCCGTGCACCCGCCCGGAATAATGGTTTTTCCTGCAGGATAGAAACGGCAAAAAGAAGCAAAAAATGAACCTGCACGGTTCCGGAACGCCCGGGCAGTCAATATGCGGTATTGTTATGTTCTCCGGACTTTTTTTCTCTCGGCGTCCATGTCGAGGATGATCTCCAGTTCCAGGGATTTCCCGTACGCCTCCTGCGCCTCGTCGCTTTTCCCGAGCTCGTCGAGGCTCACCCCCTTGACATACCAGGCGGTCGCATCATTGGCGTTCAGGGCAAGGGCGCGGGTGCAGGCAAAGACGGCCTCCTCGAAACGCTCGAGGTTGAAGAGGGCAAGCCCCTTCTTCGACCATGCGTCCGCGTAATGGGGGTTGAGCCGGATCGCCTTCTCACAGTCCACGAGGGCTTCGGTGTTCTTCCCGGTCTCGATCAGGACCGATGCGCGGAGGTACCACCCCTCTGCGCTCGCCGGATCGAGCGAAAGGGCCTTGTCGTAACAGGCCAGCGCCTCCCGGTACTTCGTCCGCCGGACAAACGACGCGCCTTTTTTTAACAGTTCAACTGCCTCTTTTACTGCCATATCCCGCTCCTCTCACATGCTCATTTTTGCCGTCTTTTCAGGAATCAGCGATGAGATCCCCGAATATTTTTTTCAGCGCTTCATCCTCATACTCTTTCTTCTTCTGGTGGGCATCAAGCAGGTGGGCCGGGGTCTCCCAGACGAACCAGTCCTTCATCGTCATGTACGCGATCAGGTGATTGGTCAGGTTGACACCGGTTTTGTACAGATCATAGTAATAGTCGATGGACGGCTCGGCCCCCCATTCGACCAGCCCGAGGTGCTTATCGAGGATCTCGACCATGTTGTCACCAAAGACCTTCGACTGGTACCAGGCGGTGTGCGTCCACCGGGTGGTGAGCATCTCCTTGACCTCGAGATGGTTGAACTTCTTCATCTGGGGGATGTTGATGGTTGGCAGGAGCTCGTCTGCCGGGAGGGTCTTTGCAAGGAACATGTCGCGGGCATAGAACATTGCCTTGTTCAGGACGAAATACCGGCGCGGGATGATCGACTCCTGGTCCATCATCTCGTCCATGTCCGCCTTGCTCTCCTTCATCACGTGATAGAGCTGGGTTTTCCGGATCTTGGGCATCCGGTAGTAAACGCTCGCATTTGTAATCGGGTTCCACGGCACTTCGTTGACATCTTCGTGGAAATGGTTGTACAGGATGAAGAGCATCTGGAGGAGTTTTTTCACCGGCAGTTTCGTGTCCTTTTTCGCCTCGTCCTTCAGGGCATCGAAATAGATCTGGCGCATCCCGCGGAAGACCGTGTCGCCGTTATAGGAGCAGACGAGGTACTTTGCCTTTTTCGCCGCCGCTCCCTTGATGAGGAGATGGGTGCAGTGCTTGGCGATGATGAAATCCTTGAGGAGGCCGATGTAGTGGGCCGGGAAGATGATGACGTTCTTTTCGATATCGTAGGTATAGATATCGACCAGGGTGCCCCCCGGTTCGGCCTCGGGGTTCCGGAGGAGCGAGATCTCCGTATCGAGGGTCTCTTCCGTACGGGAAAGGAATCTCCGTATCGGTTTTGAGAGGGGCATTTCGGCTTTGATGGCGATCACCGGAAGCGTCGGGATCAACGGCGCGCGATTAGTGGTATGTTAGGGGCGATGCGTCATAAATTGTCGGATAGCCCCCTGCCGGAACGTTTCTCTCCTGGAAACACAAGTGTACCGGTTCCGGAAGGGCCGGAAAGTCCGGACAATAAAAAAATGGTTACTTCTTTTTCCGGGGCCGGATGAATGAATGGAACAGTCCGGTGAGGGCATTGGGTTTCTTCGGCCGGAAGACCCCTTCGTTGACGTACCGGACGTCCTCGATGGAGAAGAAGGCGTGGGGGCTGGTGGCCCGGATGTGGGCGGTGATCCGGGGGACATCCGTCCGGTTCACGAGCGAGAGGATCATCTTGACGCTGCCCCGCGCACCTTTTGCGTCGAGGCAGGTCACGCCCAGGTTCTCCGCCTGCATGAACGTTGAGATCTCTTCGACGTTCTCTTCATTCGTGATGATCCGCATGATAACCATCCCGATCGACACTTTCTCCTCGATGACAAGGCCGACGAACGTGCCGGTTGCGAACCCGAACGCGAACGCGAAAAAGTTCAGCACGTTCGAGAGATCGCTCATCACGACTTCCATGGCGAGGAGCCAGATGATGATCTCGAAGAACGCGATGATCGGGGCCAGGTACTTGATCCCCTTCGAGATGTAGATGACCCGTACGGTCTCCATGCTGACATCGCCGATACGGGCGAGGAAGATGAGGAGGGGGAGGATCACCCAGGAGTATAGTTCAGGACTGACGAGGTAAAAAGACATCATCTGCCTTCGGTGAGCGGTCGTTTTGCCGGCCGCTTGAGCTGAAAAATGTTAAAACCTGTTCCTATATCAAGATACGTCAGGCAGGCAGGCCGGACCCCAGGTGTGGGCCGGACGAAAATGCCGGCACGCGGCACGGATTGCCCGGGGGGGAAAACAGCCGGCCTTTGGAATCCTCCCTTTCCTAAACAGGGGGAAACTCCGGCTGCATCGACCTGAAGAGGAAGAAGCCGACGACCCCGAACGTGATGACCGGGGAGACCCATGCCGGGATGCCGATCCCGAAAGCGTCCATGACCATGATAATGCCGAGGATACAGATAGAGTACATTGCGCCGTTTTTCAGGAACCGGTATTTTTTGATGTTGTCCACGTTCCGGAGCGTGATCTCCCGGACCACGTAGGCCCCGACCCCGTTCCCGATCAGGATGAGGGGGACGGCAAGGGTGAACGCAAACGCCCCGAGCACGCCGTCGATCGAGAAGGTGGCGTCGATTACCTCGAGGTAAAAGATCTTGCTGATGTCGGACATATTTCCTGAGATCATCTTCCTCTCGTGATCCTCAGCGTTCTGCCGGAACCCGTGGACTATAAAAAACGCCGTAGAGCCGACCACCGCCCCGAATGCCATCAGCGGGTTCCGGATGAGCGAGAGCCAGACGAGGCCGGCAAGGACGATGGAGACGATCGCAAAGAACCAGACTCCTTTCGTTGCGATATACCGCTCCCCCCGGAGACCGAAGTTCTTCTCTTCGAGGAAAAGCCAGTGGCAGAAGAGGAAGAGGAGGAATGTGCCGCCGCCGATGAGAAGGACAGGAGCGGACGCCTCGATCGCCGCGAGGACGGCAGGATCGCTCGAGAACGTGGCCGTGAGGGCACCCACAGGTCCCAGCGAAGGGGCGGACATCCAGACGATGAGCCAGGGGAGGAGGCCCCTCACGATGAAGACCGCAAAAAAGAGGCCGTAGACCAGGAACCAGCGCCTCGCCTTCATCCGCATCGTCGAGAGCACCTCGGCGTTGATGATCGCGTT
Organism: Methanoregula sp.; assembly: GCA_035541835.1. Taxonomy (GTDB): domain Archaea; phylum Halobacteriota; class Methanomicrobia; order Methanomicrobiales; family Methanospirillaceae; genus Methanoregula. The sequence continues at coordinate 8,858 of DATKMN010000046.1, forward strand.
ATCGATGCTCGTGATCGTCTCGAAGAGGCACAACCCCGCGATGATCAGGATGATGGAGAAGATATCCATAGATCGTTATCTGATCTGGTCGTATGCCATGAAAAAAGGTTTGTTTCCGATGGAACAGGCGGCTGTACGACCGGGAACAGCAGGGACAACGGGATGATTCCGGTTATTCCCCGGCCGGGAGCGTTTTCTCCGGGCTCTCCCGGCAGGTTGGGTTTTTCTCATAAAACGTGCAGTACGGGCCGCAGCGCGTGCACCCGTTGCTGCAGGGCTCGATGTGGATGGTGATGTGGGACCGGGGGAATTCCAGGGCAAGGTCGGATTCGAGGTGATCGGCGAGATCGTGCGACTGCGTAACCGAGACCTCGCCCGGGACGACGAGGTGGAACTCGATGAAGATCTCGGGGCCGGACCTGCGGGTCCGGAGATCGTGGAACCCGGCATAGTCTCCCGAGTGGCCGCAGATGATCGCCCGTATGCGTTCTTCATCTTTGGCCGGGATGGAGTGGTCGATGAGGTCGGCAAACGACCGCACGGAGAGCTCGTACGCCGCCCTGAGGATTACGATTGCGACGCCGATTGCAAAGAGGGGGTCGAAGATGGTGATCCCCGTCAGCCGTATAAGGACGAGGCCGGAGAAGACTCCCAGCGAGGTGTACACATCGGTCCGGAGGTGCCAGGCATCGCTCTCGAGAGCGATCGAATCCGAAGCCTTTGCGACCTTCATGAGCCGTTCGGAGACGTACCAATTGGCGGCCGCCGAGAGCGCCATGATCGCGATACCCGCGATGAGGAGCCCGGGGGACCCGAGGATCTGCTCCTCCGTCCCCCCTGCAAGAAGTTTTCCGGCCGCTTCCCGGATGATCAGGACTGCGGCGATGAAGATGAGGATTGCCTCGACGAGGCCGGAGATGTCCTCGAATTTCCCGTGGCCGTAGGAGTGGCCGGCATCGGGTGGTTCGGCGGATTTCCTCACGGAGAAAAAGGCGATGACCGCGGCGAGGAGGTCCATCGACGAATGGATCGCCTCGGAGACGATGCTCACGGAACCAATGGCAAGACCCACGGAGAACTTCAGGACTACGAGCCCCGCATTGGAGATGACGGAGAGCCGGGCGGTCTGCTCCTTGACGAGAGCGATATCGGCCTTGCCGGTCACCGGTTCCTTCATGCGTGTACCTGTACGTTTCGTACCCCGGGCACTTCAATATTGTTCCGGAACCTGCCTGCCGGTACAGCGTATAATGCGGACGCCAAACCGTCCCCTCCTGCCAGTGCATTTCCCGGCAGGATAAAAAAGATGATCAGTACCTGGGTTTCTGGTGCTTTGGCAGACACTCCCGGCAGTATACCGGCCGGCCTTCCGTGGGCTTGAACGGGACCTCACATTCCTTCCCGCAGTCTGAACAGGTCACTTTCGTCATCTCGCGGGGTCCTCCGAAATTCCTCGGGCCTTTCCTCTCAAATCTTCCTTCAGCCATAATTTCCTCTTTTAACAGTATTGCTACTGCCGCTGCTTACTAGCCGCGATCACGTAAAACAATTTCGCTGGTCGGACAGGAAGATCTGAAAGATCACGCGAACGAAAACTCGTACAAGACACAGGTAAAAAATTCTGCACCCGCAAAATATAGGATTAAATCGAAATATATATAGATTTATCCGGCACCAGAAGTACTGTCCAGAAATTTAGTACCAATTGAGACACCACGAGGGATCAGCAATGATACCGAGCCCGGACCATAAAAACGGGAAGCCGTGTCAGACTATCAGTTCCCGGGCCAGGGATCCCGGGGAACCGTTTTCAGCACCGGGTGGACCGGCCAGAGGGAGATGTAACATGAAAAAATTCCAGGCAATTTGCTTGAAATGCAGTACCCGGTTTGAAGTGAGAAAGGGCAGCGGCGGGATGTACCACCTCCTTCACTGCAAGCGGTGCGGGCGGGAGAAGAAGGTGAGTATGAAGGATCTTCCGGATCTCTGCCGCCACTCACTGGTTGACTACATCCGCACATGCACTCACCCGGAGGACAACCGGAACACTTCCGAAAATGAACCGGGGATACCTCTGATCGACGAACGAAGATACCGTTTCATGGTCGAGCACCGCGCTGGCCTCTGTGTCTGCGGTTCGATGTTCAAGTTTTCCGGGAAGGCCCGGTGTCCCAGATGCCGGTCATCGGTCTATCAGCTCTGCAAGGATCTTCCTGCATGAACGTGAACGTATCACCGGGAAAATGCAGATAAGGGATAGACCGGCAGAGAAGAACTGCTTTTTTTGGGGATCACCGTGGTAATGATACCTGCCGTAATCTCCTGAATGAGCGATTCACTTTCCGACACCGGCATAATCCTTCTCCGGAAGATCTGTTTTTATTCTCACCAAAATTACAGGTCTGTCACCGGGCCAGATCTCAAGGGATTCAAAGAATAGTTCAGAGGACTATAGAGAGACCATTTGAAAATATAGATACCCCCTGATTTCCTGTGGAGACATGACCATTATTTAAAATGATCTTTGATACCCTGACCGAGCTTCACCGGATCTCAGGTCATTCTAGCCCGTTGGAAGCAGCCTGATCGCGATGAGTATCGCAAGTATCCATATTCCTGATGCAGCAACGAGGCTCTGGATGAACGGGAGCCGGTTCATCAGGAGGTAAAGAGAACAAAGGAAAACCAGGGTTGGGATCGCGAACCAGAATGACCCGAGGACGAGCAGATGAGTTGCCCCCGATCCGGTCTCCGTGTAGGTCAAAAGGAAAGCGATGGTTGTTGTTATAGGGGCGGCGGCGAGAATACCACCAAACCGCGGGTCAATATTCTGGGCGAGGAGGGTAACCCCGACAATTATCCCTCCCCCGATGATAAATTTCAGGAGCGTGTACAGGTAGTCCATGAGAAACCACGATCATCTTCGGAGAGCCCCAATTTCAGTGCACGATGCGGGAGGGAACAATGGGGATTATCGTGTCCCGCGGGACTTTTCTCAGTCATCCCGCCGGCCAACCTGAACGGGCGAAGGTTTCCGGAATAAACCTACGATCCGGAGTGCTGCATCCCGATTGTCATGGGCGATCACTTACGATGCCTGCGCATGAGTGTCCATCATCCGCAACACTTCATCCTTGTCCCGGTAATACAGTTGGATCATCTTCGTCACGGCATCGTAATCCC
>DATKMN010000047.1:0-3968 GCA_035541835.1 Methanoregula sp.
AAAATGTTCAAAATCGTTCCACAATGTATATATTTATACAATACAAGCTTGTTAGTATGCAGACAAAAATCCTCCTTGACGAGGAGCAGATACCAAAGAACTGGTATAACATCCAGGCGGACCTGAAGTCACCGCTCGATCCGCCCCTTCATCCGCAGACGCATAAACCGATCGGCCCCCAGGACCTCTCAGCGATTTTCCCGATGGAACTGATCCGGCAGGAAGTCACTACCGACAGGAACATCGGGATTCCCGAAGAAGTCAGGGACGTCATGCGCCTCTGGAGACCCACGCCGCTCTACCGGGCGCACCGGCTGGAGAAATTCCTGAAAACCCCCGCAAAGATCTACTATAAATGGGAGGGAGTCAGCCCCGCGGGAAGCCATAAGACGAACACCTCGGTCCCGCAGGCATACTACAATATGAAGGAAGGCGTCGAGCGGATCTCGACCGAGACCGGTGCAGGACAATGGGGTTCCGCCATCGCGTTCGCGACGATGTTGTACGATATGGAGTGCACCATCTACATGGTCCGGTCGAGCTATGCCCAGAAACCGTACCGGAAGTCGATGATGCAGGTCTGGGGGGCGGAATGCATCCCGAGCCCCAGCACGAAGACGAAATCCGGGCAGGCGGTCCTTGCAAAGGATCCCGATACGCCGGGGAGCCTTGGCATCGCGATCTCCGAGGCGGTCGAGGATGCCGCGTCCCACGATAATACCAACTATGCGCTTGGCTCCGTGCTGAACCATGTCTGCCTCCACCAGACGGTGATCGGGCTCGAGTGCCGGGAGCAGCTGGCGATGGTGGACGATTATCCCGATGTGGTGATCGGTGCAGTCGGTGGCGGATCGAATTTTGCCGGCATCTCGTTCCCGTTCGCCGGCGACAAGCTCACCGGGAAACACCCGGAGACCGATATCATTGCGGTGGAACCAGCTTCGTGCCCGACCCTGACGAAAGGGCTGTACACGTACGACCTCGCGGACGAAGCGGGATACACCCCCCTCCTCAAGATGTTCACGCTCGGCCACGACTTTGTTCCGCCGTCCATGCATGCCGGCGGGCTCCGGTATCATGGCGATTCTCCGATCGTATCCCGGCTCGTGCACGACGGGACCATGCGGGCGGTGTCGTACCACCAGAGCGAGGTCTTCGAAGCCGCGCAGACCTTCGCCCGGACGGAAGGGATCATCATCGCTCCCGAGACATCGCACGCGATAAAATCCGTTATCGACGAAGCACTGGTCTGTAAAAAGACGGGCGAAGACAAGACGATACTGGTCAACTGTTCCGGCCACGGCAACTTCGACATGAGTGCGTATGACGCATTTTATTCTGGCCAGCTGGTGGACTACGAGTATCCGGATGCCCTGATCCGGGAATCTCTCGCCCGGATACCGAAGGTCTGATCAGATCTTTTTTTATGCGCCGCATTGGTTTCGTGGTCAACCCGCTCGCCGGTATGGGCGGATCGGTCGGGCTCAAGGGAACCGACGGGAATGCGGCAGAGGCAAAGGCACGGGGTGCACAACCGGCTGCAGGGAAACGTGCGAAAGCTGCCCTGGAGGCCCTTGCAGGTGTCCCGGACCTCTTTTTTGTAACCTGTTCGGGTGCCATGGGAGAAGACATCCTCCGGATGACAGGGATCTCCCGGTACGAGGTCGCGTACCGTTATTCGGGAGAGAGTACTGCCCGGGACACAAAAAATGCAGTCCGGGCATTCCTCGATGCAGGTGTCGGGCTGGTGCTCTTCTGCGGCGGTGACGGTACGGCCCGTGATGTGTATGATGTCACGGGGAAAGGAACGCCCATCCTCGGGATCCCGGCAGGGGTCAAGATGTATTCCGCCGTCTTTGCAGTCGATCCCTGTTCGGCGGCGGGGATCCTCGTTGTCCCGGAAGGGTTTATCCTGCGGGATGCGGAAGTGATGGACATCGATGAGGAGAGCTACCGCCGGGGAACCCTGAAAGCAATCCTGTACGGGATCGCCCGTGTCCCCACCCTTCCCGGTATGACACAGTTGTCCAAACAGGTGTTTGAGGAGGCGGACGAGGAGCGGGCCCGGGGGGAGATTGCGAGGTTCATGCGTGAAGTCATGCTGCCGGACACCCTGTACATCCTGGGCGCCGGATCCACGCTTGAGGCGGTTGCCCGCAGTGCAGGGATACCCAAAACGATCCTCGGTGTAGACGTTGTGAAAAACGGGACCGTGGTTGCGGTGGACGCAGATGAACGGACGCTCCTTGCACTGACAGAAAAAGAAGAGAGGATCCGGATCATCGTAAGCCCGATCGGTGCCCAGGGATTTATTCTCGGAAGGGGGAACCAGCAGATCAGTGCCCGGATCGTAAAGCGTGCGGGAGTGGAAAACGTCATCGTGATCGCAACACCCCACAAACTCCGGGAGACCCCGATGCTTTATGTCGATACCGGAGACCTCGCACTCGATTCGGCGTTTGGCACGTCCGTTCAGGTAGTCTCCGGGTATCGTATTGCCCAGAGAAAAAAGATTTTCCGGCCCGGTTGCGGGTAAGAAGGGAGCGGCCGGGAGCCGGGGAGATATTTCTTCTCCCTGGCAAAATACGGGGAACAGGATTTTTATCAGCCTCCTGTATCTTCAAGACCGTGCTCTTAAAAAAAAAGCGAATCAAAAAAGTCGAAAAGAGGAGATTATTTGACGGGCCAGAGAGGAACAACCATCGCTCCCTTGCCGTAGGTCTCATTGATTACCTGTGCAAGACCCGTGTAGATCGCGGAGAAGCCGCAGAACAACCCCTCCCATCCCGCAAGCTGTGTCAGGGCCTGGATGCCCGTGAGTTCCCCTGCCGCGAGCAGGAAGAAAAGGACCGCGAGCGATCCGAAGACGAACTGCATAGCGCGGTTGAACCGGAGCGTACCCACGAACATAACCGCGGTGAAGATCCCCCACATCGCGAGGTATGCCGCCATTGCCACTCCTGATGTTTTCGCCCCGATTCCCAGTGACGGGAACACTACCAGCCCGACAAGCGAGAGCCAGAAGAGGCCGTACGACAGGAACGCGGTTGTTGCGAACGTGTTCCCCTTCTTCCATTCCATCGTTCCCGCAAAGAGCTGGGCGATTCCCCCGTAGAAGATCCCCATCGCGAGGATCATGCTCCCGAGCTCGAAGAACCCGGCATTGTGCAGGTTCAAAAGAACGGTGGTCATCCCAAAGCCCATCAGCCCCAGCGGTGCCGGGTTCCCGGTCAGGTCCCGGGCTGTCACTACGTTTTCCATTTTTTCTGCGTTCATGTTCTCACACTTTTTTGTCTTGCTCTATTTTGTCGGGCTCCTTTTTTCCGGATCCCGTAACCTCATTCCTCCAGCGTTGAAATGTCGCCGGGATCGATTCCCATCTCTTTTGCCTTCAGCACCCTGCGCATGATCTTGCCGCTCCGCGTCTTGGGGAGTTTGTCGACAAACTCAATTTCGTGAGGTACTGCAATGGGGCCAAGGGTCATCCGGACATGGTACATAAGGTCCTGCAGCAGTTTCTCGCCGGGCTGGTTCCCGACCCTCAGGATCACGAAGGCCTTGATCGAGTTCCCCTTTATCGGATCCGGTTTCCCGATCACCGCCGCTTCCGCGACTGCCTGGTGGGAGACCAGGGCGCTCTCGACTTCAGCTGTCCCGATGTTGTGACCGGCAACGATGATGATGTCGTCCGCCCGGCCGAGGATCATGATGTACCCGTCTTTTCCCTTCACCGCGAGATCGCCGACTGCATAGCAGCCGTTTATCGTGGTCCAGTACTTCCGGTACCGCTCGTCATCCTTGTACACCCCGCGGAACATGGATGGCCACGGGGATTTGATCACGAGGAAGCCACCGGTACCGGGAGGAACGGATTTCCCATCCTTATCAACTACATCGGCCTCTATCCCCGGCAGCGGTTTTCCCGCAAAGCCGGGGCGCATCGGCTCCCCGATCATGGTCGTTATCAT
>DATKMN010000048.1:0-13482 GCA_035541835.1 Methanoregula sp.
CGGTTTTTTTTCCCCAGAGAGATTTTAGGGGATCGATCAGATCTCACCGACAAGCAGCTTGAAGAAAGCTTCGGACGCGTTCCTCTCGATCCAGGGCCGGTGCCCGCACTTCTCAAGGAGGACAAACCGGAAATCCGGAAGCTCTCGGGTGAGCGGGTCGTTGACACCTTCCGCCGGGTGGGGGTCCCAGTCGCCATGGATGGCGATGACCGGACAGGTAATCCGCTTTCCCATCCGGAGGAGTATCTCCTTTTCCCGCAGCTCGCACGCCTCGTCCCATACCCCGTGGAAGAGATCGTACTGGCAGTGGAAGGCCTCGTCGTCGGGATGGATGGGATCGAAGGCATCGGCACGGGCAAGGATGGCGCCGAGGCGGGCAAGGGTGAGGTTCCGGTCGCCGGAGGCCGGGTTGTCAAGCCCTGCGATGAGCCCCTGCGCTTCCTCCCGCTCAGGGGGCCTGAGCCGGTCGAGCCGTTTCCTGGTGATAGCGGAGGCATACTGTTCCTCGAAGGGAGGGCATCCCACAAGGATAAGTTTCCTGACCAGATCGGGATAGCGGGATGCAAAAATCCACGAGAGGAACGCTCCCCAGGAAAAGCCGATGAGGATGAATGGCGGGGCGCCGTGCTCAAGGAGGACCGAGCGGAGTTCCCGGACCTGCCCCTCGATCGTACTCTCTGTCTGGAACGGTTCGAGTACACCGCGCAATGTCGAGAGTTCCCGGGCGACCGGTGCCACCTCGCCGGGCGCACCCGGGCCCCCGTGAATGACCGCAACAGAATACGGTCCCGGTCCCCATCTCCGTACGGGAGTCATTACGTGTACAATTATGGTCCCGGAATATAAATCGTCGTCGGCAGGAAAAGGAAAAGCAGACCTGCCTGACGACTTTTTACCGGGCACATCCGGCCGGACAGCAGGTGCCGAAAGGCCCCGGGTCGAGGGTTATCGTTACGTCTGCAATCAGGGACCCGTGATCCGGGTCCGGGACTGTTCGCGCATATACGAGAGGAGGTACCATGGCCCGCCGACCCCTTTACCGGTGGAGCCGCTCGCTTTCCAGCCCCCGAACGGCTGCATCCCCGGCCAGGCCCCGGTCGTAGCCCCGCCACGGCGGTTCGCGTAAACCACGCCGGACCTGATGGCATTGAAGAAATATCCGACTTCCTGAGGGTCTTCGGAGAATATGCCGGCAGTGAGCCCGAAGTCGGTATCATTTGCCCGGGCAAGCGCCTCTTCGAGGCTCGCGCACCGCTCCACGATGACCAGCGGGATGAAGAGCTCCTTTTTCACGAGAGGGTGCTCCGGCGGCAGGCCGGTCACGATGGTGGGGAGAACGAAGTGGCCGGGCGGGAGATCTCCGCTTACCGGTTCATCTCCGCCGGCGAGGACCTCCCCCCCGCTGCGACGGACACGGGCCACGACCTCCCGGAAGCGGGCTTTTGCGGCGGCATCGATCACCGGCCCGGTATAGGTCTCCCTCTTCCGCGGGTCACCGGTGACGAGTTCGCCGGTTCTGTGTACGAGGGCGCGGATGAATGCGTCGAAGACCGCGTGGTGGACATATACCCGGGAGGCCGCGCTGCACTTCTGGCCTGAATACCCGAATGCGCTCCTCATCACCCCTTCGGCTGCCTTGCCGGGATCCGCGTTTGCCGTTACGATGACCGGGTTCTTGCTCCCCATCTCCGCTATGACCGGCTTGGGATAGGGCTGCCGCTCGGAAAATCTCCTCTGCAGCCAGATCCCGGCATCGCGGGAGCCGGTGAACGCGATCCCGTCGACATCGGGGTGGGCGGTGACCACTTCCCCGAACGTTCCCCCCGGCCCGGTGAGGTAGTGGACCGCCCCCGTCGGGACCCCGGCAGCGATAAACGCCTCGTAGAGCCGTAAGCAGGAGAGGGGTGCGGCGCTGGTGGGTTTCAGGATTACGGTGTTCCCGCAGATGAGCGCCCCGGCGGCCATCCCGGTCGCGAGGCTGAGCGGGAAATTGAACGGGGAGATGACCGCCCAGGTCCCGTGCGGACGCATCACGCTCTGGCATACGATCTCCGGCGGGTCGGATTCCATGGGTACGATGAAGCCCCGGTTCTTCGACACGATCGCCGCGTGGTACCGGATCATGTCGATCGCTTCCCCGGTTTCGGCGACCGCTTCTGCCCGGGTCTTCCCTGCCTCGTACGTGATCAGGGCGGCAAGTTCGTACTGCTGCCGTTTTAGGATCTCCGCAGTTTTCCGGAGGATCTTCACCCGCTGTTTCCACCCGGTCTCCTCCCATGCAGGGAACGCGCCTTTTGCGGTCGCGATGGCGGACCGGATGAGGGCCGGCGATGCCGTCTGGAATTTTCCCACGAGGATGGTGGTGTCGAACGGGGCCCGGACTTCGAACTCCGGTCCTGCATGGATCTCTTCGTCCCCGATATGGAGGGGATGCGACTTCCCGAGTTCGCGTTCGACCGAACGGATTCCGCGTTCGTATCCCTCGTGCAGGCTTTCGTCTTCCGAAAGGGAGACATAGGTCGTCTTCTTCTTTACCTTCATTTCCATCACGCCGCGGTATCGTATGCACCGGAGAGATCTCTCTCCTGTTCCTGCATCGCGATCCCGTTATCCTGATTTTATAGACATCACGTGCGGGTTAAAAAAGCTTGGCCGGTTGTCCTTTTTTTTCAATTGTATGCCCATCCCCCCCGGTGTCCAGGCCCAACATTCATATAACCGGAGTCCTCATGGGGACGGTATGGCACAGTGGAAATGTACCGTCTGCGGGTACATCTATGACGAGGAACGCGGGGACCCGGGTGCGGGCGCAGCAGCCGGGACAACATTTTCAGACCTGCCGGCAGACTGGACCTGCCCGGTGTGCGGTGCACCGAAAGAGGCGTTCGAACCGGTAGCCGGTACTGGAGAGGAGGTTCACGCGGGAGCGGGAACGACCGTGTCAGAGGTGCTCATCGGGGAGCTGGCCAAGTGGGGTGTGAATCTTGTCTTCGGCCTGCCGGGAACCTCGTCGCTGGGCCTTGTCGACGCGATCCGGAAGAACCCGGCGATCCGGTACATCGTGGTCCGGCACGAGGAGAACGCCGCGATGGCCGCCTCAGCATACCACAAGCTCACCGGAAAGGTCGCCGGCTGCCTCACCATCGCCGGTCCCGGCGCAACCAACCTGACAACCGGCCTCTATGACGCCAAGGAAGACCATGCTTCGGTCATCTCCCTCAACGGCCAGGTGGAGGCCCAGTACACCGGGCCCGGCGGCATCCAGGAGATCGACCAGGACGCCTTCTTCCGGCCCGTGACGGTCTACAATAACACCGTGTATGAAAAAAACGTCGCCGTCCTCCTCCTCAACCGTGCGCTCAAGTACGCGATCCTCCACCACGGGGTCGCCCAGCTCTCGGTCCCGAACGACATCCAGAAGCAGCCGCTCGATGCGGGAGCCTGCGTCCGGGAGTCCTGCATCACCGGACCCGATATAATTCCTACCGATGAAGCGATGAAACGGGCTGCCGATGCCATCAACGCCGCAAAAAAGCCGGTGATCCTCGCCGGCTGGGGAGCGTACGGGTCGGGAAACGAGATCCTCGCGCTCGCAGAAAAAACCGGGGCTCCCGTGCTCACCACGTTCCGGGCAAAGGGAATCATTCCGGAGGAGAACCCCCGGGTCATCGGGATCCTCGGGTCGGTCGGCTCGCCGCAGGCCCGGAACCTCGCAGAAGAGTCCGACCTCCTGATCACCCTTGGCGTCGGCTTCTCGAAGTTTACGAACGTCCCGGCCGGCAAGGCGATGGTCCAGGTGGATATCGACCCGATCAGGCTGGGTAAAAACGAGCAGTCCGTCCCGCTCTGGGGAAACGCCCGGCACGTCCTTCCCCGGCTCCTGCCCCTCATAAAAGAACGTCCGCCGGGAGACAGCCTGCAGCGGATCGCGGCCATGAAAGCCGCGTGGGACGGTCAGCGGGACGAGGAAGCGGACGGCGCTGCTGCCCCGCTCCGCCCGCCGTTTATCATGAAGGTACTTTCGGAAACGGTTCCGGAGGACGCCGTCATCTCGGTCGATGTCGGCGAGAACCAGTGGTGGTTCGGCCGGAACTTCCGGATGAAGCGGCAGCGGTTCTGCATGTCCGGGTATCTCGCCACCATGGGCTTCGGGTTCCCGGGGGCGCTTGCGGCAAAGCTTGCGTACCCGGAGAAACAGGTCTTCTGCATCACCGGCGACGGGGGGTTTGCGATGGCGATGGGCGATTTCGTGACCGCGGTAAAATACCGGCTGCCGATGGTCGTCGTCCTCTTCAACAACCGCCAGCTCGGGATGATCCAGGTGGAGCAGATGCAGGAGCATTACCCGAACTACGCGACCGATCTCCTCAACCCCGATTTCGCACGGTACGCGGAGATCTGCGGAGGCGCCGGGATCCGGGTGGAGCGGCCGGAGGAACTGAAACCGGCGCTCGTCCGGGCAATGTCGCTTGCAACGCCCGTGATCGTCGACGTGAGCACGGACCCGAAGCGGTTCTAGGGAATACGCAGATTTTTACAAGAGACCCGGACCTGCCCGGTACGGAATTTATATCAGGCGGGTGCGGTGGAAAACGCGGGCCCGGGCGCCCGGCCCGTTTAACGGGAGATCGGGAACGCTTTCCACCTGACAAGCACAAGGATATTTTTCCCGTTCTCGTAGCGGTAGGTGATCCCGTCCATAACCCTCCGGATGAGGGGAATGCCCAGCCCGCCGACCGTGCGGCTTTCGATACCCGCGGCGAGATCGGGCTCCGGCAGCGAGAGCGGGTCGAAAGGGGGGGCGGAATCCTCGATCCGTACCTCCGCCATCTCGCCGGTAACTTTGCAGCAGACCGTGATTACCCCTGTGCCACCCCGGTACCCGTGGAGGATGATGTTGGAGATCGCCTCCTCGACTGCGAGCTGGACGTCGAGGATCTCATCCTCCTCGAACGCGTGTGCCTTCAGGAGTTTTTCCAGGGCTGCAGTTACCCCCGGGATTGCCCCGGTGTCCGAAGCGATCGTTACGGAGAATTCCCTCTCGTTCATATTACACCGCCCGGATCACCATCAGGGTGATATCGTCCGACTGCGGCTGATCGCCGCAGAACTCCTTTATCGCCCCGAGGATCTTCCCGCATACCTCCTGCGAGGAGAGTGCCCGCGACTGCAGGATGACTTCCTGCAACCGTTCCGTGCCGAACATCTCCAGCCGGGCGTTCTCCGCTTCGGTGATCCCGTCGGTATACAGTACCATGAGATCGCCGGCACCGAACCGGACCGAGTCAGCCGTGTACCGTGCATCGGCCATGGCTCCCACGGCAATTCCGGTTGCCGGCAGCTCGGCAAACGACCTGTCGGCCCCGTGGCAGAGAAGCGGCGGGTTGTGCCCGGCATTCACGTAGGTCAGGGTTCGGGAGCCGGCATCCAGCACGCCGTAAAAAAGGGTGACGAACATCCCGGATTTCGAGTCGGCGGTGATGACAACGTTGGCATCGCGTATCGCGTCCGCCGGCCGGTCCGGGTACCAGGACGCGTTGACCCGGACAACGATCCGCGAGAGGGCCATGAAGAGGGCAGCCGGGATCCCTTTTCCGGAAACGTCGGCTATCATGAGGCCGAGCCGGTTCTTCCCGAGCGCGATGACCTCCAGCGGGATGACGTCGAAGAAATCCCCGCCAACCTCTTTGGCCATCACGGACTTTGCCGCGATATCGAAGCCTTCGATCTGGGAGATCGTTTCCGGAAGGAAACTCTGCTGGATCTCCGCAGCGATGGCAAGCTCGGTGTTCTTGCGCTCCATCTCCCGCAGCAGCAGGTCGTGTTCCGCCTGCATCTTCCGCTCGTGCCGGAGGTTCTCGATCATGAACGCGAAGACGAACATGCCGGCCGCATTTGCAAGGATCATCGGGAGGGAGATTCCGGAGACGACCGCAAGGGCCTGGTCGAACGGCGAATCCATCGCAAGCGCCAGCCCCATGTGCAGGCCTTCCATGAGAATGGCGAAGAGGACTGCGACCAGGATCCCCGGAAAATTCCGTTTATACATGAGCCAGATGAGGCCGCCGAAGAGGCCGGCCAGTACCGTCGCGAGCGAGCAGGAGTACACGGTAAACCCGCCGAGGGTCAGCCGGTGCAGCGCGCCGATGAGGCCCGCACCGACCCCGACAACCGGCCCGCCGACGAGGCCCGCGACCATCGGCCCCAGGTCGCGGACGTTGACGATGGCACCCATGAGATCGACGCCGCTGAGCGTCCCGTAGATCGAGAGGGCCCCGAAGAAGAGGATGAGCACGACCTGTGTCCTGATCCCGGGATGGCCGTCCAGCACCTCGGCAAAGAGCCGGCTCCGTGTCAGGAGATATGCGGCAACGATGATGACGCAGATCAGCTGAAGAAGGACGAGAAGGGAAGAGAAGATCGAGAAGTCCATCAGGTTCGCACTCTCTAGAGTAGGGTTGGACATGGGCTCACTTAATAGTCGCGTACCGGCCATTCCCCGATGCATGGCCGCAGAAAAACACCCGGGTCGTCAGGCATAGGATTATCCTTTTCAACCTCAAAAAAACTGGTACCAAAAGAACGCTCGGGTCGGGGGACCATTGTGGAGGTAACAACACTACACCGCGGGGACGCGACGATCGTCTCGATCGCAGGAAGGATCGATACTGCGACGGCGCCGGAACTCGAACATGCGGTAAACCGGGAGATCGAGGACGGTCACCGGAAGATCCTGCTCGATTTTTCAGCAGTCCCGTACATCAGCAGCGGGGGCCTGAGGGTCCTCCTCGCAACGGCGAAAAAACTGAGGAATCCTCCCGACGGGTTCGCGCTCTGCGGCCTTGGCCCTGAGGTGCATAAGATCCTCAGTCTTACCGGCTTCACCACGATCTTTTCCATCTACCCCTCCGAAGCAGAGGCGCTTGCCGGATGGAAATGACCGGCCCCTTTTTAGTACCCGGCACGATTTGAAAAAAACCGTTCATTCACTTTCGTATTCTGATAACCGGGGACCGGATGGGACCGGAACCGGATCCGCTGTCCTTTTTAAGTCCGGACCTCCCTAGACTAAGATGAGAGAATAATAAGAATGTCGCACGCTCTTTCCGGAGGCGGGGGAGGGGGGCTCGCCGCAAAGCAGCGGACCATCCTCGCCAGCCTTGTCATCGATTTCCTCCTCTGGCTCCCCGACATCGCTGCCGCCGTCCTCTCGGGCTCAATTGTCCTCTTCGCCGACGCCCTCAAATGCGCCAACGAGATCCTTGCGACCTTTTTTGCCTACCTGACGGTCCGGAAAATGGCGAAGGGTGGCGCCGGAACATACGACTACGGCATGGGCAAGATGGAGACGATGACCTCGATCGTAACGGGCGGCGTGATGTTCATCTCCCTCGCCCTCGTCTTCTTTGTCGCCATCTACCGCATCGAATTCCCCGAGGGCCTGGTCCGGGAAGGGGCGTACCTTGGCGTCGTGCTCATGATCATCGGCGTCTGCACCAACTCGTGGCTCTGGTTCCGGAACTACCGGCTCAACCTGAAGGAGCCGTCGCCGATCATGGACTCCCAGTGGCGGCTCTTCCGGACCAAGGCCTTCTCCGACTTCTCAGTCCTCACCGCGCTTGTCCTGAGCCTCTCGCTCTCTCAGTATGAGTGGGCCCTTTACATCGACCCGCTCGCCTCGTTCATCATCGCCGGTTTCCTCCTCTTCTCCGGTTACCGCGTAGTTGCCTCATCGCTCCCCGATCTCCTCGACAAAACGCTCGACGAAGAACTCCAGCTCGTGATTGTCCGGGAGCTCGCCGCCTTCTTCGACGACTACACGGCCCTCCACGGCGTCCGTTCCCGGCGCTCGGGGGCGAACGTCTATATCGAGCTCCTCCTCGAATTCGATCCCGAAAAGAAGATGGGCGAGGTCCAGCAGTCCATCGACCGTATCAGGGCTTCGCTCGAGGCAAAGATCCCAAAGAGCGTGGTGAGCGTCGTCCCCACGAGTTCGGCTGCGGCCGGCGGGACGATCGTGCCGGAGCAATAAGTGCGGAGACCGGAAAATATTATGTTCAATAATCATTTGCGGTTTGCCGGTTTTGTTCGCAAAGAAAACTTTCCTGGTCGATGTGAGGGTCGCCGGACCCCGAACACCCGACCCTCGCTCCTATCATGTTCGCAATCCCGGAGCCGGAATTAATGTGTGAAGGCTCCTTTTCACCCCCGTTCTTCCATGAACTTCGCTACCCATGCGTCCCTTTCGGAACGGGTCAGCGGCTTTGGCACCGGGTAACCGTCCCCGAATACCGGCGCATCTTGCCGGTACAGTATCCCGAGCCCGATCCGCGCGTCGCGGTTATAGTCCCACTCCCGGGCCTTCCGGTACGCGGCGTCATAATCGCCCGCGTCTGTTTCGTCCCAGTCATAGACCCGCGGGTCGTAGTACGAGGTCAGATCGTTGTAGGTCGCGCAGATCTGGAGGATGTCAACAAACGAGAAGCCGCGGTGCAGGATGGCTTCCCGGAGAAGGCGCTTCAGCTGGTCGCGCCGGCGCGTGTAGGCCCGGGCGATGAAGCTTGCGCCCGCGCCGAGCACCAGCTCGGGCGGGTTGATCGGGTTCTCGTGTTCGCCCCCCGGGGTCGAGCGGCCCCGGTACCCGTACGGGGACGTCGGGGTGAACTGGCCCGTGGTCAGGGCGTACACCCGGTTGTCGTAGACGAGCACGGTGACGTCGAGGTTCCGCTTCGCCCCGAAGATGAGGTGGTCGAGCCCCTCGGCATAGCAGTCCCCGTCGCCTGCAATGCAGATCACCTTGAGATCCGGGTTTGCCAGTTTTATCCCGGTGGCAACGGGGATCGTCCTGCCATGGATGGAGTAGAACCCGTTCAGGTTCATGAAATCGAATGTCTTGCCGTGCTGGCCGATGCCGGTGACGATCACCACGTTTTCGATCCCGTGCCCCTCGCTGTCGAGCTGCACCAGGACGTCCTTTAACGCATGCTGGATGGAGAAGTTCCCGCAGCCGGGACACCAGAGGTTCTTTGCCCTGCTGATGAGCGAGTTCGGATCGATGGCAGTCATACCACCACCTTCTTCAGTTCCCCTGCAAGTTCGTTAACAAAAAACGGCCGGCCGTCGTATTTCAGGATGTTCCTCTCAGGCAGGTACCCGTGTTCCCGCACCAGGCGCCCGAGTTGGGCGGTCTCGTTCTCCTCGACCATCCAGAACCTCTTCACGCCGGCCATTGCGGCAGCGAACGCTTTTTCCGGGAACGGGTGGAGCACAACGGGGCGGACGACCCGGAGGCCCATATCAGAGCCGAGTTCCCCGCAGATCCCTTTTGTCGACCCCCAGCAGAGGATCGCGTCTGCCGCGGAGGCGTCCCCGGCGAGGCTGACCGGAGCCATGCCTTCAAGCTCTGCCCGGAGCCCTGACATCTTCCTCATCCGTTTATCGGCCATGCGGCGCGTTGTCTCCGGGTGCTCGGTGGTGATCCCGTCGGGATCATGGACGTGGCTGTTGACCCGGATCACCTCGCCTTTCGCCGGTGGGAACCGGAGAGGCGAGATCCCGGTCTCGGAATACGCGTACCGGTTGTAGGGACGGGGCCCGGTGTCGAAGACAAGGTCCGCAATGGCATCAGGAGCCGGGGACCGGTCGACACTGTACAGGCCTTCGCAGATGATCCGGTCGGCAAGCACGATTGCCGGGAGCTGGTATTTCCATGCAAGCTCCATCGCCCTCTGTGACCAGGTCCGTGCTTCGTCCGCATCTCCCGGGGCGACGATAAGCCGGGGGAACTCTCCCTGCCCGGCGTTCAGCGCGAAGTGAAGGTCGGCCTGGGCGGTGTACGTCGCAAGGCCGGTGCTCGGCCCGGTCCGCTGTCCCAGGACAATGACGACCGGAAGCTCTGCAATGCCGGCGAGGCCGAGCGATTCGGTCATCAGGCAGAACCCGCCGCCACTCGTACCGACCGCTGCCCGGGTCCCGGCATAGGCGCAGCCGAGGGCCATGAGGATCACGGCGATCTCGCTCTCCGGCTGGATCACCCGGATCCGCAGTTCATCTTCAGAACCGGCGAGGAAATGGAGGAGGTTCGATGCCGGGGACATCGGGTACGCGAAATATGCCCGGAGGCCGCCCTCGACCAGGCCGATCCCCATCGCTTCGTTTCCGGTCATGACCGGCAGGCAGGTGCCTCCGGTCCCGGGGATCTTCAGCCGCTCTTCCGCCCGGTCGTATGCCCGGCGTGCGACACGGAGGTTCTGTTCGGTTCCCTTCGGCATGGACTTCCTGAGCACTGCTTCCGCAGTCTCCCACCCGATACCGGCAGCCCGGGCAAAGGCCCCGATGAAGACGGAGTTCCCCATTACCGGTGGCGCCTTCTCTGCGTCAAGGATCTCTTTGACCGGGACACCGATCCCATCGGAGGATTTCACCGTGCCCGTGTCGTGGATGATGACCCCGCCTGCCGAGAGACGGCTGCGGTGCAGGTCGACGGTCTCCTGGTTGAGGGCGAGTATGAAATCGACGCTTTCACGGACTGCGCCGACCTTTCCTTCCGCCCCCCGCACGATGGCGAAGTTGTGACCGCCCTTGATGAGCGAGGGGTAGTCGAAATACATGTGAACCCGGTAGCCCTTCTGGCCGAGCAGGTGGGCGACGATCTGCCCTGCGCTCGATATCCCCTCACCGGCTTTGCCGCCGATTAAAACCGATACTTCGCCTGATTCCACGGTAGTTCTCCCTGTTTTCACAATACCGGCCCGGTTATAAAATGGTATCTCTGGAAAGTGTTCTGTTATCTTTTGAAAAAAACACAATGAACTAGAGAGGCTGTCATTACCGTAAGCGTTCGATAAAACAGAGTTAGCGGTTCAAATTACTGATCAACCTGCCATCTCGAAGAATCACCGGACCCGCTCTGTCTTCAATACTCAGTAGTTTACCGGTAATAACCAAGAGGTATAACGGTTCGTTAAAAAAGAAAAAAAATTATCGTATTGTCGAATTCTGGAAGACTGGATCTGATGAATTACCCTCCGGCTCCTGTTTCAGGGTTTCCTGAATCGAAGGAATAACATCAACAGAGGCATCTGCCAATTCATAATCTGTCTTTTTTGGGGATGGGCAAGTCATCTCGATGACATTACTGCGAATAAGCTGATCGGAGTACACTGCTTCGACCATGAAATAATATTTTTGACCGGGTTCCAGATGACCGCCGAAATCTCCTCCGTCATAATACTTTGAGCTGTCGATGATCGAGAAATTGACATTCCTGTCACTGATTGATGTTATGGAGCCAACCTCCTCTTTTGCAAACACCGGGTCGTTCTTCGAGATCCAAACCCGGTATTCCTGAAGCCGGGTATCGTTGATCCGATTCCAGTCAAGCCTGATTTGACCGTTTTCAACGGATCCGCTTACCAGTTGTTTCTGGTATTCCTGGTTCTGTGAGCATGTGTGCGTCGGGGATACTGTTGGCGTTGGGGAAACCGGCAGGACCAGGATATAATGGTTCCGGACAGTCGTATCGTATCCTGCTGAATTACCTGCGGTCAGCGTGATTGTATAACTACCGGAATCCTGATAGGAATGAACGGGATTCTGTCGAGTCGAGTTGGTTCTGTCTCCAAAATCCCAGAACCAAGAATCCGGTGAACCTGAAGAAGTATCGTTAAAGGTCACGGAAAGAGGTGACCGCCCCTGCGTAGTATTTCCGACAAAATCCGCTCTTGGCGGTTTCATCTGGGTCACAGTAATATAATCATTTCGGGTCTTCGAATCATTTCCGCCGGGGTTTCCGACTTTCAGGGATATCGAGTATTTTCCGGGTTTTGTGAAAATATGGATCGGGTTTTTGGTTGTTGATCCGGCCCCATCACCGAAACTCCATGACCAGCTGTCAGGATTCCCGGAAGACGTATCGGTGAAATTTACGCTCAGCGGAGCTGGCCCGCAGGTAGGTTTCCCGATAAAATCCGCTTCCGGAGGTGTCATGGGGCTTACCGAGATATAACTGGTCCTTGTCTTTGTGCTATTTCCACCTGCATTCGATACCGTTAACGTAACGCTGAATTTTCCGGATCCATAATAGATATGAACCGGATTTTTCTGGAAAGAGGTGGATCCATCACCGAATTTCCAGAGCCAGCTGGTCGGTATGCCGTCAGAAAGATCAGTGAAGGTTACCGTCAGCGGAGCCTTTCCGCATGTCGGTTTCGCGATAAAGTCTGCAGCCGGTGGGACAATGCCGGGGGTCACGTTAATGAAGTCGGGAGCGTTTTTCGTATTATTGCCATCAGCGTTCCATACGGTCAGGGAGACGCTGTATTTTCCTGGATTTGGGTATATGTGAACCGAATTCCTTTCCGTCGCGGTTACACCGTCACCGAAATTCCAGAGCCAGCTGGTCGGCACTCCAGTGGATGTATCAGTAAAGGCTACTGCAAACGGTGCAGGTCCGGTCGTACTATTTACACTGAAATTTGCTACCGGCGGATTGAGTGGTATAACGGAAATGTATCCGGGCCTGGTTTTTGTATCGGTTCCATCGTCGTTTGATACTTCGATCGAAACCGTATACGTTCCGGGATTCAGATAGGTATGTGACGGATTCCTTGCGGAGCTGTTTGTTCCATCACCGAAATTCCAGAGCCAGGAAACAGGTGATCCGCTGGAATTATCGGCAAACTGAACCAGCAGGGGAGGCTTGCCCGAGAACGGGGTTGCGTTGAAGTCAGCAACAGGTGGAGAAACAGGCTGGACTTCGATATAGTCGATTTTCATGGAAGTGTTTTCACCGTAACCGTTTCCCGTGGTGAGGATTACGGTGTAAATCCCTGCAGAGACATATGTGTGAACAGGTTTTTGATCCGAAGATTTTCCTCCGTCACCGAATGACCAGCTCCATCCCGAGGGATAATTCAATGACAGATCGGTGAACTGGACAGAAAGCGGTTTTTTTCCGGAAGTTACGTTCGCTGAGAAATCGCTGACCGGGGGCACGGACGGGTTACCGGGAACATCCGGTACAATAACAGATACGTGCACATATTCCGGTTTGGAGACCATATCGGATCCTGCCTCATTGGTGGCGTTCAGGGTGACGGAATAATTCCCGGGCGCCTCAAAAATATGCTCGGGATTCTGGAGTGTTGAGGTTTTCCCATCACCGAAGTCCCACGACCACTCCCGTGGGGAATTTGTTGACACGTCAGTAAATCCTACCGCGAGAGATGCGTTTCCGGACGTAACGTTTGAAATAAAATCTGCAACAGGGGGATTTAAGGGGATAGCCCTGACACTATCTTTCTTCGTTAACGTATCGGATCCATCGGTATTGGTAACTATAAGGGACACCGAGTAAGTCCCGGCAACGGCATACTGATGGATTGGGTTCCGGGTTGAGGATACACTACCGTCACCGAAGTCCCATGCCCAGGTATCGGGAGAATTCGCCGAAGTATCGTTGAATAATATTGTCAGGGGAAC
>DATKMN010000049.1:0-25254 GCA_035541835.1 Methanoregula sp.
CTTCCCGCCCGGCCGGTCTCCTGGTAGTAACCTTCGATGCTCTTCGGGACATCGTAGTGCACGATAAATCGGACGTCCGGCTTGTCGATACCCATGCCGAACGCAACCGTGGCGCACACAATTACGGAACTGCCGGTGGTAAACGTGTCCTGCACCTTCTCCCGCACATGCCCGGGCAGTCCGGCGTGGTACGCCAGCGCCCGGAACCCCCGGCGGGCAAGTTCGGCCGCGACCTCTTCGGTCCCGCTCTTGGAGAGACAGTACACGATCCCGGATTCCCCCCGGTGCCGGGCCGCGATCTCCACGAGCTGGACAACCGGGTTGTGCTTTTCGAGTACCCGGTACCGGAGGTTCTCCCGGTCGAAACTCCCGACAAACTCCCGCGGGCGGAAAAGCCCGAGCTGCTCCCGGATATCCTTCCTGACCGCCGGGATGGCCGTCGCAGTCAGCGCGAGGACCGGGACTTTGGAAAAACTCCGCTTCAGCACCGCCAGTTGCCGGTACTCGGGCCGGAAGTCGTGGCCCCAGGCGGAGATGCAGTGCGCTTCGTCGATCGCGATGAGCCGGACCGGGAGCTCCCTGAGCCGTGCGAGGAACCCGGGCTGGACGCACTTCTCCGGTGAGACAAAGAGGATCCGGACCGCGTTGTCCTTTAAATCGCGCTCGATTATCTCTTTTGCCCGGAACCCGAGTGAACCCGTGTATGCGGCGGCAGGTATCCCCCGGCTGTTGAGGCCGTCTGCCTGGTCCTTCATGAGTGAGACGAGGGGCGAGACGACGACCGTGAGCCCCCCGAGGGCAACCGCCGGGACCTGGTAGCAGATCGACTTTCCGCTGCCCGTTGCCATGATGCCGACCGTGTCATGCTTTTTCAGGACGGAACCGATGATCTCTTTCTGGTGGGGGAGGAAACGGGTATATCCCCAGTATTTCCTGAGGAGTTCTTCCGGAGCGGGCATGGGAGCTTTCTTAAAAGGCTATGGTACGGCAAAGGTGAAATTCCTGCGGATCTCTTCCAATCCTTCGGAGCTTTTCCGGGCCCGGGCCGCGGGATTTTATGGGTGGCCCTGTCCGATGGCGATAGCCTGGCAGGGACTTCCGGGAACGGGAAGAGGAAAAAAGGTGCGGGTATCGCTTCAGGCGCCCGGTCAGCACGAGGCCCCGCCGGGCTCGATATTCATCTCGTGGTTGAGGCGCGTGTACCTCTTCGGGTTCTCGAGGAACTGCTTCCGGCAGTAGTTGGTGCAGAAGTAGTATTCCCTGTCCCTGTACGTTGCCGTGAACTTTGCCCCTTCCTCGTCAACAATTGCAAAACAGACCGGATCCGTTGCCATTTTTTTAAAGACCTCCGTTTCTTCTGGTAGTGACCGGTACTTCGCCTCAGGTACTCATTAACCCTTGGAACGGCGGGCCGGGCGATCTTTTTAACGTCCCTTTAATCGTCCCGGAAGTCCTGCCGGTCGAGCCAGTACCCGTACGCGAAGGCCGTGGCGAGGCAGACGGCGACAAACGCCACCGGCATGTACCACTGCCCCGACCAGGAGCGGACGAGCAGCGAGAGGACGATCCCGAGCACGATCCCGAGGACGAGCATGCTCGTTATGACCTTCGGGTTCGTGAAGGTGTTATAGAGGGCGTCGGTGTCCATGTTCAATACGGGATGGTGGGCGGACAAAGGACAAAAGCCTGCCGAATTGCAGGATTTCTGCGGGGATTTTCAGAGGGACCCGAGTACCGAAAGGCTCGAACGGACGCCTTCGAGTGACTTCACTTCCACGACCGAGCTCGCCCGGTTCCGCCGGAGGGCCGCAACGACCGGCCCGAAATCGATCGTCCCCTCCCCGACTGCGTCGTGGGAGTCCCGCTTCCCGTTGTTGTCATGGAGGTGCATGTGGGAGAACCCGGTCCCGAGGAACCCGGGGAGCCGGCCGTTGAGATGGGCGTGCCCGACATCGAGCGTGAAGCCGTTTTCTCCGATGAGCCCGAGCTCTTCCGGCGTGCGGAGGTTGAAAAAATTCATGTCCCCCATGTTCTCGAACCAGAACGTGACCGAGAGCTCGTCTGCCGCTGTCCGGAGCTCCGCAAGCGAGGCCCGGAACTGCCGGTCCGCCTCCTCCCGCTCCCCGGCCCACGCGTAGTACCCCGGGTGGAGGACGACCGGCGCCCCGATCCCGGCGGCTACGGTAAAGCAGTCGGTCATCACCCCGACGCTGGCGGCCCGGATCGACTCAAAAACGCTCGCGATGTTCATCCCGTGAAAGGGTGCGTGGATGACGAAGTCCTGCGAGTAGTTTTCGAAGACCCCTGTATCGGTGATGAAGTGGAGCCCCTCGTCCATGACCTCGATAAGCCCGGTCATCTCCGCAAGGATGTCGAGCGCTTCGGGTAGCGGCCGGTCCATGAGACAGTAGCTGGAGACCCCGAACATGGTTGAAGCGAACCTGAGCCGTGAGGGGAGAAAAATGTATGGAAAGCGGACTTCTGGAAAAGCTGCAGCCCCCGTTCTCTCCCTGCACCCCCGGCACTGAACCGGGGAAGCCGGCTGTCAGCACAAAAAAGAGTATTACAGGGCCGGCGCCGGTTCCTGCGGGACCGGTTCCGAAGCTGCCGGCGTCTGCGGTACGCCCTGGTCGTACACGAGTGCAAAGTAGCGGGCGGAGAAGATCGTGAAGAACGGGGTCACGAGCAGGACAAGGAACCAGCCGATCAGCGGGATGATCCCCAGGAAGACGGTGACGATGATATAGACGATGGTTGCGACCACGTAGACGATAAGGGCAAGGATGTACGAGCCCCAGCCGATGGCCTGGATGGCCGCGTGGATCGCCGAAAAACGGATCCCTTCTCGGATGCTCCCGGT
This sequence comes from Methanoregula sp., assembly GCA_035541835.1. Taxonomy (GTDB): domain Archaea; phylum Halobacteriota; class Methanomicrobia; order Methanomicrobiales; family Methanospirillaceae; genus Methanoregula. Next base: position 2,861 of record DATKMN010000049.1, read on the forward strand.
CCGGGAAAACCTGACGGCGCCGAGGATCCCGAAGAGGAAGACGATGAGGAGCAGGACCATTGCCACGAGGAAGAGCAGGATGAGGAAGAGGACGAGGAGCATCGCGAGGCCCGGCCCGCTATGGGCGGCCGCCAGAGCGGCGAATACGGCGGCGAAGCCCGCGACCATCACGACGATGATGGGCAGGAACCAGATGATCCAGACGATCTCAAGCCTGACCCCGTCGACGAAGAGCCCGGTCCATTCCGTAAAGCCGGGTGCGGGTTTTACTCCCCGGTAGACCCGCACGACGTAGCCCGAGAGGAAGAACGAGAGGACAAGCCCCGCACCGGTGAGGAGGGCGATCTGGCCCCACGGTAGTGCGGCCCAGTCCACCCGGGAGCCGTACGAGAGCGCCTTCGGGTCGAGGACGAACCGGATGAGGGAGAACGGGAGAGCGAAGATGACGAAGATGGCCCACCGGGCCCATTTCCCGATGAGCGCGTCCTGGGTATAATTCAGGGAATCCGAGATGAGGTTTTCATAGTCCATGAGATCTTTCACTGGAGAATAGTTGACACCAGAAAAATATATGAATGATTGCATATTTTTGCCGGAAGCAGTACTGCCGGTGTTCCCGGATGGACACCGGAGGGGGCCGGGGTCTGCCTGGTGCCCGCACTTCCTTTTTCTAGCACTTCTCCTCGCAGGAGAGGATCTCAGCCGGGTCGGCGCCCCCGCACCTCTCCACGCAGCTTTTGCAGGTATCGAACTGCGGTGTCGTCAGCAGCCGGCAGGTGCCGCCGGCGCTGCTGCAGCTCGCGTACTGCCGGCACTTGTCGCCGAGCTCATAGTCTGCGGGGCAGACCTGCGGCGGGTTCGTGCTGCACGAGAGGTCGAGGCCGTGGCAGCTTGCAAACCCGCACGCGGACGGGATGGCAGGCAGCCCCGTTTCCGACGGGCTGACCGGTGCGGAAGAGCCCCCGCCCGGAGGGGAGGACGTGCAGCCCGCAGCAAAGACGAGGAGGACGAGGAGGAAGGCGAGGCCGGCAAGAGTGACACGGAGTGCACCGGACTTCATGTGGCGCGGGTTCATGGGGTTTCACCGGACGGTGATCCGGTCGTGCCGGTATTTATGGGTTTATCCGGATCGGAAATGCCCGGCAGTGACCGGCGCGGCCGCGGGCATCCGGACCAGGCACCGGCAGCCCGGGCTGTGCCTTCGGTGGTTCACCCCGGATATCCACCCGGCCCGGAATCTGTGCATTCCCAATTCTTTAAACGGGTAAACTTCCAATAGTAAAGACACATCAAAGGGATGAAAACATGGATTTCGGAAGTCTCGGTGGATTGGGCGGGGCGTGTGCCAGTTTCCTGGCAACCCCCGAGGGACAGGCAGAAGTGAAGAAGTATCTGGTCTCGCCGGAGGGCATCAGCCTGCTCCAGAGCTTTGCAGGAACGCCCGAGGGCCAGAAAGTGATGATGTCGATCCTCCCGCAGGTACTCGGCGGCATGAACCTTCCGCCGGGAGTTGCTGATATGATCAAGGGCGCCCTGGGCGCCCCCCAGTAATTTTTTATCTTTTTTACCAGAGTCCTGATTTGATCCTTCGCCGGTGTCCGACCGGTATTCCGTGCCGTTTCCTGCAGGGGAGCACGGGTCCTTGTGGTACGGGTTTTCCGGCGGTCCCGTTCATTGTCCCGCCCCGCCGGCACTTCCTCCTGCCACCGCCGCTGCGCCACCCGGCCGGGTATCGCGCCGGGCCGCTGCGTGCTCCGCGGCAAAGAAGCGCATCCGGGCCTCCCGGTAGTCCTCCGGGGTGTCCATGTCGATGACGACACCTTCGTCGTATATGTCGATGGGCCGGAGCGCGTCCGGGTGTCTCCGGAAGATGTCCCGGAGGGTCGGGACGGACCCGATCTCCGCGAGGAGCTGCCGGGGAAAGAGGACCGGGTGGCCCTTTTTCCCGAGGTACCGCGGGATGACGATCCCCGGATCGTTTTTGTATGCCGCGTGCATGGCAGCAAACGTTGACGGGGAGACGAGCGGGTGGTCTCCCAGGCAGACAAAGACCGCCTCCTCCCCGCCGCCGGCAGCGTCGAGGGCTCCGAGCCCGGTCTTCACCGAGTCGGCCATCTCGGTGACGGGGGCCGCGTTGGTGACAACGGTCACCGGGAACTCCCCGACTGCGTCCCGGACGGCCCCGCCCTCCGGTCCCGTGACGACTACGACGTTTCCGATGCCCGCTGCGAGGATGGTACCGATGCAGCGGGCGATGACGGTCCGGTCACCGAGCGGGAGGAGCAGCTTCTGCTGCCCCATCCGCCTCGAGAGCCCGGCCGCAAGCAGGAGTGCTGCGGTGTTTCTCATGGTTCCTCCGGATACTGATGACCTGTGCCATGATGCTGACGGCGATCTCCTCCGGGGTCACCGAGCCTATGGGGAGCCCGGCCGGGACGGTGACCCGCGCGATGTCTTCCGGTGCAAAGCCGGCGTCTGTGAGGGCGCCGGCGAGGACCGCCTTTTTCCTTCTGCTCCCCACGAGACCGATGTACCCCGCGGGCGTCCGCAGGACGGCGGCGACCGACTCAAGGTCGTGCGCGTGGCCCCGGGTTGCGATGACGACGCCCGTGTCCGGCCCCACGGGGAGGCCGCGGAGCGGGTCGGAGAATGGGTTGACCGCGGTCTTTGCTCCCGGGATCCGCGCCGGGTCCGCGTATTCCGCCCGGTCGTCGGCGACAGCGACCCGGAAGCCGCAGGAAATTGCCAGGTCCGCAACCGCCTTCCCGACATGGCCGGCGCCGAGGACGACGAGCCCGGGGTCGGGGAGGACCGGCTCGATGAAGACCACGAGCTGTCCCCCGCAGACGAGCCCGCTCTCCGTCTCGGTAAGGTCGAACGGTACCGTCCGCGTGGTACGGTCCTCCATGGCGAGGAGCGCGAGCTGCCGCACCTGCTCTTCGATGCACCCGCCGCCAAGCGTGCCCGCGATCGAACCGTCGGCCCGCACCAGCATCTTTGCCCCGGCCCGCTGCGGTGTCGACCCGACTGCCTGGACGATGGTGGCAAGCGCACAGGCCCTGCCTTCCCGTTTCATCCCCGCGAGTTCATCCCAGATGTCCATTCCCGATCTCTCCGTTTCCCTGTTCACGTTTCCTGCCCGGCGGTCGCGGCCGGTGCCGGCAGCCGGCCCGGGCCTGTTCCCGCCGTGCCTATGCTGCCTTCAGCACCTCCGGCCGGACCGGCAGCTTCCGTATGCGCTTCCCGGTCAGCGCGAAGATGGCATTGCAGACCGCAGGGGCTATGGGCGGGACACCGGGTTCCCCGACGCCGCCCGGTTTTTCGCTGTTCTGTACGATATGGACTTCGACCTCCGGCATCTCTGCCATGCGGAGGACCGGGTAATTGTGGAAATTGGACTGTACGACCTTCCCGTCCTTCAGCGTTATTTCCCCGTGGAGCGCAGCGGAGAGGCCGAAGACGATCCCGCCCTCCATCTGCGCGGTGATCCCGTCCGGGTTCACGTACCTCCCGCAGTCGATGGCGCAGACCACGCGGTGCACCTTCACCTCGCCTGCGGGGGAGACCGAGACCTCGGCCACCTGCGCAACGAAACTGCCGAAGGATTCTGCCACCGCAATCCCGCGGGCCCGGCCGGGGGGCAGCGGCGTGCCCCATCCGGCCTTCTCCGCAGCGAGCCCGACGACACCACGGTGCCGTGGCATGTCTTGTAAAAGCTCCATCCGGAGCGCAAGCGGGTCCTTTCCCGCAGCGTGGGCCACCTCGTCGAGGAAGCTCTCGACAACAAACGCAGTGTGGGAATGGCCGACCGACCGCCACCACTGGACAGTCACGGGGCTCGTCGTGGTGTGGAGATCGACCCGGATATTCGGGACCGCGTACGGGAGTTCCCGCGCCCCCTCGACCGAGGTCTCGTCGATCCCCCCCTGCACCATGAACGCGGCCATGGGCGTCCCGGCCATGATCGACTGGCCGACGATAGTGTGCTGCCAGGCGACGAGGTTCCTGTCCCGGTCGAGCCCGGCGCAGATCCGGTCGAACCACATCGGCCGGTAGAACCCGCCCCGGGTATCGTCCTCCCGGCTCCAGACAACCCTGACCGGCTTTCCCGCAGCCTTTGCGACCCCGGCCGCCTGCGTGGCAAAATCGGCCACGGGATTTGCCCGTCGCCCGAACCCCCCACCGAGGAAGAGGGTGTGGACCCGGACCTTCTCCGGCGGGAGCCCGAAGGCAGCTGCCGCCATGTTCCGGTCCCTGGTCTGTGACTGGGTGCCAAGCCAGATATCGGCGCTCCCGTCTTTTGCGATGACTGCGGCGTTGAGCGGCTCCATCGGGGCGTGGGCGAGGAACGGAACCTCATACTCCGCGGTCAGCTTCGTCGCCGCACCGGCAAAGGCCCCTGCCGGGTCACCTTCGAGCCGGGCAACCGCACCCGGCGTTGCCGCGAGCTTCCGGTACTCTTCCCGCATCGCGTCGGTCGAGACCGCGGAACCGGCCCCTTCGTCCCAGCGGATCTTCAGGAGCCTCCGGCCCTTCTCTGCCGGGAAGAACCCGTCGGCGATGACCGCGACCCCCGCCGGGACCGCGATAATGTCCCGGACCCCCGGTACCGCCTTTGCCTTCTCCGTGTCGAACGAGACGAGCTGTGCGCCAAAGACCGGCGGCCGGGCGATGACCGCGGTCAGCATCCCCGGCTCCGTATAATCGATGCCGTACCGGGCGGTCCCCTCCACTTTCGCCGGGGTGTCGATGGAGGCCCGGGGCCTGCCAAGGACCGTCCACGCGGACGGCGCTCTCAGCCGGACCTCCTTTGGCGGCGCGAGCTGCGAGGCGGCCTCCGCCAGTTCCCCGAACGGGAGCGACCTCCCGTCCGTGGAGACGACCCTGCCGTTTTCCGCCCGGCATTTCTCCGGGTCCGCCTTCCAGGCCTTCGCGGCCGCGGCAACGAGCATCTCCCGGGCCGATGCCCCGGCGCGGGAGAGCCGGTCCCACTCGGTCCAGGTGCTCGTGCTGCCCCCCGTGTTCATGATCGGCCTGAGGGTGTGGTTATACCGCTCGTCGACCGGCGCCGTCTCCACCACGACCGATTCCCAGGCGCACCCGAGTTCCTCGGCGATGAGCATCGCAAGCCCGGTGTACACCCCCTGCCCCATCTCCGATTTCGGGAGGGTGAGGGCGACGGTCCCGTCAGCCGCGATGCCGACGAAGGGGTTCAGGGCGAAAGGGGCAGGAGTTGTCCCCGCCCCTGCCGCTCCCCTGGCCCCGGTTCCACCCCTGGCCGTGAGCAGCGGGGATGCCGGGCGGGGACCGCGCCCGGTCATCGCTTTCCCTCCGGTCCCGTCGCGGCCGCGGTGTGGATCGCTTTCCGGATCCGCTGGTATGTCCCGCACCGGCAGATATTGCCGTTCATCGCCGCATCGATGTCCGCGTCGGTGGGCTCCGGGATCTTCTTTAAGAGTGAGACTGCCTGCATGATCTGCCCCGGCTGGCAGTACCCGCACTGCGGGACGTTCTCCGCGATCCACGCTGCCTGGACCGGGTGGAGCCCGCCGGCGGAAAGCCCTTCGAGGGTGGTAATCTCTTTTCCTGCGACCGTCGAGACTGCACGGACGCACGACCGGACCGCCGTACCGTCCACGAGCACCGTGCAGGCCCCGCACTGCCCGATGCCGCAGCCGTACTTCGTCGCCGTGAGTTGCAGTTCGTCGCGGAGCACCCAGAGGAGCGGAGTGCCGGGGTCGGACGCCACGTCGTACTTTTTCCCGTTCACGTTCAGCGAGATCGTCGTTTTCAGCTCACCTCTTCAGGGCCGGGAGGCTGGCGGCCCCGCCGGTTCCTTACCCGGCCGGCCTGTGGACCTTTGCGTAAAGCAGCTTGCGAATTGCAGTCCGGGCATAAAAAAGATCCGCCGGCCTGTGGCGGCATGCGGCCCGGACTGCGCGGGTCTCTTTAAAAAAAAATGGTCCTGCTGCCGGGCGTTGTCACGCCCGGAAACGGTTCAGGCCGGGACGGCCCGGGCCACGACCAGGACCGCAGGCCTGCCGTCCCACGCGAGCTCGCCGAGCGAGAGGTCGGCTTTTGCCATGCTCCCGTCGGGCCGGACGATCCCAACGCCCGGCACGGGGATCCGGGCGCCGAGCTCCGCCTGGGCGAACCGCTCCCGGACGAGCGCATGGTTGTCGCCGTCGATCATCGCGAGGATGTCCCTGCCGGCAAGGTCCTCCGGCCGGTCCGCCCCGAACAGCCGGAGGGATGCGGGATTTGCGTAGAGGACGGCCCCGTCCCGGTACACCATGACCGCGTCCGGTGAGAACTCTGCAAGGTTCCGGTACCGCTCCTCGCTCTTCCGGAGGGCCGACTCGCTCTCCTTGTGGTACCAGATCAGGAGGTCGGCGGCGACCAGGAGGAGGGCAAAGAAGACCCGGTTCGCGAGCGCGTACGCAAAGGAGACGTCCCCGGGCGAGAGGAAGAGGCTTGCGGCGATCAGAACGATGGCGACACCGGTCACGAAGAAGGGCCCGTACCGCCACCCCCAGTACAGGGTCAGGAAGAGGGGGATGAAGTAGAGGATCCAGACCGCGAGGCCGAGCGGCGTGATGACATCGAGGTAGAAGATGACGATGATCAGCGCGAGGATGAGGCTTGCGACCCGCAGGGCGGTCTCGGGCAACCGGGCCGGTCCTGCACCGGCTTCTGTCATACTGCGATCATCGCAGGCGCGGTTATATAAAAACTCTGATCCCGTCCCGGCCCGCCTTAGTCCGTAAGCGCCGGGTAGTCGGTGTACCCCTTCTCCTCACCGGCATAGTACGTTGCCATGTCCGCCGGGTTGAGCGGGGCGCCCCGCAGGAACCTCGCCGGGAGGTCGGGGTTCGCGAGGAACAGGGTCCCGAACGCGACGAGGTCGGCGACCCCGCTTTCGATCGCCTCGTTTGCAGCCGTGGCATCGTACCCGCCGTTGAGGATGAGCGTGCCCTCGAACCGGTCCCGGACGAACGGGGCCATCCGCTGCTCCGGCGGCACCATTCCCGCCCTCCCCCCGAGCGCCTCCACGAGGTGGAGGTAGCCGAGGCCGAGCCTGCCGAGCCGCCGGGCGAGGTACCCGAAAGTCTCCCGCGGATCAGAGTCCGCCATCGCGTGGGCGGAGAAGTGGGGCGAGATCCGGTACCCGACCCGTTCCGGGCCCCAGACCTCCGCCACCGCTCCCGCGACTTCGAGCGGAAGCCGGGCCCGGTTCTCCAGGCTTCCGCCGTACCTGTCGTCCCGCCGGTTCGCCCCGTCCCGGAGGAACTGGTCGAGGAGGTACCCGTTCGCACCATGGATCTCGACGCCATCGAACCCGGCCGCCTTTGCGTTCTTTGCCCCGTTCCGGAACTGCTCTGTGATGCCCGGGATCTCTTCTGTTTCCAGCGCACGGGGGACGGGGATCGCCTTTTTCCCGGCGGGGGTGTGGATCTCCTCGCCGACCGGGAGCGCCGATGGTGCGACCGGGAGTTGCCCGGAAAGGAAGTCCGGGTGCGACATCCGCCCCACGTGCCAGAGCTGGAGGAAGATCTTCCCCCCGGCCCCGTGGACCGCCGCGGTCACGGCTTTCCACCCAGCGACCTGTTCCTGCGAATGGATCCCGGGGGTGCGGACGAAACCCACGCCCTGCGGGCTCACCTGCGAGCCCTCGGTGACGATGAGGCCAGCCGAGGCCCGCTGCGTGTAGTAGGTGACTGCGAGCGGGGAGGGGACGTTGCCCGCCACGGCCCGGCTCCGGGTCATCGGAGCCATGACCATACGGTTCGCGAGCCGGACCGGGCCGAGGGAGTACGGGGAGAGGAGGCTCAGGCTCATCGGATCAGTCCTCCGGGAGGTCTTCCCGCCTGGCAGGCACGGTATACCAGATGATCCCCATCATTCCCACGATAAAAAGAAAGGTCACGGTCCAGTTCTCCGTGATGACGCCGTACCCGGCGAAGATTACGAAAGAGGACGGCAACGAGGACTACGTACTTCTGTTCCACCCGGGACCACCCGTTCTGTTCTCCCGGTGGGGCGGGCAGGATAATGGAGTTTGTGCCGGGCAGGCACTTACCCGCCCCCGGCCCCCGTCTTCCCCACTGTCGCAAGGTAGATCAGGAACTGGTCCGTCCTGTCGATGCCGAGGATCGCGTGCATTGCGTCGTCGTCATACGCGGCAATCGCGCAGGCGCCGCAGCCGACCGCCTGCGCCGCGAGGTACAGGTTCTGGCACACGTGCCCGGCGTCCTTGTGGAGCTCCCGGTACCCCCGCTCGCCGTACCGCCACGTCATCCGGTACGGGACCGCTGTCCAGAGGAAGACGGCGGCGCACCGCATCACGAACTGCTGGCCGAGGCAGGCCTCAGCGGTAAGGATGTGGAGCGAGGGGTCGGTGCCGAGCTGCTGGAGCCGGTGGGAGAGGGCGAGGTACCGGTACAGGCCCGGCTCCAGGCCTCCGACATCGTTTGCGAGCACGTATGTCTCGAGGGCGTGCCGGGCGCCTGCAGATGGGACCGTGCGGAAAGTGGCCGACGTGCCCGCGACCTTCTTCACGCCCTGCGTGCACCAGAGCAGGAACGCGAGCTCGTCCAGGCCGAGCGGCTCCCTTGCGTACGCCCGGACGCTGTGGCGTTCCCCGATCGCTTTCCGGAGGTCAAGGGGCGGGACCCTGATGGTCTCCGGTCGCGGGAGATCGATGACCGGTCTGTCCGGATCAGCCGGGAGTTCGAGTGGCGGCTGGGGCAGCCCTTTCTGCTGGTCCGGGGTGGAGAGGTACAGGTACTTCGTCTTCTCCATGAACTCCTCCCCGGTCCTGTCCGGTGGCATGAGGAGGGTCTTTGGGCGGTCTCGGATATAGGGGTTGCGGGACTCTGCGGTCCGGCACTACAAAAAAGATCAGCTGCCGGACGGGTTGCTGACCCGGCCAATGAAGAGGACTGCCCCGGTGTTGTCGTCCCGGATCAGGAAGAGGAACGGGTGGTCCGCCCGGAAGACCGGCACCGGCGGCTCGCGGGCGATCGCGTTCAGCCGCATAACGACGCCCGTCGCTGCAGCGGCTTCGGTGCCCTCTTCGTCCACGTTCACGAACGCCTTGTGGACCACGTCGCTGATGTACAGGTCCTGCCTTCCGTCCATCCCGGAGAAGTCGGCCGTTGGGGAAAACGCCGTGGGCATGCCCATCGCCGCAAGCGTCCCAGATAGTCCGTACTGCGTCTCCAGCCTGAACTTCGGGAAATACACGTCCACCCGCTGCGGGGAGAGCGACCCCTCCAGCGCCGAGAGGTTCCCCGGGTCAAGCGCCGCCTCTGCCGCCGCAAGGCTGTCCGCCTTCGGGAGGAGGACGAGCATCGAGAGGCCGTTTCCCGCCCCATGGGCATACGGCATCGAGAGGAGCTGGAGATCAGGGGTCTCCGCGTACGGGTATTCGGCGCCCCCGCCCGTCCGCTGCATCATCTTCACCGTGACGGCCTGCTGCGGGGTGACGTGGAAGTCCTCGTCCGACGTCTTGTTCGCATCGAACTGCGCGACCCAGGTCCCCTTGAAGTACACGGCGTTGGTGATTACGAGCCGGGTCAGGGGGTCGATGGAACCGGAAGGCAGGAGGTCCTGGATCTTCCCGTTCGTCCGGTCCGAGACCCAGGCATTGATGGTCTGCCGGGACCCTTCCGGCTGGCCGGCGAAGTCGAGGTTCATGACGCCGGCCGAGTACCAGCGTCCTGCCGTATCGATATAGTCCGCGAGGAACGGGAACGACTGTTCAGCCCAGAGCGCGTTTGCGGTGCTCAAAGTGTAATTTTTGTCCCCGGTGTTGATCCCCGCGTCGATGCCGGAGAACCCCGTCCGCAGCACCGTGCCGTCCTGCGGGAAGGAAAAGACCGACCGGATCTCATCCGCGGTGGTCCCGCGGGCGCCCTCGTACGTGATCGCGAGGGCCGAGGAGACGGAGAAGGGCGAGAAGAAGATATTCCCCGTGTTCTGCGGGTCGCGGGCGAGCTGCAGGTACAGGTCCCGGGCGAACCGGTTGTTCGCTGAGACCACGGACGCTTCGCTCCCCGTGACCGCACTGCCGGTCCCGTTCCCGGAGGTGGCCGGCGGGGGGGTCGCCCCCACGGACGGGGCTTGTGGAGTCCCGGGACTCCCCGGGGTCCCGGGCGCGGATGTGCACCCGGCAAGGAGGATGCACAGCACGGCAAGACACGGGAATGCGAACACGATGGCGGACCTTGAGTTCATAACCGATCATGGATATGGGGCGGATTAAATATGGCGATAACAACGGGATTTTTCGCAGTTATCGTCCCGGGATAATGCCGGTCGCGGAAAATCGCCGTCTTCCGGAACCGGGATTTTTTGGGTATCAAAGCGGGCCTGCCCGTTCGCGGATTTCCTGGCCGCACTTCCCTGCCGTTCCGGATGCCCGTTTCCGCCCATACCCTTTTATCCCCGGAACGCCCCCATGCCCAACCGGACCGTGATCCTGTTGACAATTCTCTTAAAACGCGTGTACGGGCCCGCTGCCCCGGGCGACGGGTACCGCATTCTTGTCGAACGGCTCTGGCCGCGGGGGGTCTCAAAAGAGCGGGCGGGCCTCGACCTGTGGCTGAAGGAGGCGGGGGCGAGCGACGGGCTCCGTAAGTGGTTCGGGCACGACCCGGAGAAATGGGAGGAGTTCTGCTCCCGGTATTTCGCCGAACTCCGGGCACGGCCCGATGTCCTCCGGCAGCTGCGGGAAATTATTGCCGGGCATGCGGTCGTGACCTTCCTCTATGCCGCGCACGACGAAGAGCACAACAATGCCGTGGCGCTCAGGGAGTTCCTCCTGCACGAACCCGCGGGGCCCTGATGACGGCTCCTGGGGACCATCTGAAAAATGCGACTGGCGGCGGGCCGGCCGGGCCGGGGCACCCGGTTCACTGTTCCGGGACGCGATGAAAATATCATCGGTTGTTCTGCCCGGGCAGCACGAGCCTTACAGCACGCAGGCTTTGCAGTCCTGCTCCCTGCAGGGAATATTGTCGATCTTCCACTGAAGCGCCCACATCTTGATCCCGCGGATCACGTCCACGATCCCAAGCCCGCACTCGGTCAGCGTGTACTCGCTCTTTATGGGAAATGACGTGGCATCCACGGTCTTTCTGACGATGCCCTCCTCCTCGAGTTCCCGGAGGCGTTCCGAGAGGATCTTCTGGGTGATATCTCCCAGCGCATCCTTAAGCTCCGAGAACCGGCGGGTATGGTCCACTCCCTTGTACAGTTCCAGGATGATCAGGAGCGTCCACTTTTTCGTGAGGTACCTGACGGTCTGGTTGACGGTGCACCGTTCGTCCATGGTATTGTTTCTGAAACTCTCCGGTATTTATAATCTGGTATACAAAAGAAACCGTGTATCAAAACTATACAAGAGAGTGTCTGACCATGTTCTGTTACCAGTGCGAAGAGGCAGCGAAAGGAAACGGCTGTACCGTGAAGGGCGTATGCGGCAAGGACGAGGGTACCGCGGGGCTGATGGACGTCCTGATCTACCTGACCCGGGGAATTGCCGAGCGCAACCTCGCCGCGGCACGGTCCGGGCAGGACGACAAGGATGCCGGCCTGTTTATCGCCGGCTCCCTCTTTGCCACGCTGACCAATGTCAACTTTGACGACCAGCGGTTCCGCGGCCTGATCGCACAGGCGGTTGCGATCCGCGACGCGCTCCCGAAGAGTGCAGCAGCCGAGCCGGATGCCTGCACCTGGACGCCGGAAAATTCTGAGGATATCGCGGCAAAGGCCCGGGAGATCGCGGCGCAGGCGAACAAAAACGACGACGTCACCTCGCTCCGGGCCCTGCTCCTCTTCGGCCTCAAGGGGGTAGCGGCGTACTACCACCACGCCGCCGTGCTCGGGTACACCGACGAGAACGTAACCGCGTTCATCCAGAAAGGGCTCGCTTCTACCCTCCACGACCTTCCGGCCGACGAGATGACCGGCCTCGTGCTCGAGTGCGGGGGGATCGGCGTTGCCACGCTCGCCCTTCTCGACAAGGCAAACACGGAGACGTACGGCAGCCCGGAGATCACGACAGTCAAAACAACTGCCGGAAAACAGCCGGGGATCCTGGTCACCGGCCACGATTTGAAGGACCTCGACCAGCTCCTCCGGCAGACGGAAGGCAGCGGGGTCGATGTTTATACCCACGGGGAGATGCTGCCTGCACACGCCTATCCCGCGTTCAGGAAATACCAAAACCTCGTGGCAAACTACGGCTCGTCGTGGTGGCACCAGAAGGAAGAGTTCGAGGCGTTCAACGGGCCGGTGCTCGTCACCACGAACTGCATCGTCCCGCCCGGGGATACCTATAAAAACCGGATCTTCACCACCGGGCCGGCCGGGTATCCCGGCGTGAAGCACATCGGCGCTATGATCGACGGAAAAAAGGACTTCTCGGAGCTGGTCCGGCTCGCAAAGACCTGCCGGCCCCCGCAGCAGCCGGGCACGCCCGGCCGGGAGCTCATCACAGGCTGTGCCCGCGGCGCAGTCCTTGCGATCGCCGGCACCGTCGTCGATGCGGTAAAGAAAGGCGACATCAGGCGCTTCGTGGTCATGGCGGGGTGCGACGGGAGGCATTCCGGGCGGGACTATTATACGGAGTTTGCACAAGCCCTGCCAAAGGACACAGTCATCCTGACCGCGGGCTGCGCGAAGTACCGGTACAACGGGCTCGACCTCGGGACAATCGGCGGCATCCCCCGGGTCATCGATGCCGGCCAGTGCAACGACTGCTACTCGCTCGTCGTGATCGCGCAGGCGCTTGCAGGCGCCTTCGGTGTCGGGATCAACGAGCTCCCCGTCTCCTACAACATCGCATGGTACGAACAGAAGGCGGTGCTGGTGCTCCTCGCCCTGCTGCATCTCGGGGTGAAGGACATCACCCTCGGCCCCCGGCTCCCGGCGTTCGTCTCGCCCGGCGTCCTGAACGTCCTTGTCGAAAACTTCGGGATCCGGAAGAACAGCACGGTCGCTGCCGACCTCCCCCGCCTCGTGCCCGGTGCCTGAACAGGTGGGACGGGACGTCAATCGGTTCCCCGGGAACGAACTTTTTCGCGGGCCCGGCTCTCCCCTGACGCCGGCCGGTGACCTCCCCGTACCGCCGGTCCGGTGCCGGCGCGCCGGGTTCCGGGCGGGCCCGCCGGCATTTCCGGCGGAATAAACGGGTTTGCCCCACACCGGTGCACGGCAGCCCGGAGCCCGGAGATGCCCGGCGTGCGGTTTTTTTTGCCGGTCCGGAAATATGTACCGGATAAAAAAGAAAACAAAAACAATAAAAAGTACAGAATATGCTTTGCACTCCTGCATTGCATTGCCTTAAAGCATCTCTCCCGTACCATTGGGGCTATGGACTGCCCCGCACACGGTGCAGGCAGTCATCTCCAGTTGGGGGCCTCTATGACGTCATCTGAACCTGTGCGCAGACTCCGTGGTTTGCAGACGCTGGGACTTGCCGCACTTATCCTTATCCTCTGCACCGGTGCAGCGCTGGCTGCACCACAAGCCGGTCCGTTCACCATCAGCGGTACGGTGTACAGCGACCCGAACGGGAACTGCAACCGGGACCCGGCCGAGACGGGGTTCTCCGGCTGGACGGTCATCCTCGCGGACAGCAGCGGCGCCACGATCGCGACCACGCTGACCGATGCAAACGGCTTCTACCGCTTCGACATCCCCGGTCCCGGGACGTACACGGTCAGCGAGGTGCCAGGCTCCGACTGCTGGGTCCCGACGACCCCGAAATCCGGGTCCTGCACGCTTACGCTTTCTGCCGACAAGCCGGATGCGAGCTGCGACTTCGGGAACATCGACGCGGTGAACCCGGTCCACGTCATCACCGGCACGGTATTTGACGACCTGAACGGGAACGGGATCTGGGACGCGCTCGAACCGGTGCTCTCCGGATGGACGATCGCCGTCTCAAGCCTGGGCGGCGCCCCGTTCGGGCTCGTACAGACACTTACCGACGGCTCCTATTTCTTCGTCAACAGCCACGCAGCCGGCTCGATCATCCTCCCGGACGGGACGTACACGCTCAGCGAAGTGATACTGCCCGGCTGGGTAGCGACGACGCCTGCGGACGGGACCACCACGGTCACGGTCTCCGCCGACTCCCCTGCCCCCGCCATCAACTTCGGGAACATGCAGGCCGGGCCCGTCCCGGTCCCGGAGTTCCCCTCAGCAGTACTCCCGGCAGCAGTGATCGCCGGCCTGCTGGCAGTGGTATTCTTCGTCCGAAGAACCAGGGAAAACTAATCTTTTTCCAGCCCACCCTTCCCGCCACCGCGGGAGGGAGCCTGTTGTAACGGCCCTTACGGCGCTTCGCCCCGGGCCGGTTGGCCGGGGGCCGGTATCAAAAGTTCGATACCGTGTGGTATTGGTAAAAAATGCAGAGCGGCATTGCCGGAGAGACCGTGCCTGCGCCCGGACGTCGCGTCCGGCTTCGGACCGTTACCGGCGGACTCCCCCTGCAGCCGTTTTTTAGTTCTCTTTTTCCATCTCTTCACGTGTGCCAGGGGTGCATGTGGTACTGGCGTTCGTGGTGGCAGTTTGCGCAGAGTGACCCCGATGCCGGGTCGTCTTCGAATTCGTGGCACATGCAGTTCTCGAACGAGCAGGGGCCGTATTCGTTGAGGGGCCGGGACCGGTGGATCTTCGCAAGCTCGGCCGGGCGGACTCTTACTTTGGGCATATGCGGGTAAGGGACGGTTATCCTATTTCAGGATGCCGCCGGCCCGGAGGCGCAGCTGCCGTAAACGATCGGCAGCCGGTCCGGTCCCGGAGCCCCCCTCAGGGTACCTGCCCTCCGGCGGGTCAGAAGACCATCCGGATGATGCCGTCGACACCGTAATGGACGATCGTGCATACCAGAACGATGATACTCCCGAAGACAAGCGCCATCGCGATATTGCCGGCTTTGAGTTCCCGGAGCGCGTCGAGCGAGGGGTGGAAGCGTGCGAGGCCGTACATCACGCCGTACACCGAACCGATGGCAAGGAGAATGCTCAGGGCCAGCTCGGCGACCGATGCACTGACGGGGACGAGATCAGCGGCGTCCAGCACGCCGTCTGCGGCGACGAGGGAGAGCCCGGTCAGGATCCCCCGGACACCGGCATCGACGGCAAGGGATATGCCGATAAAAACCGACGCTACCAGGATGCCGACAGCGATGTTCCCCTTTTTCAGTTCGCCGGGGGCATCGAACCCGCCGGTCAGTGAACTGAAGGTGAACATCCCCGCATACAGGGCAACCACCGAAAACAGGATGGCAGCGACGAGCTGGACGAGGCCGATCGCCACGTTTACGGCCATCGTCATGGAACGACTCCCGGAATCATCATCAGGGTTCTGTTCGGCCGGGATTTATTAAAATATACCGGGGCTCCGGCTCCGGAATGGCCCCGGCGTCACGCCATCCTCTCGCGGCTGGTGCACTCGAAATCGATGAACCCGTTCCACGGGTCGGTCTTTATCAGCCGGACCCGCACCTTCTGGCCCACGAGGAGCCCCCGCTCGCCTTTCATGACCCGGCCCTCTGCGGGAGGTTCGAGGAGCCGGACGTACGTCCCCTTCTCGGAGGTGCCGGTGACGAGCGCATTGAAGGACTTCCCGATGCTGTCCCCGAGGAGCACCGCGGCGACGGACTTCCGCATGGACCGCTTGACCTTCTTGCTGGCCTTCTCCCGGTCGGTGAGCCACAACGCATGGTCGGCGAGCTTTTCGGGGGAGTACGGCCCGGGCTGTCCCGCGAGGATCGCCTTCACCTGCCGCTGGTTGATCACGTCCACGTAGCGCCGGTTCGGGGCCGTGGCGTGGGTGTAGTCGATGACCGCGAGGGCGAAGTGGCCTTCCGGTTCGGCCCCCGGCCCGAGCATCGCGTACTCGCCTGCGCCGAGCAGTTTTATCACGGCAAGGGAGAGGTCGGGGAAGTGGAGGGGGTCAGACGCTTTTTCCCGGAGGAGGAATTTTGCAAGCGCCTTTGCGTCCGGCTCCTCCGGCAGCGTAACGCCGTGGGCCGAGGCGACAAGGACGATGCCGGCCCAGTTCCTCGGCGTCCGCACGACCCGCTGGATCATCGGCACACCGGAGGAACCGAGGAAGGCGACGGTCGTCCCGTTTGCCGCGACCATGAACTCCTCGATGAGGGCCCGGGCCGGGTTCGGGACGAGGGCGACAAGGCCCGTTGCCCTGCCGTCCTCCATCACCACCTCGGGCTCGATGGTCTCGAACTCGAGCGCGCCCTGCTCCCTGCGGTACTTCCGCAGGAGCCGGGTGGCCTCGTCCTGGAGGCGCAGCTGCTCCTCGAGGCCCGGGACATCCGCCACGCCCTTTGGCATGGGCCCGGTCCCTTCGAGCCACCCGCCCACCTCCTCGTACACCAGCTTTGCCTTGTTCCGGACCAGCGCCCGGTAGACCCCCCGGGGGGAGAAGTCCCCGTCGTGCCCGACCAGGAACGCGATGACGACTGCCATCCGGTCCTTCCCCGGCAGGAGCGAGGTGATCCCGTACGAGAGCCGCTCGGGGAGCATGGGGAAGGTGATGACCCCGGTATAGATCGTCGAGCCGTTGTGCGCGGCGTACTCGTCCGCGGGCGAATGGCTCCGGACATAGGCGTCCACATCGGCTATCGCGACCTGGACGAGGATCGTGCCGTCGGGCGCCCGCTCGCAGTACTCCAGCTGGTCGAGGTCCTGCGAATCGTGGTTGTCGATCGAGGACCACAGGAGCATCCGGAGGTCCCGCATCTCCGGCGGCACGGTGGGAAACGTCCGTTCCTGCATCGCATTGACCGCGTCAGTGACGCCGGGCGGGAACCGCGGGGTAAACCCGTATTTCTCCATCGCGTGCCACGCGATGGTCCTGAGATCGATTTCCTGGTTGCGGCCGCGGTCTGTCATTTCAACCGGTGTTCTCCCTTATCCGCATAAAACCTTCCGGGGCCTGCCCGGCCGGGCGCAAAAAAAGCCCCGGTTTTTGCCCCGGCACGGGTTTTTACCATCGGAAACGGTGGTTTTTGCGCCACGGTGCCAAAAATCCGAAGATATAATAGGCTGCCGGAACAATAACGACCAATTGACGATTGACCCTATGTACCGCGTCCTGTATGTCGATGACGAGCCGGGCCTCCTGGAGATCGGCAAATTATTCCTTGAGCAGGGCGGGCAGTTCAGCGTCGACCTCACCGCCTCTGCCCCGGATGCGCTGGCGCAGCTGGACGTGCGGCCGTACGATGCGGTCCTGGCCGATTACCAGATGCCGGTTATGGACGGGATCGCATTCTTAAAAGAGGTCCGCTTGCGGTCCCAGGACCTCCCCTTCATCCTCTTCACCGGGCGGGGACGGGAGGAGGTCATCATCGATGCGATCAACAACGGTGCCGACTTCTACCTCCAGAAGGGGGGCGACCCGCTCGCCCAGTTCACCGAGCTCTCGCACAAGCTCAGGATAGCCATCGAGAGGAGGCAGGCGCAGGGCGCCCTCCGGGACTCCGAGCAGCGCCTCGCCGACATCATCAACTTCCTCCCCGATGCCACGTTTGCGATCGATTCCGGCGGCAGGGTCATTGCCTGGAACCGGGCCATCGAGGAGATGACACAGACCCCAGCGTCCGCGGTGCTCGGGAAGGGCGACCACGACTACGCCGTCGCGTTTTACGGGACGCGCCGGAATCTCCTCATCGACTTCATCTCCGAAAGCGATGAAGCGGCCGGGGGCGGGGACTACGCGATCCTGAAACGGGAAGGGAACGTCCTGGTCGCGGAGACCGCTGCGGAAGTGCGGGGGGAGCACAAGGTCTTCCTCTGCAAGGCGTCGCCGCTCTACAACAAGGACGGGAAGATCGCCGGTGCCATCGAATCGATCCGCGACATCACCGCCCAGAAAGCGACCGAAGCGACCCTGGCACGGAACCGGGACTACCTGGACTCGATCTTTTCTTCGGTGAAGGCAGGTATCCTGGTCATCGATGCGGAGAGCCACGCCATTGTCGATGTGAACCCCGCAGCCGCTGCGATGATCGGGGTAAGCAGGGAAGAGATCCTGGGAAAAGTCTGCCACCGGTTTATCTGTCCCACGAACAGGGGGAGCTGCCCGATCACCGATCTCGGCCGGCAGGTGGATAACTCGGAGAAGGAACTGGTCACGGCCGACGGGCGGCACGTCCCCATTGTCAAGTACGTGACCCGGGTGGTGATCGACGGCCGTGAACGCCTGCTCGAAACGTTCATCGACAATACCGAGCGGCGGCGGGCGGAAGACGAGCTCCGGGCCGCGTACGAGCAGATCACCGCGAGCGAGGAAGAGCTGCGGGAGCAGTACGACGACCTGAAACACAACCAGGACCGGCTCCTGAAAGCAGGGATGAAGATCGCCGCGCAGGACGAGGAACTCCGCGGGCAGTACGACGAGATGGTCGGCCTCCAGAAGCGGACCTCGGAGTCGCAGCAGATGCTCTCCCAGGTCCTCGACACCGTCCCGGTCCGGGTATTCTGGAAGGACCGCGAGCTCCGGTACATTGGGTGCAACGAACCCTTCGCCCGCGACGCAGGATTCTCGTCCCCTGCCGATCTCGCGGGCAGGACCGATTTCGATATGGGCTGGAAGGAGCAGGCGGACATTTACCGTGCCGATGACCGGCGCGTGATCGCGACCGGCATCCCGAAGATCGGCTACGAGGAGCCCCAGACCACCCCGGACGGGGGGCGGATCTGGCTGCGTACGAGCAAGATCCCCCTGCGCGATACCGCGGGGACGATCACCGGGGTCCTCGGGACGTACGAGGACATCACCGCGTCCAAGGAAGCCGGGGAAGCCCTGCACGAGACCGAGCTCAGTTTCCGCCGGCTCCTCGAGCGGTCGTTCGATGCCGCGATCATCCACCGGGACGGGGCGATCGTGTTTGCCAATGACGAGGCTGCCCACCTCCTCGCGGCCCCCTCCCCCGGCGACATCACGGGAAAACCGGTCATGGACTTCGTGGATGCGGAATCGGAAAAAATTGTCCGGGACCGGATCCGGGCCATGACCGAATCTTCAGGCACGGTCGTGCCGCCCGTGGAAGAGCGGTTCCGCCGCCTCGACGGTACGACCATCGACGTCGAGGTCATTGCGACGCCGACCGTGTACCGCAAGAAGCATGCGATCCTGGTACTGTTCCGGGACATCAGCAGCCGGAAAGGGGCAGAGGCTGCCTTGAAGGAGAGCGAGAAACGGTACCGCCAGATCCTGCAGCACGCATCCGACGGGATCCTCATCCACGAGGTCACCGAGACCAGCCCCGGCAGGATCATCGAGGTGAACGAGAAGCTCTGCCGGATGCTCGGGTACAGCCGGGACGAGATGCTCGAAATGAGCATCGACGACCTCGATGTCCCCGAACAGGCGGCCCGGATCCCCGCGATCCAGCGCCAGCTCTTCTCCGCGGGGACCGGTCTTTTCCAGACGGAACACCGGAGAAAGGACGGGAAACGGATCCCGGTGGAAGTGAGCAACAGCCTCATCAACCTCGAAGGCAGCCCGGCGGTCCTTGCGGTGGTCCGGGACATGCGGACCCAGAAGAGGACCGAGCAGGTCCTGCGGGAGACCAACCGGAAACTCGGCATGCTCAGCCGGATCACCCGCCACGACCTGAGGAACAAGATCCACGCGTTTTCGGGATACCTGGACCTGGTGAAGATGCGGCCGGCCGACCCGTCCGCGACCGCGTTCCTGGAAAGAATGGAATCGATTGCCCGTTCCATGGGCGAGCACATCGAGTTTACGCGGATCTACGAGGACCTCGGGAGCGCAGACCCGGTCTGGCAGGACTTCGGGCACCTCGTCTCCCGGCTCGAGCTCCCCCCGGAGCTGACGCTCGAGGCCGACCTGCCTGAGTTTTTCGTGTACGGGGACCCCATCCTGCCCCGGGTCTTCTCCAACCTGATCGACAACACCGTCCGGCACGGGGGGCACGCGACCCGGATCCGGGTGACTGCCGCAAAAAAACCCGGTGGCGGCCTGGTGATCGTCTGGGAGGACAACGGGACCGGTATCCCGTCGCACGAGAAAGGGAAGATCTTCCGCCAGGGGTACGGGAAAAATACCGGCCTCGGCCTGTTCCTCTCCCGGGAGATCCTCTCCATCACCGGCATCTCCATCAGCGAGAACGGGAAGCCGGGGAAAGGGGCCCGGTTCGAGATTGTCGTGCCGGAGGGGACCTGGCGGCCAGCCGAAACGAAGTGACGGCGGCGGGGATTTTTTCGTTTTTTTAGTGAATTTTCTTTAGCTAACGCCCGGTTTTTAGCAGATTTGGGGAAGAGGGGACTGCAGACCTCTGGATTTTTGGGTCAGAGGCCCGCACGCGAAAATCACGCGTGCCGGGACCAGGAGGAACTACCCCGGGGGGCAAAAAAAACAATTTCTTTCCCGGTTCACGCCGGATGCAGCTGCCGGCTCAGTTCCGAGATTGCCATCAGCGTCCTGTACCCTTTATCCGTGATGATGTAGTCCCCCCGCTCGTGGCGCTGGAGTATCATTCCCGCATCGGTGAGCTTCCGGACATGGAAGAGGAGGTTACCTCCCTTAAGGCCGGTCATCTGCGAGACATCGGAGAAGGTCCGGGTCTGGACCGAGAGGGATTTGAGGATCTGGAACCGCTGGATATTTGCAAGGGGCTCAAGGAGATCCTTCACGACAAACTCATCGGCAATCTCCGCACAAGCTCCCGGATGGTCCGCGGCATTCTGGTAGATCCCCAGCGACTGCATCAGGTCGATCTGTTTCTCGAAGAGCCGGTGGACTTCGAGAAAACAGGTGTCGCACCGTTCAGTCTTTCCTGTGCTCCGCATGGTCTTCATCTGCTCACGGTAGGACGCAATAATCTCCTCCGATACATGGCCGTCCTTTATGTGCCGCGAGGTGTTCTGTAAAAATTCCATGAATACCCCGTAACATTTCTCCCGCATGGCGCAGTTGTCCACCATGTGGGCGGCGAGATCGGCCTTTGCTGTCTCTACCTGGTGGTTCGCAAAAAGGTTCGCGTAATTTTTCTTCAGGTCCACGAGCACGCCATCGATGTGCTGCTGGTTTGCCCGCTCGATAAACCGCTTCAGATCCGTACGGAGCCCGGTGATCTCCGTCCTGAGTTCACGGATCTCCGTTAATGTGCCCAGTGCCGCTCCCATGATTCTCCTTCCTGTATTTCAGAATGTGCCCAGATGAACGTGAGGGTCATTATTCTGTATCAGAACCCACTTGTATATTTTAATGACGCTCAAGTATATATTTGTAACAACCCGACAAGTGATCGGTGAAAAAAATGCCAACATGGAAACACACCGGAAAAGAAGTATCCAAGGCAAAGGCTGAAGAATCGCTCAAGTCAATCAAGGGCGCGTGTTTCGGGTGCGGAACCCACAATGCCGACTGCTCGATCGCAAAGGCTGCCGGAGAAATCTCGGAAATGATAAGCTGCGAGACCATGTCCGCACGAGAACAAATCCATGCACAGATCACGGGAGCACTCAAAGGGGCAAAATTCCCGGTCAAGACCCCGAAGGATCTTATCGCAGCGTTTCCCGACGGTGCGGACACAACATGCCAGGTGGGAGACCTGAAGATGACCGCCGGTGAGGCAGGAAAACTCCTGAAGGGCTCGGACTTCCCGTTCAAGAGCGCAAAGGCTGTCGCCGATGTGATTGTCGAGCGGGCAGGACTGTAATCCTCCAGACCAAAAAATCATTCGTGGTGAAGGAACTATGGCAAAACTCACTGCAGAAATGAAGGAAGCGTTTGGCAAAATGAAGATCTTCCCGGTTGCGACCGCGTCAAAAGACGGGACACCAAACGTGGTCCCCATCGGGGTTGTCGAACTTGTCAGCGACGATACGATCTGGATCACGGACAACTTCATGCACAAGTCGCTTGAGAACCTCATGGCAAACCCGAAGATCGCGCTCTACATCTGGGGTCCGGAGATCAAGGGCTGCTTCCAGATCAAGGGCGAGGCCTCGGTCAAGACAAGCGGCAAGGACTTCGATGCAATGAAAGCAAAGATCAACGCACAGAACCCCGCCATGCCTGCACGTTCCCTGATTATCATGAAGATCACCGAGGTCTTCGAGTGCCAGCCGGGCCCGAAAGCCGGCAGCAAAATCCTTTAATCTTTTTTGTATGGACTAAACCTGTCCTGCGCGAGCGGGCGATCACCAGGAAGTCGCCGTAAAAAGACACGACGATGAAAAAGGAACCGGGGAGAAAAAGAGCGGGTTTGTGTTACCATCCGGTAAAGGGACGCCACCATTTCCCGTAGTATGGGCAGTCCGTCCGGTCGCATAACGCGTTCGTGACTCCGGCTCCGTTCTGTGACAATACACCCCCCGACG
>DATKMN010000050.1:0-12771 GCA_035541835.1 Methanoregula sp.
GGCATCTCGGGAAGACGATAGCGCAGCATCTCATCGCAGAACAGATCGAACTCACGGTCTGGAACCGGACCCGGGCGAAGGGCGAGGGGATGGGGGTGCCCGTGGCAGGCAGCCCGCGGGAACTGGTGGACGGAACAGAAATCGTGATCCTCAACCTCTTCGACAGCGGTGCTGTGAGGGATGTGCTCACCGGCCCCTGCGGCCTGCTTGCAGGAAACTGCCAGGGAAAGATCATTGTCGATACCACAACCAACCATTTTGCGGAGGTAACGGGTTTTTACCGGCTCGCGGAGGAGCGCGGCTGCACGTACCTCGAGTGCCCGGTCCTCGGCAGTGTCGTGCCCGCCTCCCAGGGTGCGCTCACCGTACTGGTGAGCGGGGACCAAGCGGCGTTCGGCCGCGTGAAACCTCTCCTCGATAAGATCGGCAGGGTCACCTGGTACCTCGGTGAGCCCGGCCTTGCCACGAAGATGAAACTCATCAACAACCTCGTCCTTGGTTCGTTCATGGCAACGGGCGCCGAGGCCGTCGCACTGGCGGAGGCGTCGGGGATCGGAAGGGCACAGGCCGTGGATATCCTCCTTTCCGGTGCCGGAAATTCGATGATCCTCAATGCGAAGAAGGAGAACCTTGTCCGGGGGGTGTTCCCCACCCAGTTCTCGTCAGCCCTCATCTACAAGGACCTCCACTACCTCCAGGACCTCTGCAGGACGCTCAACCGGCCCCTCTTTACGGGCAGCACCGTCAAGGAGATCTTCGCGCTTGCGGGCTCCCGCGGGATCGCACAGAAGGATTTCTCAGCGGTGTACGAAATATTCAGGAACCCCTGACAACCCTCCCGCCCGCCAGACATGCATGACCGGAATCAATTCGGAATGTTTATCGGCCTGACCGCCGCCATCTTTCCGGCACGGGAGTTCCGGATCATGAATACAGCTGATGAGCCCTTCGCGATTTTCATTCTTGATCCCGACTGCCCCGAGTGCTGCTGCAACGAGTGCGGGGAGGAGTTTACCTGGGATGGCGGCAACCGCCCCCTCTGCCCTTCGTGCTCATCCAAGAGCATCAGGTCGGTGTAACCGGGCCATTCCCACCTTCCGGTCAGGCCGAAGCAGTTAAGGCCGGACCGGAATGCCTGTTCCCGGGTATCCGGGAAATGCGATTCAATCCTGTAGGATATATATAACATCAGTCTCGATAATTTACTACCACATCCGGTGACAACCCATGATCTCCGTACTCTGCGTCGATAACGATCCCGCGATCCTGGAGGAATGGAAACAGGCTCTCGGACGCAGCGGGGATATATCGGTCGATCCGGCGGGATCAGTCGCAGAAGCGCTCGGGATCCTTTCGGCAAAGCAGTATGATGCAGTTATCGCCGGCCTGTCCACCGGAATGGGCGGGATCGATCTTCTCATAAAACTCCGGAACAGCGGCAGTGCGGTCCCGTTTATCGTCGTTTTCCACGGGGACAGCGGTGGGCTTGCCGCACAGGCCCTGGAAACCGGTGCTGATTTCTGCCTCCATTCCTGCGGCGATCCGACAGCGCTGATGGCAGAACTCCGGCAGATGGTCCTTTCTGCGGCGCGGAGGAAAGATGCCGACGATTCCCTGCGGGAGACCGTTGAATCGGCACGGATCGCCAACAAAAAACTGGCATCGATCTCGTCGGCCACCCGCCACGACATCAACAACAAGCTCACAATCGTCAGCGGGTATACCCAGCTGATGCGCCTCGAGAACCCGGGAGAGCGCGTCGCCGAGTATATCACCATCATGGAGCGTGCCGTCTCCGACATCTCCCGCCTCCTGAAATTTTCGAAAGAGTTTGAAAAGATCGCGGCGGGCCCACCCGTGTGGCAGGACCTCCGTGCAGTCGTCGAAAAGGCAGCAGTCCCTCTGCTTTCCCCCGCAAAGATCGGATTTGCAAACGAGACCACCGGTGTTCTGGTGAAGGCAGACCCCCTGCTCAGCCGGGTCTTCTCAAATCTCGCCGAGAACGTCATCCAGCACGCCGGGAAGGCAGGAGCGGTCCGCGTACACACCGAGAACAGTGGCGCAGACCTTGTACTGGTATTCGAGGACGACGGGGCCGGGATCCCCCCGGAGCAGAAAGAGCGGATCTTCAACCGGGGAGCAGGGAAAAACACCGGCCTCGGCCTCTACTTCGCCCGTGAGATCCTTTCCGTTACCGGCATCGGGATCCGGGAAAGCGGCGTCCCCGGGCGCGGGGCCCGGTTCGAGATCCGGATTCCACCGGGCATGTTCCGGCCGGCGTGAACCCGGGTTTTCCTCCGTATTCTTTTCAGGAACGGTACGTGTGACCCCTCCCATTACCCGGGGGGCACAAAACCCGGTAACGAGAGGAACTCCCCCGGAACGCCACCGCGGCGTTTTCCTGTTTCTCAGCGCAACAGACTGTACCACGCAAGGACCATGATGGCCGCGAGGCTGCAGATCGCGACAAGAGCCGCATTGACCGCCTTTCCCCGCCGGTCCATCGCAGACCATTCCTCATCTTGCGTTCCGGCAAGAAAACCGATGATCAGGCCGAGAGCGGAGCCGGCCATAAGGCCAAGGGCGATCACCATGAGGACGGCGAAGAGGGTTTCGTACATGATCGATCCTTTACCCCATTGATTCTCCGGAATAATAAACCCGGGCTGCCGGAGCCGTTCACTCCAGGTGCCGCAGGTGTATGTCTACCCGGCCAAAAACTCCGTTCGCGGGACATCCGTTATCCGGTTTCGGCTTCGATGTCGAAGACCCACCGGCTTATCCCCGGCGCAACGTTCCCGCATGACCGGTAATAGGTGACCGAAAACCCGTCGTGGGCAAAAGCATCAATGATCCCGGGCACCTGCCGGCGGTTTTTGAAGGTGTAGAAATGGATCATCCCGCCCGGCGCAAGAAATGGCGAAAGGACCGGGAGGATCGCGTCCATTCCATAGGGGGTCGGGATGATGATCCGGTCGAAGGAAGATCCCGCGATGCGCGGGGTATCGAACGCGTCCCCGAGGATTGCGGTGAACGCGGGCCGGACGTGGTTGAGCGCGATATTCTCGTTGAGCCAGAAGAATGCATCCACATTCTTCTCGATACCGGTAACCGGGGCGCCCTTTGCAGCAGCCGGGATCGCAAACGGCCCGATACCACAGAACGGTACGAGCACCCGTTCCCCGGGTTCGACCTGGTCGATCACCCGCATCCGCTCATATGCCATGGCGGTGCTGAAAAACGCTTTTGTAACGTCGAGCCGGTACCGGAACCCGAACTCGGTATGGATGGTGACCGTCGTCCCGCCTGCGAGGACCTCGTAGCGGGCAGTCCGGGCATCCCCCGACACCATCGTCACCTTGTTGAGGACCGTGTAGATATTCCTCCGTCCTGCCATAACCGCTGCAGCGATCGTTTTTTTATACGGATCCAGTGCGGGCGGGAGCGAGAGGACGGCGACATTGCCGATTACATCGAAGTGGTTGGAGAGCCGCCGGAGTGACTCTTCCGGCACCGTCCCGGCCAGCGCCTCTTTCAGCTTCATGGTGGTACCGGTGATTTTCGTGCGCGATACTTAAAGGATCGCGCAGGAACGACAAGTTGGGCTTTCCGGAAGGAAAGGTATCCCGGCCGGCACAACCTTAATCCAGTGCCGGTGCAACAAAGCCCGGCATGGCCGAAGAACGAACGGTCGAACGGGTCTTCGCCGCTTACCAGACCATCGAGGGCGCCGGCGTCCGGCTTCACCGCGCCTTCGGGTACGAGGAGGTACCCCTCTTCGATCCCTTCCTGATGCTCGACGATTTCCGGGCCGGTACCCGGCCGGAGGACTACCTTGCCGGTTTTCCCTGGCACCCCCACCGGGGGATCGAGACGGTTACGTACATGCTCGAGGGAAAGGTCGAACACGGGGACAGCATGGGCAATGCCGGCACGGTCGGAGCCGGCGACATCCAGTGGATGACCGCGGGATCAGGCATCATCCACCAGGAGATGCCAAAACCCGTTGGCGGAAGGATGGGAGGGTTCCAGCTCTGGGTAAACCTCCCCAGAGGGGAGAAGATGATGGACCCCCGGTACCAGGAAGTGAAACACCGTTCTGTCCCGGTCGCGCGACCGCAGGAGGGGACGGAGATCCGGGTCATCTGCGGTTCGGCCGGAGGGATCCGCGGGCCGGTCGAGAACATTGTCGCCGATCCGGAATATCTCGATATCTCGCTCGGTCCCGGGGCGGCATATACCCATCCGGTACGCCCGGGATATACGGCAGCGGCATACAGCATCGGCGGGGAGGGGACGTTCGGGCCCGGTCGACCCGAACCGGTCCGTAACCGTGACATGGTGCTCTTCTCTGACGGGGACCGTGTCACTGCCCGGGCATCAGGCGGAGGGTTCAGGTTCCTCCTCTTCTCCGGCCGTAAGTTCCGCGAACCGGTCGCATGGAGAGGGCCGATCGTCATGAACACGCAGGAAGAACTCCGGGAGGCGTTCCGGGAATACGGGGCCGGTACCTTCGTGAAAAAGGCGGGCTGATCTTTTGCTCAGGAACTTCGGGCAATCGCCTCCGGGCAGATCCAAAAAGCCCGGTACCTGCCGGATACCACCTGGTCACCGGCAACCCGAACGTATTTTCGCAAGCACCGCCGGGAAAAACGGGGCATTCAGCACCCTTCCGCCCGGCACGGTAAAAATCTATGCAAACAATTATTATTCAACGGGCAATACGATTGCTGCTTACTTCCGGCCATGGCCGCGTGACGACTCCATGCAGCCGGCGCGAATAACCGAAAAGGGGGCGACAGACCGTGCGCCCGGCACCCGGGCGTCTGGCGGGACAGAGGGAGAGGATGACTGGACAATCCATACTGATCGTTGAGGACGACGGCGTAATTGCACTCCGTATGCAGGAGATGCTTACAAAATCCGGGTACATCGTAGCCGACCCTGTTGCATTTGGCGAAGATGCCCTCGAGCAGATCGCAGAGAAACACCCGGACCTCGTACTCATGGACATAGAACTCATGGGAGAGATTGACGGGATCGAAACTACCCGGCTCATCCAGGAGCGGTTCGAGATCCCGGTCATCTACCTCACTGCATATGTCGACGACCACCGGCTCGCGAGGGCCAAGGAGACAGCCCCCTACGGGTACATCGTCAAGCCATTCATGGACCGGGAGCTCCTCGCCACCATCGATATGGCGATCCACCGCCACGCCCTCGACCGGAAGCTCAAGGAGAGCGAGCGCAGGTATCACGCGGTGGTGGACAAGGCGGCCGAGTACATCTTCATGGTGAACGGGGAGAGCCGGAGGATAGCAGAGGCAAACCCGTCCTTCATCGGGCTCCTCGGGTACGGCCCCGAGGTCCTCCCGACACTCCTGCTTCCCGAGATCATCATCGATCCCGCGGATCCTATGGCCCCCATCGCCGACCGGATCTGCAGCCGCGAAGGGTTTTCCGGGGAGGCGAGGATCCGGTGCAGCGATTCGAGCTACCGGGATGTCGAACTCGCATCGAGCATGATCTCAACGGAAGGGACGCCCCCGGTGATCAGCATCGTCGCTCACGATGTGACCGACCGGAAGAAGGCCGCAGAGGCCATCAGCCAGGTAAACCGGAAACTCCACTTCCTCACGCAGATCACCCGGCACGATATCGCAAACCTCCTCACCGTGGCAATCGGGTATAACGGGTTCATGAAGCCGATGGTGAGCGAACCCGCGGTACAGGAATACCTGAGCCGGCAGGAGAAGATACTCGATACCATCAACCGGCAGATCCAGTTCACCAAGCTCTACGACGACATAGGAGCCGCCTCCCCCCGCTGGCTCTCGCTCCAGGCGATCCTTTCCGAAGCAATGGGGCATTTCGATGCCGGGCTCTTCTCGGTCCCGAAGGACCCCTTCCGGTACGAGATCTACGCCGATCCTCTCTTCGGGAGGGTCTTCTACAACCTCTTCGAGAACGCGACACGCCACGCCGGGGATTTCTCGAAGATCTCCCTGTCCGTCCGCGAATCCGCCGGGGGGCTCCTGATCGTCATTGAGGACGACGGGAAAGGGATTCCCGCGGACATCAAAGAAAAGATCTTCAGCCGCGGGTACGGGACCAACACCGGGCTCGGCCTGTACCTCAGCCGGGAGATCCTCGATATAACCCATATCGCAATCCGGGAGACCGGGACTCCGGGCTCCGGGGCCCGGTTCGAGATCGCCGTTCCCCCGGGCGCATACCGGTCTTCGGTTCGCTAAATTGGTTTTTCTTCTTCTCACAAACCGGCGGCACCATGCCGCAATGTTTTAACAAATACCCGACCAATTCCCTCCCGGTTATCATGTGCACCGAACCATTCGAACAGAAGAACATGTACCTCGACGAGGTCCTGGCCGGACGCCGCTCGTACCGGGTATTCAGGCCCGAAGCGCCGCCGGTGGATGCGGTCAACCGGATCATCTATGCCGGGCTCCTTGCCCCGTATGCTGCCGCGGCTGTCGGGAAAGCTGACGACTATTTCCGCCGGTTTTTTGTCTTCCCGATCGGTTCGGCAGGCATGCAGAAAGCCGCCCCGCTCATTTTTACCGAGGTGAAAAAGATGTCTGACGAGCTTGAGCGTGAAATGGAAAAAAGCCCAGTCCTCCGGCAGCGGGCGGTCGGGTTTGTCCAGCGCCTGGCCGCCATCCGTAAGATGGGGAGGGTACCGGGAGTCGGGACTGCCCCGTACTACCTCGTTGCAGCCGAGCGGAAGGGCTTCCCGCCTGTCGAGCTCCAGTCGCTCGCCCACTGCATGGAGAACATGTGGCTCAAGGCGACCGCGCTCGGTCTCGGGTTCCAGATCGTCTCCATCACTTCCCGCATGGGGGAGAACCCTGAATTCTGCGCGATCCTCGGCATACCGCCGGGCGAGTGGGAGCTGATGGGGTGTGCGGTCGGGTATGCACAGGAAGAGCTCCCGCCTTCGACCCGGCCCCCGGTCGAGACGGTTACGCGGTGGCTGGACTAGGGAAACGAGCGGAGCGGATTATTATTTTTTTAAAGGTGCCGGAAAAAGAGCCGCCGCAGAACACTTAATAAGCAAATCCGGTCTGTATTCCTCTTGTGATACCTGACGTTTCTCCGGGGTGTGCGCCTTGAACCACCGCGGTGCCATGGGGTTACGGAGCGGCAGGGGCAACTGGGTCAATACTGCGGCACCCAACCCTTCGGGCACGATCTACACGTGCACGCGCCTCAGGATCCGTGCACACCAGCTCATTCCCCGTGAGGATTACCTCCGCATGATCCGTATGGGCATCCCCCAGATCGCCCGGTTCATCGGCGAGCACGGGTATGCGCGGGAGATCCACATCTTCCCGGGATCCCGGCCGGATATCGACCGTATCGAGATCGCCCTCGCGGCGAACCTGGCCGCAGCCTGCGCCGATGTCCGCGGGCTCACCACGGGCCACTTGAAGACGCTCACCGACTGGTACCTCCACCGCTGGGACATTGTCAACGTGATGATTGTGCTGAGGGGGAAGCGGCGCGGGCTCCCGGCGGACCGGATCCGCGAGATCCTCGTCCCGGCCGGGGACCTCGATTCAGCAGCCCTTGAGGTCCTCCTGGGCACCGGGTCGTTCGATGACATCGTTGCGGAGCTGAAGAACTGGCGGCTGCACCCCGTCATTGAACGCGAGTGCAGGAACATCAACAGGCCCTGCCTCTTTGCAGGACTCGAGAACCGGCTCTGGCAGCAATACTATACCGACCTTATCCGGAACTGCGGGAGCGGCATCCCCGGCGGCGAAATCTTTCTCGATTCCCTTCGTCTTGAGATCGACCTTGCCAACTTCAGGAACCTCCTCAGGCTCCGGGCCGGCTCCGCTCCGAAAGATCCCGCAGGGCAGATGATTGCGGGAGGGAATATAACGGTGGAAGAACTCAGCGCCCTCTCCCTCATCGGGGACCACGACGGGTTTGTATCCGCGTTCCGCACCTTCCGGCTCCACCCGCTGCTCGTGGAAGCGTACCGCTCCCTGGCCGGCCCGGACATTTCGGCCGGGGAAGCGGAGGACTATATCGCCGACCGGTGGGTCGGACGGAAACGGCCGCTCCACGAGATGGAAATGGCCGTCGCCCGGGTCCGGCTCAACCGGATGGCCGGGCTTTCGAAACGCAATCCCTTCTCGGTCCTGCCGGTGATCCTGTACCTCGAGCGGAAGAAGTTCGAGGTCTTCAATATCCGGGCTATAGTCCGGGGGATCGGGGACGGGATCGATCCGGAGAAAATAGCACAGTATGTTGTGATATGATGCAGGGCGATATCCAGACAACCCGCGCCGGCCTCCAGGCAGTCAGGAGAAAGATCCAGATAGCCGAGAACGGCCACCGGCTCCTCAAGCTCAAGCGGGACGTCCTGATCCTCGAACTGATCACGATCGCACAGCGCATCCGGCGCTCGGAGCAGGACCTCGGGGGCCTCCTCCGGGGAGCCCGGGAGACACTTTCCATCGCCAAGATGATGGAGGGATCGCTTGGCATCGTCATCGTCTCCATCTCGGTGGAGGAATCACCGGAAATCCGGGCAGGGTCCCGCAATGTCATGGGGATGCAGTTGCCGGTCTTTACCGCAAACGGGATAAGAAAAGAGCTTTCGGACCGGGGGTACGGGCTTATCGGCACGTCATCGGTGATCGACGAGGCCGCCGAGGCGTACGAAGGACTCACCGAAACGATCGTCCGGCACGCAGAACTCCTCGCTGCCGCCCGGATCCTGAGTGCGGAGATCCAGCGGCTGAAGCGGCGGGTCAATGCCCTCGAGTTCCGTGTCATCCCGGATCTCTACGCAACCAGGGATGCGATCGTGCTCCGGAGAGATGAGATGGAACGCGAGGAGCACTCCCGGATCTTCTGGGTAAAAAGGCGGAAAGGATCGTTCCGGTAATCTTCCTTCAGAACAGACCCCCGGCGTCTCCGGGCCAAGCGGATCCATAACCTCCGGTAAGGGCTTCTTTTGGCATTCCAGCACTGCCGCGAGATATTCTTAGCCTCCGGGCGCCGAAAATTTTTTATTCTTGAGCACTATGTATTCCGCAGGTGATTCATCCGGTCCGCTAAACCCGGGCGAAAGAGTGTCCCGATTGTCTTAAAAAAACAACCGGGACCGGATACCGGTGACGAGGACCGCTGAAGCAGGCTACAGGAAATGCCGGGCCAGCTCCGGCCCCCTCAGGCCGGCGCAATTCACCAAGGAAACGATCAATGCAGGCAATCGTGTACGAAACCCCTAAGATCTTCATACCGGAACCCCTCCATGTCGATATCCTGCAGGAAATCCTGCAGAACCAGGGCTGTCCCCCGCGACGCGTCGTGGAACGGCTGCACGCTTTCCACACCGAACGGCTTGTCCGGTCCGGTATCCGTAACCTCCTTGCCGAACGGTACCTGGTCGAAGAGACCCCGGGTGGCGGCATGGCGCTCCGGCTCACCTCGAAGGGCCGCATCTTCCTCCAGCAGGCAGCAGCCGGATAAGTCCCCCGGCCGCCTCCGGCTCTTCCTGGCCGGCCGGGCCGGGGTCTGTTCCCTTTCCGGCCCCCCGTGCCTGCGCGTGCAAAAAGCCGGTCCTGAAAATCCCTGTCTTTTTCCCGCATTTTCCACCTCCCCGTTGGCTTAATATCCGATCCCGACAACCAGAGTGTGCCACCATGAAAACTCCCGGGCTTGCGACCGTCGCACTCTTTATCGCCGTCCTTGCCGGTTTTCTCACACCGTTCGATCTCTCAGCCGTGACCATCGCCCTTCCGGCGATAGGCTCGGAGTTCTCCATGGACGCAGTCGCACTCACCTGGGTCTCGACAGCATATCTCCTTGCCGCCGGCGTCTTTCTCGTCCCGTTCGGGAGAGTCGCGGATATCTATGGCCGCAAAAAGGTCTTTCTTGCCGGCCTCTCGCTCTTCATCATCTCCTCGTTTCTCATGGTCTTCTCGATGTCGACGCTGATGGTGATCCTCCTCCGGATCATGCAGGGTGGCGGAGCAGCCCTCATCTTCGGGACCTCGGTCGCCATCCTCACGGAAGTCACCCCGGTCTCGGAGCGGGGGAAGGCGCTCGGGATCTATACAACCGCTGTCTATCTCGGCCTCTCGCTCGGGCCGTTCATCGGCGGTTTTCTGACCACTCACCTTGGCTGGAGGAGCATCTTCCTCGTCAATGTCCCGGTCGGCATCGGTGCAATCGTGCTGATCCTCCTCTTCCTCAAAGGCGAGTGGGCGGAATCCCGGGGCGAACGGTATGATCTCGGGGGTGCAATCCAGTACGGGCTTACCCTTGTCTGTGTGATGTACGGCTTTTCCCTCGTCCCGGACCGGGAGGGGTTTATCCTTCTTCTCGCAGGAACGGTTATGCTCCTTGTCTTCATCGCCCGCGAGCTCCGGATCGGCTATCCGCTCCTCTCCATGGACCTCTTCACCGGAAACCACGTCTTTGCCTTCTCGGGGTTCGCAGCGCTCATCAATTATGCATCGACCTTCTCGATTGCGTTTTTCCTCAGCCTCTACCTCCAGTACGTCCGGGGGTTTCCGGCCAGCGCCGCCGGTACTATCCTCGTCGTCCAGCCGGTGATGCAGGCGGTCTTCTCTTCCTGGGCCGGCCGGCTCTCCGACAGGATCGAACCCGGGACAATCGCGTCAGCGGGTATGGCGATCCTCGCTGCCGGACTCTTCATCCTCTCGATGCTTTCCGAGGATTCCGGCATCATCGTCCTCATCGCCACCCTTGCGCTTCTCGGTTTCGGGTTTGCCCTCTTCTCTTCCCCCAACACCAACGCGATCATGAGTTCCGTGGAAAAAAGGTACCTCGGGATCGCATCCGGTACGCTCGGCACCATGCGGTTGGTCGGGCAGATGCTCTCGATGGGCATCGCGACCATGATCATCGCGATTTACGTCGGCAGGGTCGAGATAACGCCTCTCGTGCACGGGCAGCTGATGATGGCGATGAGGGCAGGGTTCACCCTCTTTGCCCTGCTCAGTATCGCCGGCATCTTCTTCTCGCTGAAGCGGGGAAAGCTGAGAGGGGAGAAAAATCCGAAAGAAAATTAGGGAAAAAGACATTTTCTTTTTCGTCGCTCTCAAAAAGGTAGGGAAGAAGGTTTTGCTGAATTACGAAGGTTCCCCGCCTCAGGGCCTCTCTGAGGAGTCAATCGTCGCATCAGCGAGGATTGACTGGAGAAGATGTTAGTCTTCGATAGTTGAGTGGTTCGGAGATCCACGAAATCCAGAAGAACTGAAGGTTCTTCGAGGCACGGCGGGGCAAATTACCGTTTTCATATTGAAGGTGAATGAGGCCGCCGCGGGGAGCGACAAAGTCGCTGGAGAAGGCGACTTTGGTCGCCTGAGAAGATTCTCAATTTAATCTTCGAAGATTTCAGAAAGAAATCCTGGACTGCGCCCCGTCGGGGATTCAGTCGTCGCGTTAGCGAGGGCTGATTCGAGAAGTCTATCGGGCTTCGCTGGCGGCGGGCGACCATCATAATTTGGGGGTATGGAGGTCTCAACCCCCATCGAATTATCGGAGATTTTAACTTGTTAGATGTAACGAAATCCTCACCCGACCGGCATCAGCCCGGGATGGTTCCCGGTGATGGACCGGCCACCGTTTTTGGTGACCACGAAGGTGTTCTCGGTGCCGACCATGCCAATCCCCTTTATCCCTTTCTTTGGTTCGAGCGCGATGACCATCCCTTCTTCGAGCGGCTCGTCGAAACCCTTCGCGATGACCGGATTTTCCGCGATCTCGAGGCCGATCCCGTGGCCGAGGAACTGGACTTTCCGGTTCCCGTATCCCATGAAGTTCTCGAGAAAGTCCGGTCTGAGGCCGGATGTGATCGTACGGTAGATCTCCGACGGAATCCCCCCGGGCCTGAGGAGGGGCACGATGGCGTCCTGGATCCTGACGCACTGCCGGTGGATCGCGACCGCTTCTTCCGGAAGGCTTCCCCGGAAGACGTACGTCATGGTCTTGTCGGTATGGTACCCGTGATACCCGCATCCGATATCGCAGAAGATGAGGTCCCCCGGTGCAAGTTTCCGGTCCCTGCTGCCGAGCAGTGGCACCGCAGGGGAAAGACCTGCATTCCCGCCGGGGCTGTCGAGGAAAGTAGGGTAGATCGAGCTCTCCCCAAAGCCGATGAGCCCGAGCACGATCTCCGCCTCGGACATGCCGAACCGGACGATCCCGTGGTGCCCCTCCTGCATCATCAGCGAATAGAGATCGCTTGAGAACTCAGCTTCGCTCATCCCCTCCCGGAGGATGTCCGGTGTGAGGTCCTCGAGAACGCGGCGGTGGATCTCGCCGGCCTCTTCCATAAGCCCGATCTCATAGCTGCTCTTGACCGCCCGTATGCGGAGCACTTCGGCATCGACGTCCCGGACAGTCGTGAAGGGGAAATGTTTCTGCAGCCGCCCGTACGCAGCGAGCGGGACGTGCTCGGTCTCGAGCCATACGGTCTTTGGGATCTTCGCCATTGTTGCGGCCGCGTCCCGGTAGCTCCGCATCTGCCGGATCTCCGGAAATTTCGATTCATCGACTGCACGCTCGAAGCTGCGCCTCACCCAGAGGACCGGGTCGCCGTCGCAGGGGATGAGGAGCATTCCGTCCTGCATCGTTCCGGTGAAATAGAAGAGGTTGATCTTGGAGAGTATCACCGCGATCTCCCACCCGGGGTTCGCGGTGTCCATCCGGGCGCGGAAACGCCGCATGCGGCTCCCGAGTTCTCCCGCCGGGACCTTCGCC
>DATKMN010000051.1:0-10803 GCA_035541835.1 Methanoregula sp.
CCGTAAGGGAATCCGGTACTGGTTTTGTCATGATGCCGGGTCTATGACATCCCGGGTTTATGAAGGGATCGCTGTAACCGGAGGCCCGATGTAAACCCGGGCGGCAGCATAACCCGGGAACTTTTTTTAAGGGCCATTGCAAACTGACATGTTATTATCAAACTTCCGAAAGTCTGGTATATCCGTCCCATAAAGTCCATAATCCGGCGCGCCCCACATCTATAGGATTTTACCATGCGCATCCCAATACAGCAGATCGGCCCGGATACCGGCACCGCCGAGATCTTCGGCTGGGTCCATGAAGTCAGGGATCTCGGCGGTCTCGCCTTCTTCCTGATCCGTGACAGGACCGGGATAATCCAGGTTACCATCCCCAAGAAAAAAGCAACGGAATCGGTTCTCACAGCGATTAAACAGGTTTCCCGCGAGTCTGTTGTCCATATCGCCGGAACCGTCAAGGCAATGGAGAAGGCTCCCGGGGGCAGGGAGCTCGTCCCGGACAGCTTCGAGATCGTCAATACCGCAGAATCCCCGCTCCCGCTCGATGTCGTTGAAAAAGTTCCGGCAGATCTCGACACCCGCCTGGACGCCCGTTTTCTCGACGCCCGAAGGCCCCGGGTGAGCGCGGTCTTCCAGGTCCGCAGCGCAGCCATCCACGCCATCAACACCTATTTTCACGAAAAAGGCTTTATCAACATCACAACCCCAAAGATCGTGGCTGCCGCAACGGAAGGAGGAACGGAACTCTTCCCAATCGCCTATTTCGACAAAGAGGCGTTCCTCAACCAGAGCCCTCAGCTCTACAAACAGATGATGATGGCCGGGGGGTTCGACAGGGTTTATGAGATAGGCCCGATCTTTCGGGCCGAGGAGCACAATACCACCAAACACCTGAACGAGGCGACCTCTATTGACATTGAGGTCTCTTTTGCAGACCACAAAGACGTGATGCGCATCCTTGAAGAGGTCGTTGTCAGGGCGTATGATACCGTTAACCGGTGCTGCAGCGACCAGATTGCAAACCTTGAGATCGATACCTTTGTGGTGCCGGAATCCCCGTTCCCCCGGCTGCCCTACAGCGAAGCGATCGAGATTGCAAAGAAGAAGATCGACGAGCCGATCAAGTACGGGGACGACATCGGGTCCGCCGCCGAACGAGCGATCGGGGAGGAAATGGGAAGCCACTATTTCATTGTCGACTGGCCCACTGCGATACGACCATATTATGCCATGCCCTACGAGGATGATCCAGCAATCTGCAAGGCCTTCGACCTGATGCACCCACGCATGGAGCTCTCGAGCGGGGCCCAAAGGGTTCACCGCTACCATCAGCTTGTCACGCAGATCCGGAACAAAGGCCTTGACCCGGAGAGCTTCGAGTTCTACCTCAGGCCTTTCCGGTATGGTATGCCCCCCCACGCAGGTTGGGGGCTTGGGGCCGAGCGCCTCGTCATGACGATGCTCGGACTCGGGAATGTCCGGGAGGCTGTCCTCTTCCCCCGCGACATGCACCGGCTGGTTCCCTGACCACATACTATTTTATCGGCCGGGTTAACCGGTACGTAAGGAATCCCTGAGATATCCATGGCAAAGGCATATTTCATCAACAAGGTCCTCGCGACGACCGTTGTGGGTAGTTACCCCGTCACTAAGGGGGGGGGCCTCCGGGGCCTCTTCGACCCGCTCAAACCGGCAGTGGAAACCGCAGTTGCCGATCAGATCGCGGCCGGCATCGATATTATCTCCGACGGGCAGGTGCGGGGTGACATGATCCAGGCGTTTGTGTCGAAACTCCCGGGCATCAAAGGGCAGGACGTTATCGGCAAGGTCCAGCCGGCGTCGGGGCCGATCACCGTCTCCGATACGAAATATGCCATCTCAAAATTCCCCAAGGTCAAGGGGATCATAACCGGCCCGACCACACTTGCCCACGGTCTTCATATCAGCACACCTATGTACAGGAACCGGGAGGAGCTTGCGATGGATCTCGCCGGTGCCCTTGCGGCTGAAGCCAGGAGCCTCGAGTCTGCGGGGGTCACCCTTCTCCAGATAGATGAACCGATTCTCTCGACCGGGATCGCTGACCTTGCAGTAGGGAAAGAAACGGTGGAGATGATAGCCTCCTCCGTTACGGTCCCGACCTGCATGCATGTCTGCGGGAACATTGCAAATGTGATTGACGAGATCCTGAAGTACAACGTCAACGTGCTCGACTTCGAGTTCTCAAAAAACCAGGCAAACCTCGACATCCTCTCCCGCCGGGACCTCACGGGAAGAATGCTCGGGTACGGGTGCGTCGACAATACCACGGACGAGGTCGAAACCGTGGCCGAGATCCGGAAGCGGATCGAGAAGGGCGTGGAATATTTCGACCCGAAGATCCTCTTGATCGACCCGGACTGCGGAATGCGGATGCGGACCCGGGAATCGGCGTTTGCCAAGCTGAAGAACATGGTGCAGGCCGCACGGGAAGTCAGGATCGCGCTGTAGGTCGGTTGGAGATCATCTGCCTTACCATCAGACTCCGGGAGAACGCCGATTCCCGATCTTTTTGCGACCCGCTTCTGGCTTTTCCGAACTGAAGTGCATCACACTATGCGAGCATCTGGTGCAGAAACAATTCCGTCTTCCGGAAAAGTGGTGCAGCGACCAAATCTGATTAGGCAGTTTTTTCCGCGTTCCGGACCCGGTTTTTTTTTCGATCATGCGTAAAAGTTTCCGCGATTGAAAATTTTTATTTTCAAAAGTGATCGCGTTTGAAAAATTTTAACAATAAAAGTGATCGCGATTGAAAATTTTCAAACGCACCTGGTACTGAAATCCGGAATGCCTTTACCTCTTAAAGACCTCTGTTTCCTGTGCAGATTTTTTTTGTTTTCAATTGCAAAAGTGATCGCGTTTGAAGAATTTTACCAGTAAAAGTGATCGCGATCGAAAATTTTCAAACGCGATCGTTCTGTTTTTTGAAATTTTTTTTTGCGGCCGGTGCTGAAAGACTAAGATTTGGTGTGGTGCAGCAGGGTAGGGGAATGTGGTGCACATAACGATTGTTGTTTCAAGGACGTGCATTCATGGCACCACCACAGAACAGAGGGATCTCGGGTGTTCTGCATGCGGCTTGTCAAATGCCACAGGAAAGGAGGGCCCGGAAGATTACACCACTC
This sequence comes from Methanoregula sp., assembly GCA_035541835.1. Classification (GTDB taxonomy): domain Archaea; phylum Halobacteriota; class Methanomicrobia; order Methanomicrobiales; family Methanospirillaceae; genus Methanoregula. Next base: position 3,165 of record DATKMN010000051.1, read on the forward strand.
TCGACGTCGTCGAGGCTTCAATTCCCTTATCCGTGATAATGAACGGCAGAAGCCGCTGGGGTGCTGCGGCGTTCTTGATCTTATGGACCGCAAGAGTCCTCTCGATTTCGGCCTGGTGCGTGTCGCACCGGAACTCGATTACAATATCAGCCTCCCGCATGAGCTTGGTCATCTCGAGAGGCGTATGAATTCCTGCAAATACCAGGAACATCAGGTTTGCACTGGTCTTCTGGACATCCTCCTTGAGCAGGCGGAGAAGAGTCAGGGCATCGTCAATCCCGTAGCGCTCGATGATGGCGGTGACCGAGTCCACAACTATCCGGCTTCCTGCCATCTGCATCAGGAACATCTCCGGTTTGATCTCAGCGCTGTCATCCTTCTCGTGGTTGATGATATCCTCGGCCCTCAGATACGTCCCCTCGTCCTCCGCACCAGCTGCGACGAACTGGAGAGCCGCAAGATCAAGACCTGAGACTGCAGTCCCGTGAACCATGATCGTCGTCCCTTCCGGAAACCCGCCTTCCAGAAGAAGATTGAGGCCGACAATTCCCGTCAGCCGTTTCTTCCCGGAGGTACTACTCTCTGGATTCCCCGCTGTCGCGGCTGCAACATCACGTCGATTATCCACCAGTCCCTGAATTTGCGATGACAACGTCCACCTGCAGATTTACTGAACCGCGAGACCGTGTTTTTAACCGATTCTATCCAAACGGAAGCGCGAAACGGCCACCGGAAGATCGTTACAGCCCCGGGATCCTTTAAAGAAATTATACTTTGTAATTTTCTTTACTAAGATACTCTTTTGATTTTTTAATAAATGTTCCGGTTCTATTTGTTTAGATGGAACAATCAATATAAGAATCTTTCTAAATAAAATTTTGAGATATTATACTCACATTTGCGCTTGCACGAAAAATTGAGGGATTTACAAAAAGATCGCATTTCGGGCCGCACAAAAAAGAAAAGCTCCGGAAGACCTGCCCGCAGTCCGTTTTTTGCAATCAAAAAAAACCAGAGAATATCGGTCCGGACAAAAACGGACCGATCATTTACAGGGAATCAGACGACTCTTGATGTGGTCGAGGCTTCGATCCCCTTTTCGGTGATGATGAATGGCAGCAGGCGCTGGGGTGCGGCAGCGTCCTTTATCTTGTGGACAGCCAGCGTCCGCTCGATCTCGGCCTGGTGAACATCGGTCTTGAACTCGATCACGATGTCTGCCGCTTTCATGATCCTGGTCATCTCCATCGGGGAATGGATGCCGGTGTATACCAGAAACACAAGGTTTGCCCCGCGTTTTTTCATCTCTTCGCGGGTGGTTTTTATGAATTTGAGAGCTGCATCAATCCCGTACTTGACGATGATGGTAGAGAGTGAATCCACGATGATCCGGCCACCGATCATCTGCTGCAGGTACATCTCCGGATGCATCTCCGAAACATCGATCATGCCCACATCGACATCCCCGTCATTGATCAGGAATGATCCTTCCTCTCCTTCCACCTTCCAGAACTGCTGGGCAGCGAGATCGATCCCCGAGAGGGGCGTCCCGTACAACATAATCACGCTCCCCTGGGAAAAACCGCCATCGAGCAGCAGGTTGAGACCCACGATGCCGGTTGTCCGTTTCTTCACGCCGCCGCCGATGGGGATGTCCTGGATGCGGCTTCTGGTATCCACGGGTGTTGCTCCGGCTAATATTATTTAATGGTTCCTTAAAAGGTTTGTGTGCGTGACAACTATTTGTCGCAGAATATCACGTGAATTTACGATTCCGGACGTTATCCGCCGAACTTTTCCCGTAGTTCCCTCCTGAGAAGTTTCCAGCCGTGTACCCGGGGAAGCGCCTCTACGAAAATAATCTTCCGTGGGATCTTATATCCTGCGAGGTGCTCCCGGCAATATGCCTCCAGTTCGGATCCATTTGTGCTTACCCCCGGCTTTTTTACGACCGCCGCGACCGGGATCTCCCCCTTCCGCTCATCAGTAATACCAAAGACCGCCACATCCGCCACCCCGGGGTATCGGATCATCACGTTTTCCACCTCCGTGGGATAGATCTTCCACCCGGACATAATGATCATATCCTTCTTGCGGTCGGTGATGCTGAGGATCCCCGCTTCGTCAATGTCCCCGATATCCCCGGACAAGAACCAGCCGTCCGGCCGGAAGACCGCTGCGGTCGCCTCCGGCATATTCCAGTATCCCTGTGCAACGGCCGGGCCGCGTATAGCGATTTCGCCGGTTTCTCCGGGAGGTAGCTCCCGTTCCGGGTCCTCAGTATCTACAATTCTGATCTCGGTATATCCGACTGCGACCCCGACACTTTGGAAGTTTTTGGTGAGGTGCGGGTATTCCGGCAGCGTTGTGGTGCCGGACCCGATCACGATCGTCTCCGAGAGCCCGTACGAGTTCGCAACCGGGATATGGTAACGCCGGTCGAAAGCCTCCCATACCGCAGGCAGGAGCTGTCCACCTCCCGAGATTATGACCCGGGCAGCGGAGAGACGTTCCTCCGTCCCCGGGGGGGCCTCATTGAGGGTATGGATAACCGGGGGCATTCCGGCAAGGATGGATACCTGCTGCTCATCGGCCAGGTCAACGTAGCGGATTGGGTCGAACCGCTCCATCATGACATAGGTCCCTCCGGCCCGGAGGATGGAGAGCCCCCACGAGAGGCCAACATGGCCCATTGGATAGATACCAAGATACCGGTCGACCGGACGCAGCCTGAGTGCCTCGCGTTCGGCATCGAGGGCGGTCATCCAGTTTCCGTGGGTAAGCATTGCACCCTTGGGCCTGCCGGTCGTTCCTGCTGTGTACTGTATATGACAGAGATCATCAGCAGCACAGTTCTTTGCCCGCATCGCACCGGGTGCATCGGGAAACTCAGCCCATGAAGCAGTCCCGCCCCCCCGGTTTCCGGTGCAGATTACGTGGCAGAGCCCCGGTGATGCTCTGCGGATCCCGTCAACCACGCGTGCACCGTCCCCGTCCGTGATAACGGCAATGGCCCCGGCATCATTGATGACGTGAAGGAGCTCTTCACCACGATAAACGATGTTAGTCGGGACTGCCACTGCCCCGATACGCCATATCGCGAAATAGGATATCAGGTACTCCGGAGAGCTGTCGAGGTAAATGCAGACCCGGTCGCCGCGGCGGATCCCGAGTGAGAGAAGGCCAAGACCGATCCGGTTCATCTCCCCGCGTAGTCTCCCGTAGCTGTAAGATTCGTTCCGGCTCGGGCATACCAGCGCTGTTTTTTCGGCAGGAACACTTTTTGCATCGAGGAGGGTGGTGACATTGGACATAAGGCACCGGTGATCGTTGTATCACAAAATAAGACGTTGACATATTTAGGTGTTCATTGCCGGCCCAATATCTGCGGGCATGGTAAGATATTTGTAGGCTTCCTCCGAATGATACATTCAGCATATCATGACGGACGAGCAGCCAAAAGAGGCACCGCGACAACACGAGCGACACCGGCACCACCATTTCCGCGAGCGCCACCAGAGGCCGGCCGAAAACACCCCGAAACCCAACGAAGCCGGGGGGATCGACGACGAGGAAACGGAGGAGGAACGTGCATCCCAGCGTTCGCGCCCCCGTCGTGGCGGCAGGCCGGAGAAAAAGGTTTACGAAGAGTGGGCAAGCGATCCGTACTGTGAGTGACCTTCCGCCAGATCCATCACTTTTTGAAGGGGGCCGTCCCTTGACAGTTTATAGGTTCGCAAAAAATGGTTCCTGAAGGGATCGATGCCCGTAGTCTCTGAAAAGCCCGGAAAAAGATAGGAACGGGTTTCTGACGTTTTTATTGGTACTCGGGGGGCTGGACCTGTTTGGGGAGCCCTCCCTTGAAGTGCTGTTGGATCTTCCCGTAGTACTCGCGCAGGTTATCATTCATAGTCGGGTGGACCTTTCGGATCGCTTCTTCGAAGTGGTTCATAGTAACTGAACTGGCATTCCCGCGAAGCGCGAGCATGCCCGCCTCTCGGCACAGAGACTCAAGGTCCGAGCCTACAAAGCCCTCAGTCATATCGGCAAGGGTGGCTGCGATCTTTTCCCTTCCCGGATCGGAAAACATGAGGTTCTTTTCGATCATCATCTCAACAAGCCGTTTCCGCCGGAGACCGGTAGGGAGCCCGTTGCTGTCGGCTGCTGCGGGAGTAAGGGCCTCCTTCAGCTCCTGCGTGCTCACAGTCCGGTCCTTGCCAAGTTTTTCAACTAATTCGCCGATAGCATCCTCATTATACCCACGAGTGAGGCGTATAATCTCCTCGAATGCTGACCCTTCCACCGGCATAAACCGGGTATGGATGCCGATGATCATCTTCCGATCTGCTTTCAGGGGCTCACCGATATACACGAGCCGGTCGAACCTGCCTGCGCGGAGGAGCGCGGGATCGACGATATCCGGGCGGTTAGTGGCGCCCATGACCACAACATCCTTGAGTTCTTCGAGACCGTCCATCTCGGTGAGGATCTGGTTAAGGACATTGTCGATCACATGCGAGTCATGGGAAGTTCCCCGAGCCGGTGCAAGTGCATCGATCTCGTCAAAGAAGATGATAGAGGGGGCGACCTGCCGCGCTTTCCTGAAAACTTCGCGGACAGCGCGCTCGCTCTCTCCTACCCACTTTGAGAGGAGCTGGGGGCCGCGGACCGGAATGAAGTTTGCCCCGCTTTCGCTCGCCACCGCTTTGGCGATGAGGGTTTTTCCCGTCCCGGGAGGACCGTAGAGGAGGATCCCTCGGGGCGGATCGATGCCCAGATCTTCGAACTTCTGGCGGTTGGTCAGCGGGAGTTCTACTGCTTCGCGGACCTCGGTCTTTGCCGAGTCCAGGCCCCCGACATTCTCCCATTTCACGTGCGAGACCTCAAGCATCACTTCCCGCATCGCACTCGGGCCAACGTCGCGCTGAGCACTCCGGAAATCGCTTGAATAGACCCGGAGCTTATCAAGGGTCTCCTGGTCTATCTCGTCCTTTTCGAGGTCAAGCTCGGGGAGGTACCTGCGCAATGCCCGGATCGCGGCTTCACGTGAGAGGGCCGCAAGATCGGCACCTACAAACCCGTGGGTCTGCTGGGCAAGGGTATCGAGACTGACATCCTCGGCAAGCGGCATTCCCCGGGAATGTATCTTCAGGATCTCGATCCGGTCGAGTTCGCTCGGGACTCCGATCTCGATCTCCCGGTCAAACCTGCCCGGGCGGCGGAGCGCTGCATCGATTGCATCTACACGGTTGGTTGCCCCGATGACGACGACCTGCCCGCGCTCTTCGAGGCCGTCCATCATGGTGAGGAGCTGTGCAACGACGCGACGCTCCACTTCACCGGTAACTTCTTCGCGACGGGGGGCGATGGAATCAAGTTCGTCGATAAAAATGATAGATGGGGCGTTCTCCCGGGCCTCTTCGAATACCTCGCGGAGCCGCTGCTCGCTCTCACCATAATATTTGGATATGACCTCGGGCCCGGCGATCGATATGAAGTGCGCCCCGCTTTCGCTTGCAACGGCTTTTGCGATAAGGGTCTTTCCGGTGCCGGGTGGGCCGTAGAGGAGGACCCCCTTGGGGGGTTCGATCCCGAGCTTCTGAAAGAGCTCGGGATGGCGGAGCGGAAGTTCGATTGTTTCCCGGAGGCGCTGGAGCTCGTCTTTCAATCCTCCGATGTCTTCGTATGAGAAGCGTCTGACACCCTCGAAACCTGCAGCCGGCTTATCGGAAAATTCTATCGAAGTGTTCTTGGTGACGATTACCGCTTCCTCCGGCTCGATATCAATGACCTTGAATGCAACGATCTGTGGCTGGATGAAGGGGAGTCCCAGCATGATGGGTACAGAATCGTTCTTCGCGACCGGAAAGTCTATCAACCCGTTGATGACGTGGGGGTTGTTGGCGATTGGGATCTTTTTCGGCAGATCCTCGGGCGGTGCAAGGACTATCCTTTTTGCTTCGATCTCATCGGCTATTTTGGCTACCTTGATGGTATCACCGATGCTGACGCCGGCGTTCAGCCGGGTAAAATTATCGATCCGTACCTTCCGCTGGTTCCAGTCCTCGACTAAGGACCTCCAGACTTTTGCCACCGTCCGCCGCTTCCCTTCGATGGCGACCAGATCGCCCGGTGAGATCTTCAGGACGAGCATCGTCTCGGGATCAAGCCGCGCCTTTCCGCCTCCCTGATCGCCAGGATACGCAGAATCGACTCTCAGTTGCACTTCAGGCATGATCTTAAAGGTCTTATATTCAGGGATTTATAGGTACTGTCGATGCGCGTTCTGGTTTTCGACCCGTTCCACGGGGCTGCAGGAGATATGGTCACCGGCGCACTCCTCCATTGCGGCGCAGACCGGGAACTTGTGGCCCGGGCGATGCGGGCAGTGGTTGCCGAACCAGGGTTCACGACCGTGATCCGGGCCGGTATACAGGCAATAAAAGTCGAGACACGGGCTCCGGCAACCCACCGTTCGTACGATGATGTGATGAAGAAGGTCGATGGTGCGGCCAGAGACGTCCCGCCAGCGGCTCTTGCAATGGCAGGGAGGGTCTTTTCCCGTATCAGGGACGCCGAGACCGAGGTACACGGGGATCGTGCACATTTCCATGAAGTCGGTGCCGATGATTCCATCGCAGACGTGATCGGCGCCTGCACCGCGCTCTGTTCCCTTGCCGTTGATGGGATAACCATCCTCCCGGTGGCATTGGGATCCGGGACGGCGACCGGATCGCATGGCATCTTCCCCATACCCGCTCCTGCAACGGTAGTAATCCTGAGAGACGCAGGTCTTTCCACATTTCCCGGGACCGGGGGCGGAGAACTTTGCACCCCCACTGGTGCGGCACTTCTTGCCGAATTCTCGACCCTGGGATCGCCACGGGATACTCCAGCAAAAATTCTGGCTACCGGATATGGGGCAGGAACCCGAAACCCTGAGGAGGTTCCCAACGTTCTTCGGGTTATGCTAATGGAAACTGATAGCATCGCCCCCCTTTCCAATGACTGTGTCGATGTCCTCGAGACCAATATCGATGACATGACCGGAGAGGTTATCGGTAACGCGCTCGCAGCATTCATGAAGGGAGGGGCCAGAGATGCAAGCGCTATTCCGACCCTCATGAAAAAAGGGCGCCCGGGGTTCCTGGTCAGGGTTATTTCTTCTCCGGATTCCAGCCCGGCAATGGCTGAAATGATGGCCCGCGAACTGGGAACCCTCGGGATCCGATGCACTCCGGCTGTCCATAGGTTCGTTGCAGAAAGGACCATTGAGGAGATAGATGTGGCAATTGCAGGAAAAAAAAAGCGCGTTCCCGTCAAGGTGGGCAAAATTCACGGAGAGATCTATCTGATCAAAGCGGAATTTGACAGGGCGCGAACCTTTGCGCAAGAGCTGGAAATCCCGGTCAGGGACGTGATCGCCGCAATCGAGAAGGCTGCGAGAGAGAGACTGGTAAATAAAACCGGATAGACCGTTCTGTCGTGTGTCGGTAAAACGGGATTACGATAAGACCGTGAAGAGGTCCGAAAGGGGAGGGGCCGGATTTCCCTTCATCTATTGAACAGTGTCGCAATCCCTGTTCACGCTCACGAAAAGACGTATATTGAATGAGCTAGAGTTGTAGCATATTTGGAG
>DATKMN010000052.1:0-2864 GCA_035541835.1 Methanoregula sp.
TGTGGAGAAAAGTTCTTGGCGGATCGGGAACTACGGTATGTTTAAGTAAACTGCTCGCACACATGTAGTACTCCAGAGCGATGGGACAACAGGGTAATATTATGACCAAACGGCCGTTGGATATTTTGGATCTGGTGCTGAACCGGCAACCCGTGATCGTCTCCCTCAAAGGAGGGAGAGAGATCCGGGGAATTCTACAGGGATACGATGTCCACATGAATCTCGTCCTCGACAAGGCCGAAGATGTGGAGAACGGCAAAGTCCAGAAAGTGGGCACGCTCATCGTCCGGGGCGACAACGTGATCTATATCTCTCCGTCACTGGAACAATAAGGTGAAGTAACATGTCAAAAGGCACCCCCTCTATGGGCAAGATGAACAAGTTCACCCACATCGCCTGCCGGCGCTGCGGGAAGATCTCGTTCCATGCCCAGAAAAAAGTCTGCTCCGCCTGCGGCTTTGGCAGGAGCACCAAGATGACCAGCCACAAGTGGAACACCAAGCGGCCGAAGACCCCGACGCATTAGAGTCCCATCATGTGCGGTATCGTTGGCATCCTGGATGCTGGCGGTGCGTCCATCCAGCTCTATTATGCCCTGTACGCCCTCCAGCACCGCGGGCAGGAGAGCGCCGGGATCTCAACGTTTGACGGAACGAACCTCCACAAGTTCAAGGGGGCGGGGCTCGTTGCCGATGTCTTTTCTCCTTCTGTTTTGTCCGACCTCCGGGGGAACGCCGGGATCGGCCATGTCCGGTACCCCACGACCGGGGCAAACCTCCCCGAGAATGTCCAGCCACTGAATTTCCAGTTCCAGGACCACTTTATCACGGTCGCCCATAACGGGAACCTCGTCAACACCGCAGAACTCCGCTCCGCGTATGAGGCGGCCGGCCAGATCTTCACGACGACTACGGATACCGAGATCATCGCGAAGATCCTGATGGATGAGATCAGCAGGACGGGAAACGTCGAGGACGCGGTCAGGACCTGTATGCAGAAGATCCGGGGTTCGTACTCGGTGGTGATGATGATGGACGGGATCATCTACGCGTTCCGCGACCCGCTCGGGATAAAGCCGTTCTGTATCGGCAAGACCGCGAACGGGTACATGGTCGCTTCGGAAAGCGTGGCCATGGATGCCCTGAGCGCGAAGTTCATCCGCGATGTTCACCCCGGCGAGCTGATCCGGATCAGCCCTGAAGAGATCCGGTGCCAGCGCATCGCGATCCCGGGGAAACGGGCCCATTGCATCTTCGAGTATATCTATTTCGCCCGGGCGGATTCCATAATCGACGGCGTGCTCGTGTACGACGTGCGCAGGAAGATCGGGCAGCAGCTCTACGAGGAGGACCCGGTCAGGGCCGACTCGGTCTGTTCGGTCCCCGACTCAGGGACCGCGTACGCTATCGGGTTTGCAGAACAGTCGAAGATACCGTTTGTCGAGTCCCTGATGAAAAACCGGTACAGCGGCCGCACATTCATCATGCCCGGACAGAAGGAACGGGAGAAAGCGGTCCGGCTCAAGCTCAACCCGATTCCCGGGCACCTCCGGAACAAATCGGTCGTCCTTGTCGACGACAGTATCGTGCGGGGAACCACATCCCGCCGGATCATCGAGATGATGCGGGAGGCCGGGGCACGGGAGATCCACATGCGCATCGGATCGCCTGCAATAAAGGCGCCCTGCTACCTGGGCGTCGATATGCCGACCCGCGAGGAGCTGATCGCGAGCAGGCGTGAAGAGGAGGAGGTCCGGCACAGGATCACCGCCACCACACTCCACCATATCTCCCTTGCGGCACTTATCGACGCGATCGGCAAGGACCGGGAAGATCTCTGCACCGGCTGCCTTACCGGATGTTATCCGCTGGCAATTGACGGAGAACAGGCCAAGATGCGCCACGTTGAATTCGTGGATGCGACGTACCAGGCAAAACTCGGCGTGTTCGAAGCAGAGGGATGATCCCTCCCTTTTTTCCCAACCTATAAATGGCCAAGTTCTGATACTAGCTGGTATCCGAAGGAGAGCTTCGGAGTTTCGCCATGCCCCGCGTCCCCCGCATCCTGATTGTCGACGACGACCCCATCATCGCCCATCTCGTCACAACAATGCTGCAGAAGAAAGGGTATGTAATCGCCGGGATCGTCGGGACCGGTGAAGAGGCGGTAATAAAAGCTGCAGAACTTGCTCCCGATCTCATCATCATGGACATCAGCCTTGCCGGCTCTCTCGACGGGATGGACGCAGCAACGTACATCTTCCAGCTCTTCCATTATCCTATCCTGTTTATAACGGGGATTACCGAAGAAGAGAAGCTTGACCGTGTCAAATACTCGCGGCCGTACGGGATCGTGTTCAAGCCCTTCACCATGATCGAGATCACGACGATGGTCGATCTCGCCATCTATAACCATGCAAACCGGCCGGCAGGCCAGGACATATACCCTGCCGGCGACCCGAAGACCATGATGGATATGCTGGAAGCCGTCATCCTCACGGACAAGCGGGGGAGGATCATCTTCTTCAATACGTATGGAGCGTGGTTTGCCGACATCCCTGAGAAGCAGATCATGATGAAGCACTGGCGGGACGTCCTGATGTTTGTGAACGATCAGACCGGCGAAGAGATCAAGGATCCCGTGGCCGAGGCGGTCCGGAACATGACGGGCACGGTCCTCGAATCGCACACAGCCGTGGTGACTACCAGCTCGAAATGCCGGAAAGCCCGGGTCACTGTCAGGCCGGTCAAGGACGACCACGGCCGGTTCCTCGCCGTGCTCATATCCATAAAAGAAAAGACGCTTTAGTGCGAACCGCGAATTCAGGAGAAAACAGAGTACCCGGCAGGGATGTTCCATGGAGC
>DATKMN010000053.1:0-13370 GCA_035541835.1 Methanoregula sp.
GCTCGAAACAGTTGATCTCCTCAAACCGCCGGTTCCAGATTTCCCTGTCCTTGAGGTGCGGGGGGATATGCTCATGCTCGAGCAGCTCGGGATGGACCCTGACCACCAGCACTTCCTCGTAATACGAGCGGTTGAAGATCCCGATCCGGCCCCGCCGCGGCAGGGCGCGAGCGTTCCGCCACAGGTAATCGTGATCGAGCTCTTCTGCGCTCGGCTCCTTGAAACTGGTGACCTCGACCCCCTGCGGGTTCACCCCCGACATCACGTGCTTGATGGTGCTGTCCTTTCCCGCTGCGTCCATCGCCTGGAGGATCACGAGAAGGGCATAGTTGTCCTGCGCGTACAGCTTGTCCTGCTGCTCGGAGAGTACCTGGATCCCCATTGCTATGGCCGCATCGGTCCCGTCTTTTTTCACAAAACCGCCGGTATATCCCGGATCAAAATCCTTCTGCAGGTCAATGGATATGCCCGGCGGGACCCTGAGCCGCCCGGGCAGGTTATGCATCCGGTTATTCATGCTGCACCGTCTTTTGGTACTTTAGAAGCGGGCACGGATGAACCCTTTGATTGGAGGCGGCTGGCACTCCTTAAAACCAGAACTGCCAAAAAAAGTTTTGCCCTCTTCGGATTCACGATAGTTTCCAGACTGCCTCTGTCCGGGAATCGAGGTCGGCGATAAGATAGGTGTCCTGCGGGACGATGGAGTCCGGCACTTCGTAGATGAGATACCCGTTCACCGCATTGCTTGCCCCGGGCTGGATGTATCCCCCGACCCCTCCTTTCCCGATTTGGTAATCGTACTGCCCCCCGGCGACCCCGTCAACGACTGCGTCGGCGCCATGGACTGAAGTGTAGTTATACCGGATCCCGTTTGCGTATACAACATACTGCGAGGGCGAGGGTGCATAAACGGCCATGCTCCCGGTATTAACCAGTTTGAGGTAAACGAAGAGGAATTCATCTCCGGTCTTTGGCGTCTCGGTGTTATAGCCCTGCACGACGCCGCCCGGACCGGTTGCGGATTTCTGTTCGGCAGCACTGTTGAACGAGGGGGAAGTCCAGGTGTAATTCGGCCGGATCGCGTACCTCACCACGGTCGCGTTCCCCTGCATGTCCCCGGCCCCGAAACTGACGTACTCGCCGAGGGAGAGCGCGTTCGGGAAGGGGGCTGCCGTTGTGGGAACCGCCGTTGCCGGGGTCTCCACCGGGGCCGGGGTCTGTGCGGGGGCCGGCTGGGAGTTTGCACACCCGGCGCAAAGAAGGACGATGAGGAGTATAGAGGAAGCTGAAATAACAAAAGACCATTTCATCTCATTCACCTCACGAGGGTACCGCTTGTATCTCAGGCGGCAGGAGATGGTTCAGCAGAATCTGCGGAACCTCAGCGGAGGTCTGCACGTTCATATCGTAGTATGCACGGTTGTCCCGCTCACCTTTATAGGTCAGCGTGATCTGGAAGTGCGTGTCTATAAGGGTAAACGATCCGAGCGTGGTGATGACTGCCCGCCGTTCCGAGATGACCCGCTGGTCTCCTACCGCCATGTTCTGTTTGTCGCCATCGATATCGGAGATGATCACGCCCTGGTTTGCGAGGGTGCTGATGTGGACGTTCCCGATGGTGATCGTCTGGCCCTCCGGAAACGATACCCCGTACCTGGTCGAAAACGGCATCGATATTCCCGGCGTTGCGTTCATAACAGTTACACTCAGGGTGAGGAGTGCGACTGCGGCAACAATTACGATGAGGATAATGATCGCGGCGGCTATTTTCAGGCCGGCTCCCCCCCTCCGGCTTCCGCTCCTCTGTTCGTCTCCGGGACCCTGCGACTTATTTCCTGATGGATCTGTCATTTTCACCAACTCCGGTTCCGTTTCTTTACGGTTTACCTCCATTCTTGCTCAATTTTATATAAATACTACGCCCGCCCCGGCGCAGTTTTACTGCTCTGCCCCGGGAAGGGACAAAAACATCCGGATCCGCCTTCCGGTTTCCTGCAGGAAACGGCACGTGACTCAAAAATAATTTTCACTCTTCGCTTTGTTTTATCAGTCCCTGCTGTGTTATTCTCCTTATGAGATACGTGGTTCCCGTACTCTTCCTTGCCTGCGTTCTCGCGATCCTTGCCGCGGGATGTGCAACGAATCCTCCGGCGGAGACAACGACCCCCGTCCCTTCCGTCACTCCCGCAGCGCCGTCACCTGCAGAACCGTCAACTTCACCGGCGACGACGTCGCTTTCCATCGCAGCATCGCCCCAGCGTTATACTCCCCTGATGTCTTCCACCGTCGGCATCGGCCTCACGGCGAACCCCACCGGATTCAACCGGACGGACGCAACGTACCAGTGGAGCGCGAATTACGGTCAGTTCCTTTCGTGGGCCCCTCCTGACTACACGGTTATCCCGCTCAGGAATCCGGCTACAACACATGGGGAGAAGATCTTCTGGTCGTTCACCAGCAAAACCCAGTCCCCCGATACGCCGGTCATCATCACCGTGGTCGCAAAAGATCCCTCCGGCTTTGCGCTCGGGACATCACAGCTGACACTGGACTGGGACGGCGATTTCGCCGTAACGGTCAGGGGCAGCTGAGATCCAATCTTTTTTTGGGAGGCTTTCGAGAGATCATACTTTTTTTTGACAAACGGGCGTCCCGGGGTATCTTTTCTGAAGTGAAAAGGTGGCCAAAAAAACGAAGTGATTAAACCGGGTATAAGCCCGTACAGGTATACGGTCTGAAATGCAGGCTTTGCCTTCCTCCGGGTTCCCGTGCTGGTTTCGGATTTATGGCGGACCCGTAGGTGTCCGGGGTCTTCCGACCCTCACCCGTGAAGGGAGGTTACATTTTTTTCAAGAATGCCCGTGGTCTCCGGATTTTATTCTAAAAACCAGCAGTCCGGAAATATGACACCCGGAAGTTCCCGAAAGCGGTCCCGCCCGGTGTTTCCCAGCGGCGCCGCACTCACCCAAAATAATATATTCGGGGATGGCGTTGTGAGGCTGGAAAGAGGACCGGCAACGCCCCCGAGCTGCATTTTCTTCTGGAATATCAGCCATGGCCGGGTAATACCGACCAGCCTGCGGGGAGGGACATCCGGAACACAGGAACATGGGAGAGAAGGGAATAATCGTCTCGTACGGATCCGGTGGGCGGTGCTGTGGCTGAAGTGACCTATATCGTAGCGTTCCTGGCCGGGATCGTCTCGTTCCTGGCCCCGTGCGTCCTGCCGCTTGTGCCCGGGTTCCTCGTATACCTTGCCGGGACATCGGTCTCCGAAGGTGCCGGAAAGCGGTGGGACATCCTCCTGGCAAGCGTCCTCTTCGTGGCCGGTTTCTCCCTGGTCTTCTCCATCCTCGGGATCCTCCTGAACACGATCCTGAATGCGGTGGCCTACGACGTCCAGCTCTGGCTCTCCCGGGCGGGCGGCCTCATAATCATCTTCTTCGGCCTCTACCTGACCGGCCTGATCCGGGTCCCCTGGCTCGAGGCGGAGCACAAGTTCAGCGTCACCGGGATCAAATCCCGGCACGCGACGTCCTTTCTCTTTGGCGTGGCGTTCGCTGCCGGGTGGACGCCCTGCGTCGGGCCGGCCCTCGGGGCGATCCTCGGCTTTGCCGCGACTATGCCCGGCACCGCGTTCACGCTCCTCCTTGCGTACTCCTTCGGGCTGGGCCTCCCGTTCATCATCACCGGCCTGTTCGCGACCAAAGCCGCCGGCTGGATCCGGAAGTATTCCCGGTACGTGCAGTATGTGAACATCGTCTTCGGGGTCCTGCTGATTGTCCTTGGGATCCTGATCTTCACGCAGACGCTTTCCCTCGTCGCCAACCTGCCCGCCCTCAACGGGTTCCTCCTCGGGAGCTGAAAAACCATGGAAACACGGACCATAGCCCTCATCATTGCGCTCGTCCTCATCGCAGGGGCGATCATCGTCCTTGCTCCGCTGAGTCCCGACAAATCCTTTACCGGGACCCCGGTGACTCCGGGTAACCGGAGCGCGATCAACGCGGAAAAGGCGCAGCTATACCCGTACGCAAAGGAGATCGCGGAGCCCTCGGGGTTCATCAATGTCGATAATATCACGATCGGCAGCCTCATAGGGAAAGAGGTCATCCTTGTGGATTTCTGGACGTACAGCTGCATCAACTGCGAGCGGACGATCCCGTACCTGAATATGTGGTACGCGAAGTACCACGAGCAGGGGCTGGAGATCATCGGGGTCCACACGCCGGAGTTCCAGTTCGAGCACGACATCAATAACGTCGGGGCCGCGGTCCGGAAGTTCGGGATCCAGTACCCGGTCGTGCTCGACAATAACTACGCGACCTGGGGGTCGTACGGGAACCAGTACTGGCCCGAGGACTATCTCATCGATATCGACGGTTTCATCGTGGACCGCCACATCGGCGAGGGCGATTACGATGCCACCGAGAAGGAGATCCAGAAGCTTCTCCGTGAACGTGCGGATGTGCTCGGGCTCAACATCACCATCGCCAACACGACCGGCCTTCCGGCAGACGTCATCCCCGTGAACTTCTCTTCGGTCGGGAGCCCGGAGACGTACTTCGGATCGGGCCGGAACCAGTACCTCGGGAACGGGCGGCCGGGCGTGCCGGGGCCCCAGACACTGGTCCTGCCCGGACAGGTACAGCCAGATACCCTGTACCTGGGAGGACAATGGAACTTCACAGACCAGTATGCGGAGAATACGGGAAACGCAAGCATCGTGTTCCGGTATGACGCGAAAAACGTCTATTTTGTCGCGAGTGCCCAGAACAGCACTGCCGTCAGGGTCTATCTTGACGGGAAACCGATCACGGGCGGGGCGGGTTCCGACGTTACGAACAGTACGGTCGCAATCCAGGCCGAACAGCTCTACACGCTCGTCCAGGGTTCCGGTTATGGCGGGCACACGCTCGAACTCGATATCCCGGGACCGGGCCTCCGGGCGTACACGTTCACATTCGGGTGATTTTGAAATGACGGAAACAAAAGAGACCATGGATGAAAAGACAGAGACCGGCAAAAGACTGAGACTGGCAACCTTTGCCGGCGGGTGTTTCTGGTGCATGCAGCCGCCTTTCCGGATGCTCGAAGGCGTGATCGGTGTGGTCTCCGGGTATGCCGGGGGGGAGAAACCGAACCCGACGTACGAGGAGGTCTCATCGGGAACGACCGGGCATCTCGAATCGGTGCAGGTTACGTACGACCCGGACCGTATCTCCTATGACGCCCTGCTCGATACGTTCTGGAAAAATATCGATCCCACGGACCCTGCGGGCCAGTTTGCGGACAAGGGGTCCCAGTACCGGACCGCCATCTTCTATCACGACGACGAACAGAAGCAGCTTGCAGAGGCCTCGAAGAAGAAGCTCGACTCCTCCGGGAAGTTTTCGCGGCCGGTCACCACCATGATCCGGCCGTACGTGAACTTCTATCCCGCGGAAGAGTACCACCAGGACTATGACCGGAAAAACCCGGGGAGGTACCACCAGTACAAGGTCCTCTCGGGCCGCGAGCCATTCATCGAGAGGACGTGGGGAAAAGCGCCCGTGGTCAAAGTCTTCTCCACGCCGGCCTGCACGGGCTGCCGCGCGGTGAAGGAGTTCTTAAAATCGAGGAACGTCGAGTTCGTCGAGATTGATATGGCCGCAGACGAGCGGGCACGGGACTACGTGATCGAGAAGACCGGGCACCTGAGTTCTCCCATCGTCCAGATCGGGGATGAGTTTATCGTAGGGTTCGACCGGAAGAAGATGGAGAAACTGCTGGGATAGGATCTCAAGGGCAGTATATCCCCTGATATCCGGGAAGGGGCGTGCAGCCGGCAATACCGGATTTTCAGACTTCACAGTCGGACGTTGGCGGCCGGTCCTGATCTGACAACCGCCATCTTCTACACCTTTATTATTGATACGGGATGACCGTACTTCACGGAGTCGGCAACTACCGTGTTTCGCCAGCCTGCCAGTCCCATGGATAAGACAGCCCAGCGGCTGATCATCTGCACGGTCTCTTTTGCATCCCTTCTCGGCGCACTGGACATGAGCATCGTCAACATCTCGCTCCCCGCCATCATAAAAGACTGGAACATCCCGGTCGGGCTGGGTTCGCTCGTCATCATTTCGTACCTCCTCACCCTGACCTGCCTCATCCTGGTCATGGGGAAATTCGCCGACCGTTGGGGGTTCCGGAAGATTCTGCTTACCGGGTTTTTCATCTTCGGTGCCGGTTCGGCCCTCTGCGGCATCGCCCCCGATATCTGGTTCCTCATCGGCTCAAGGGTCGTCCAGGCAACCGGGGCGGCAATGATCTCGGCAGTCGGCCCTGCGATCATCACCCGGTACCTCCCCCCTTCGGTCCGGGGACGATCGCTTGGGTACCTCATCGCGTTCTCTGCCCTCGGGTTCGCCCTCGGGCCGGGGCTTGGCGGCTTAATCTCCGGCTTTTTCCACTGGCGCTGGATCTTTTACCTCAACCTCCCCGTCGTACTCGGGGCGATCCTTCTCGGGTACATGGTCATTCCGGAAGAGGGCACCCCGACGTCCCGGACACGGTTCGATCTCGCCGGGTCCGCATTATTCTGTACCTTTGTTGCGGGCATCCTCGCTGCATTCTCCCTGTACCAGGTCCCGGGTACCCCCGACAGCGTCCTCATCCTCCTCTTCGCTGCCGGAGCGCTTGCGGGAATCCTCTTCGTCGCGCGGGAGCGGAAAAGCAACGACCCGCTCATCGATACAGCCCTCATACAAAACACGTACTTCAACCGGGGGGTTGCCAGTTGTTTCATCGTGACGTCGCTCTTCTCCGGCGTGACCTTCCTCCTGCCGCTGTACCTGACCGGTTCCCGGCACTTCGACCAGTTCACCGCAGGAATGATCATGACCATCCCCGCCCTGATTTCCATGCTCGCGGCCCCGGTATCGGGCAGTCTTGCCGACCGGTATGGCAGCCCGGTCGTATCGGCGGCTGCGATCGGCATGTCGGCGATCGGGTTTGTGGTATTCAGCACGTTCAACCCGTCAACAGCGGTTTTGGTCATCGTGGCCGGGATGATCATCACCCGGGTATCGACTGCTGCGTTCTTCGGCCCGAACGGGAGGCTTATCATGGGCCACTGCCCGACGGGGGCGGTAGGTGACGGATCGGGGGTGATGATGACTGTGCGCCATGCCGGTCTTGTCGTTGGCATCGCACTCTTCCAGAGCATCTTTGCGATCCGTATGTACATGGAAGGGATCCCCCGCGACGGCACGCCGCTCGTCCCCCGCCTGACACCCGCACTCTCCGTGCTCGGATACCAGGCAGTCTTCCTGACCGCATTCTGCCTCTGCCTTGTCACCATCGTCATCATTCTTTTTACCCGGGAAGCCCCGGAGCCGGAACCCGTTCCGGAAAACGTCCTGCCGGAACTTACCGAAGTCTTCTGACGGGTCAAACGTGGATCCTGGATCATGGTGTGCGACCGGCAGTCTGCCAAGGTACGTCACCCTCCGATTACCATGCGAAGAACCACCGAACGTGTCCTTACCCGCACCCGGAGATATCGCAGGAGGTACGCAGCCAGGATCATCCCCCCGACCAGGAGGAGGTAGCCTGCAGCGAAGACAGGGAGGGAGCCGGGGCTCCAGTACCGCCCGAAAATCTCGATTATCACGGTGTGGAGGATATAGATAGCAAGCGAACATTCGCCCATAGCCCTGAGCGGACCGGCCCACCGGCCTGAAACGGGGAGGAGGTCGGCCGCTATGAAGAGGAAAAGGATCAGGCCGGTCACAAAAAGCATGAAACCTGTCACCGGTGGGTAGAAGAGTTCGATATAGCCGTAACGGGTGAACAGGGGCCCGGGAAAGAGATACCAGAGTGCCGCGCCTGCCGCGAGCAGGGTTCCCGCCACAGGCAGTATCGCCGGTTGTGCAAAGGAGAGGATCCCGCACTCCTTCCAGCGGAGCGACCCGGCATGCGCCCCGAGGAGGGAGACCGCGAGCCAGGGGAAAAGCGGGAACCACCCGTCGATGAACCACCCGCGGAGAATCGCGTCCGGGCCCGGCAGCGGGGGAGCCGGTAACGGGAAGAAGGGGATCTGGACCGGGAACTCAGCATACCCCCACGCGAACCGGAGAACGGGGGCCGCGAACAGGGTGAACGCAATGACGGCCATCCGGGCACGCGGGCCGAGCTGGAGCACCAGGTACGCAAGCGGCAGTGAGACACCGATGAGGTACAGCACGTCCATATCGATGAACGGCACCATGCCACGGATGAAGAGATCGAGGACCGCTGCGATACCTGTGACGATTGCCCCCCGCTTCAGGAAATAGAGAAGGCCGTAGCTCTTCCGTCCGAAGGAGAGCGCGACCATCATCCCGGCAAGAAAGATGAAGAGCGGGGCCGCCACCGAGGATATGAGCCGGAGCCAGAACGGCGGGGGCGGGAAGAGGAGCGACGGCACGAGGTTTGCCGCGACCATGACCGCGATGGCAAAACCCCGCAGGGCATCGACCGGGATATCGCGGAAGGGGGCGAAGGATGGGGTGCTCACCGTATCAGGAACCATGAAAAACTGCCTCGTGTTCGTCTGCAGGAAAAATGACCAGGCAAAGCCCGGCGCACGGCTCAGGCGGCCCGTACCGGTCCGCCCGGCGCCGCTAATCGATCATGGCCCCGACAATATCCCCGACCAGCATCAGCGCCTCGATCTCGCCATCGGTCCAGTCGCGGGCTTCAGCGTCCGCGTAGGTGATGCACCCCCACAGGCCGCTGTCCCTGACGACCGGCAGGATGGCGACCGATGCGATTCCCCGGTCCTTAAAATACGTCTTCTCCTCATTCGGAAGCATCCTCACTTCGCCAGCTATAACATTCCCGGCGGAAAGGAGCGTCCACCAGAGCGGTGTCGTAAACCGGAGATCGTCCATTCCCGTGCCGGCATACACTCCCGCACCTGATGAACCAAGACCCGCGGAGCTGAACCGGACAGCGGCGCTGCCGGTCCCCTCCGGGCCGGGACTCAGCGCGAATACCGTCACGCTGTGGGCATCCACCGCAAGCCGGATCTGGTCGAGGATCTCGACGATCCCCTTGTTCCAGAGACGATCGGGGTTCTCACTCGCCCTCCGGCTGTCCTTCAGGTACCGCAAAAACCACTCCACCGCAAACCCGGCAGCGTGGAGGATCGCAGTGCGTCTCTTCTCGTCCTCTGCCACCCGGTGCCCGTGCAGGGCGAGCTCGATCGCAGAGTATAACTCACGTTCGTTGAAGGGCTTGAGGATATAGGCAGACGGCCCGGTCTTCTTGACCCGCTCGAGCGTCTCGTCGTCCGCGTACGCGGTCACGAATATGACCGGGATGTCATGACCGGCCCGTATCAGCTGCGCCGTCTCAACGCCGTCGATATCGGATCCTTCGAGGACGATATCCATGAGGATCAGATCGGGTGCACACTCCCCGACCGTGGAAAGGGCTTCCTCGCTGCTGCCCGCGGTCTTCGCAACTGCGTATCCCATGCCTGCAAGGGCCGTCTTCAACCCTTCCGCGACGATGAACTCGTCTTCAACTACCATGATCGATGCCTGTACCATGTCCAATCACCGTTTGTCCGTAACCGGGATCCGGAAGACAAACTCCGTACCGTTCGCCGGCAGGAGATCGACCGTCCCCTTCAGCTGCCGCACCAGCATCTGTACCAGGTTCAGCCCGAGCGAGTCCGTGTGGCGCCAGTCGATCGTGCCCGGGATCCCGCACCCGTTGTCCCGGAACCGGATGACCATCTTCCCGTCCTCCTCGGCCCCCGTAATCCGTATCTCACCGTACCGGGAACTCCCGAAAGCGTATTTCAGGGAATTCGAGATGAGCTCGTTCATGATGAGTCCGAGAGGGATCGCGGACCGGATGCTCAGCGGGAGGTTTTTCGCATCCACCCTGATGTCCACCCGCTGCCGGTCGATCCCGTACGAGACCATGAGCTCGCTCGCGAGGACGCTGAGGTAGCCATCGAAATCGACGGAAGCAAGATCCCCGGCCCGGTAGAGCTTCTCGTGGATGAGGGCCATGGACCTGACCCGGGCCTGGCTGTCCATGAGTCCTGCCGACGACGCGGGATCGCTCGTTTTCTTTGCCTGGAGGTACAGGAGACTTATCACGATCTGGAGGTTGTTTTTCACCCGGTGGTGGATCTCCTTCAGGAGGACCTCCTTCTCGTGGAGAGCTGCGGTGAGCCCGGCTTCGGCGCGTGTCCGCTGGGCCACCTCGCCGGAAAGGGCCTCGTTCGAGAGAATCAGCGCTTCGGTCCTCTCATCGACCCGGCGTTCGAGGTTCTCGTTCAGGAGGGCAAGTTCGTCCTCCGCCAGTTTCCGGGCGGTTATGTCTTCGAGCACCAGGATGAAGAAGAGCGGGTTTCCCGAGGCGTCGTTGATCGCGGAGATGAATACCTGGCACCATGCCTCTCCCCCGCCCCGGACCGGCACCGGGATCTCTGCCGAATACTGCGGGTTCTCTCCCCGTAGCACGGACATGAGCTGGGAAAAGTGACTGCTCTCCTCTCCCGTGGCGATCAGCCCGGATACCGTCATCGTCGCGAGATCGGGGCCGGAGATACCGGTTATCCCGGTGAACCGCCGGTTGGCCCGGGTGATACGGCCGTCAGGGAGGAACTCGGCGATCCCGACTGCAGCCTGGTCGAATACTGCGGAGAGGTGCTCCTCGCTTGCCCGCAGGGCTGCTTCAGCTTTTTTCCGTTCAATGATCTCGCGGATGATCGCAAAGACACCGAATATGACAAGAATGTACCCGGTCGTCCGCAGAGCGATGAACAGGGGGCCGGAGCTGTCCGCAGTGCCGGTCAGCAGGAAGAAGTGCGTAGCGGCAAAGAGCGTGTACGCAAACCCGATGAAGAGCGGAGTAGGTTTCCCGATCTTCCGGTACCCCCAGATGCTCACCGCGACAACCGCCGCGCTCAGCACGAGGTTGACCACAACGATCGTATCCAGCAGGGCCAGTGAAGCCATTGGTTCTTAATCCCGGCAAAGAACCGTGTCGATCGCCCGCGCCTGAATCCCGTGCGGCTTTCCGATCGGCGGTTATTATGCCTCTTTTATTTTGTCCCGGTAACCGGCAACGCAAAACGTGTCTGGCCCGGAGCACGATAAACACGGCGATGACTGAAAAGAATTTTGCAGTTTTTATTCGTCCCGTTTCCAGGGATTTCCGGTGTTCCGGACCCGGACTGTTCTTTCAGGAACCGGCATTAAGGGTGAAAAATTTTTTTCACCCAAGAAGAATTTTATACGGTTTTACGCGGGAGACTGTATTGTTTTGAGTTCTTCTGCAAAAACCCCGGAAAAAGGTACCTCTCCCGTCATCCCGTTTTCCGGGACGGCAGGCGGTCCGGGCGGGATACCAGTTGCAGGAAGGACCATCGCGGAACATTCGATGTTCCGGAGGAGGGAGATCAATGCGCTGGTCAGGAGCGCGCAGGACGCGGGGAGCCTCCGGCGCGTCCTGAAACCCCTCGACCTGGTGATGCTCGGCATCGGCGGGATCATCGGGACCGGGATCTTCGTCCTTTCCGGCGTTGCCGCGGGGCTCCATGCAGGCAACGCGCTCCCCCTCTCCTTCATTATCGCCGGCGTGGTCTGCCTCTTCGCCGCGCTCTGTTACGCCGAGTTCTCCA
Source organism: Methanoregula sp. (assembly GCA_035541835.1). Lineage (GTDB taxonomy): Archaea > Halobacteriota > Methanomicrobia > Methanomicrobiales > Methanospirillaceae > Methanoregula. Next base: position 11,672 of record DATKMN010000053.1, read on the forward strand.
CCATGATCCCGGTTGCGGGAAGCGCGTACACGTACTGCTATACTGCGCTCGGGGAGATCTGGGCATGGATCATCGGGTGGGACCTGATCCTCGAATACGGGCTTGCCGTCTCTGCGGTTGCTATCGGCTGGTCCGGGTATTGTGCGGCACTCCTCCGGTCTGCAGGAATCCTCCTCCCGGCCCCGTTCACCCACCCGTTCGGCATCGAAGGGGGAATCGTCAACCTCCCTGCCGTGCTCATCGTCCTTGCCCTGACCCTGCTGCTGGTCCAGGGGACGAAACGGAGCGCAGGAACCAACGCCGTCATCGTCTCCATCAAGCTCGCTGTCATCCTCCTCTTCATCGTGCTGAGTATCGGGTTTGTCGATCCGGGCAACTGGGTCCCCTTCATGCCGCCGGCCGGGTGGTTCGGCGTCTTCTCCGGCGCTGCCATCGTCTTCTTCGCGTTCATCGGGTTCGACGCGGTGGTCACCGCGGCCGAGGAGATAGAGAATCCCCAGAAGAACCTGCCGATCGGCCTCATCGGCTCCCTCGTAGTCTGCATTGTCCTGTACGTTGTGATCGGGGTCATCCTCACGGGAGTCGTCCCCTTCGCCCGGCTCGCAGGTCCGGATGCCATCAACGCCCCCATCGCGTTTGCGCTCAACTCGGTCGGGATCACGTGGGGGGCAGCGGTCCTCTCGGTCGGCGCCATCTGCGGCATGACCTCGGTGATGCTCGTGATGCTCTTTGGCCAGAGCAGGATCTTCTTTGCCATGGCGCGGGACGGCCTCCTCCCCTCGTTCTTCTCCGAGCTCAATCCCGTGACGCATACGCCTTCCAAGGTGATCCTCTTCATAGGGGCAGTGACCGGTTGTATCGCCGGTTTTTTCCCGCTCGAGACGGTCGCCGAACTCGTCAACATGGGGACGCTGGTCGCCTTTGCGATCGTTGCATTCGGCGTGCTCCTCCTCCGGGCCCGGCAGCCGGAACTGTCACGGCCGTTCCGGTGCCCGTACGTACCGGTACTCCCGCTGGTCTGCATCGGGGCCTGCGCATTCCTCATCCTCCACCTGGGCTCCCTTGCCCACCTGATGTTCCTGATCTGGCTCTGCATCGGCCTCGCCGTGTACTTCCTGTACGGTATCCGGAACAGCGTGAACCGGAAAACGTCCGAATGTCCCACGGACGGGTCCGTCCGGTTTACCTCCGGTGCCGCCGTTCCGGCAGGAGGACCGGAGCGCGTGGTCCGCCCGGTTACGGGGATGGATCCCGGGAAATGAGCCGGATGTGCAGAACCCGTCCTTTTACCAGTCACCAATCCGGGTAGCACGTTCATTGCCCTGCTTGACCAATAGTCAACCAGATCTCATGGAGGACGAAAAAAAGACCGGAAAGGCGACCGGGATACCCCGGACCATCAGCGTTGTTTTAGCGGCCATTGCACTGCTGGCCGTGATCTTCGGCCTCATGATATTCATAGTCCCCCTCGATTCCTACCGGTTCTATGGCAACTGTTTCGAAGCGGTCACGGCTGCCGCCTGCATGTGCGCCTCGCTCTATGCGTACGTGAAATGGTCCCGGAAGGAGAGCCTCCTCCTCGCTGCCTTTGCCTTCGGGGGCTATGCCCTCTCGACTGCGTTCTGGTACCTCTTCTCGGTAGCCATCGGCCGGTCGTTTGTCTTCATATCCATCGCAGAGCTGGGGATCCTGGGGTTCA
>DATKMN010000054.1:0-11780 GCA_035541835.1 Methanoregula sp.
CCTGCGCGAGGTGAAACGGGTAACGAAACCCGGCGGGAAGATCGTGATCGTGGTCCCGAACGTGGACGACGCCCTCTTCCGGCTCTACGACGTTCCCGGGTTCCGGACCTTCTACTTCACCCCGGCCCACGAGTTCTACTACTCGAAGGCCACGCTTGCCGACCTCTTCCGCCACGCCGGTCTCGACTCGTTTGAGATCCTGCCCGAGCACCGGTACGACCTCTCGAACCACATGCACTGGCTCCAGTACGGCAAGCCCGGCGGTGCGGGGAAGTACAGCCATGTCTTCACGCCGGCGCTCGAGCGCGAGTACGCCGAATCGCTCAAGAAGCACTTCCTCTGCGACACGCTCCTCGCGGTCGTGAAAAAAGAGGGCTGAACGGAGGCAAAGCGATGCACGAGACGAAGCGGGCGGCAATCATCGGCTTTGGGGGCATGGGGCAGCGGCACCGCAGTGCCTATAAGAAGATCGGTGTCGAGGTCGTGGCAGTAGCCGACCTGTTCCCGGAGAAGATCCGCCCCCTGCTGCCGGAGATTCCCGCGGACAGGATCTACAAGGATTACCACGACCTATTCAGACAGGAAGAGATCGATATCGTCAGCGTCGTGACCAACGGCCCGACCCACGCGCGGATCTCGACGGAGGCCTCGGAGGCCGGGATCCGGAGCATCATGTGCGAGAAGCCGATGGCCACCCGGCTTGCCGATGCGGAACGGCTGGCGGCGGCCTGCACGAAGAACGGGACGCGGCTTGCCGTCAACCACATCCGCCGCTGGAGTTCCAACTACCGGCGGCTCCGGGACCTGATCGCCGCGGGAACCATCGGCGATCTCCGGCACCTGTACTTCAGCTGCGGCTCGACGGGCCTGGGCAACTTCGCCATCCATTTCTTCGACACCGCCCGGTTCCTCACGGGCAGCGAGCCCGAGTGGGTCTCCGGTTTCATCGACCGGACCGGCACGCCCAACCCCCGGGGGAAACAGTACGTGGATCCCGGCGGCTACGGGATCATCCGGTTCAGGAACGGTGCGCGGTTCTACGTGGACACCTCGGAAGACACCGGCGTCCAGTACTCGTTCCAGCTGGTCGGGACGTACGGGCGGGTCATCATCGACGAGCTCAACGACAGCTGGTCGATCCGCACCCGGAATCCCGAAACGAGAAAGCTCCCGCTCACCCGGTACGGCGCCGACACCGAGGCAGTCCCGTTCGCGAGCGACGCAAAGTTCGATATCGTCGACCTGACCTCGAAAGGCCTTGCCGAGCTCCTCTCCGACGCGCCGGTCAGCAGCACGGGGGACGACGGCATCCGCTCGCTCGAGATGGTGATGGGTTTCCATGCATCCGAGGAACGGGGGAACGTGAAGGTGCCGTTCCCGCTCGCGGGGAAGGACCGGGAACGCGAGGTTCCGATCGCATGAGGGGGAAGAGCAGCACCGGATCCGTCCTCGTCACCGGCGGGGCGGGGTTCATCGGGTCGCATATCGCCCGCCGCCTCCTAGACACGGGATACGACGTCACGATCCTCGACAACATGGCCACCGGGGAGGAAGGGAAGATCCCCGACGGCGCGAAATTCATCGGCTGTGACATCTCGCGGAAGAAGACCTACCGCGATCTCGGGGACCGGACATTCAGCTGCGTTCTCCACCTCGCGGCCCAGTCATCCGGCGAGATCTCGAACGAGCGGCCCGAGTTCGACCTTGAGGTGAACACTCTCGGAACGCTCCTCCTCCTCCGCTGGTGCATGAAACAGAAGATCCCCCGCTTCCTCTACGCGAGCTCGATGGCAGTGTACGGCGACACGGAGAAGAACCCGGTTGCGGAGACGGACCCGTGCGCCCCGCTCTCATTCTACGGCATCTCGAAGTTTGCCAGCGAACAGTACATCCGGCACTTCGCGGCAAAGGGCCTGAAGACCACGATCTTCCGGATGTTCAGCGTCTACGGCCCCGGCCAGAACATGGCCAACATGAAGCAGGGCATGGTCAGCATCTTCATGGCCTACCTGATGAAAAACGAGGAGATCTGGGTGAAAGGCAGCAGAGACCGGTTCCGCGACTTCGTCTACATCGACGACGTGGCCGAAGCTTGGATCGCCGCGGTGGACAACCCGGCGTCGTACGGGAAGACCTACAATCTCGCCACTGGCAGGAAGACCCATGTCCATGAATTGATTACAGAGGAGATCAAAACATTCAGGCAGGATCCCATGACTTATCCCGTTAGGTACGAAGGTACGACCCCCGCAGACCAGTTCGGCCTCTACGCCGATATTACCCGGATCCGATCGGATCTTGGCTGGGAACCAAAAACGGATCTTCGGATCGGTCTTGAACGGATGGCCGGCTGGGTACAGAAAGAATTCCCCCAATGAGAGGACGTGAAGACAGGATGATTCCAGCATTACTGATCGGTCGTGAAGGCAGCGTCGGGTTTCCCGGCAAGAATATTTACCCGGTGCTCGGGAAGCCCCTGATGACCTACCCGCTCGAGGCTGCGCTGAAGGCACAACACGTGGACGGGGTCTACATCTCCACCGATTCGGAGAAGATCAAGACGATCGGCCGGGAGCATGGCGCCACCATCATCGACCGCCCGCCGCACCTTTGTACGAAGGAGGCTCTCGGCGAGCACGCCTTCGTCCACGGGTACGAGGAGATAAAGCGGCTGACCGGCGAGCCGGTCGAGCAGGTGGTTCTCCTCTTCTGCAATGCCGCTACCATCCTACCCGAGATCATCGACGAGGGGATCGAAGTTCTCCGGAAGAACCCCTCGTATGACTCCGCGGTGACAGTCTCCCGGTACAATATGTGGAGCCCGCTCCGGGCCCGGAAGGAGGGTGCCGACGGCCTCCTCCATCCGTTCGTCCCGTTCGAAGTCTTCGGTAACCCGAAGACCTTGAACTGCGACCGGGACTCGCAGGGGGATGTCTGGTTCGCCGACATGAGCGCCTCGATCGTCCGCCCTCGGTGCCTAGAGCACCTCGACGAGGGGCTCCTGCCCCAGAAATGGATGGGGCAGTCCATCCACCCCCTGAAACAGTGGGGAGGCTGCGATGTCGACTACGAGTGGCAGATCCCCCTTGTCGAATTCTGGCTCCGCAAACACGGGTTTGCCGACAGGAGCGCCGATGTTCCAGAGCCTTGCCGGTAAACGCGTGCTCGTGACCGGGGCCTCGTCCGGCATCGGTGCTGCGACCGCAGGCCTCTTTGCAGAGTGCGGGGCGGTGGTCGGGCTCCATTACAACACCGGTAGGGATGCAGCGGTCTCCCTCCACGAGAAGATCCGCTCGGCCGGCGGCACATCGTTCCTGCTCCAGGCAGACCTGCTCGACCGCACGGCCTGTAGTTCGCTTGTCGGGGAATTCACCCGCTTGGCCGGCGGTATCGACATCTTGGTCAACAGTGCCGGTGCATTCACCGGAAACACCCCGTTCCAGAAGCTGGGGCTTGACGCCTGGGACCGGGCCATCGGGCTGAACCTGACTGCCCCGTTCATCATCTCCCGTGCTGCCTTCACGCACATGCAGGAGCACGGCGGAGGGAAGATCATCAGCATCAGCTCCATCGCCGCGAAGTACGGGGGATCCGAGAGCAGCATCCACTATGGCGCAGCCAAAGCCGGGCTCGAAGCGGTCACGAAAACCCTCGCGCGGGCCGGGGCGCAGCACAACATCCTCGTGAATGCAGTCCAGCCGGGAGTCATCGACACCCCGGCACACAAGAAGATCGGCCGCATGTCGCTCGATGAGCGGCTGAAGAGTATTCCTCTCAGGCGGGCAGGAACCCCGCTCGATGTCGCGCAGATGTGCGTCTTTCTGGCGTCGGAGGCCGGTGATTACATCACTGGCCAGATCTACAGCGTCTCCGGCGGAGACTGATGCATAACAGTACAGGTACCACGATGACAGGCTTTACCGACACGATCCAGAACATGTTCAACCCGCAGAAATACCTCCACGCGATCCTCGAGAAGAACGCCCGGCGGAACCTCGAAGGAAAGATCTCTGGCCTGACCCCGCAGCAGCGGGCCATGCTGGACCAGGAGGACGAACAGGTGCATTATGTCGACTATGTCCTCGAGGAGAAGGCGCTCCACTACCTTGTCCAGAGCGAGACCATCGACCGGATCCAGTTCATCAACGAGAACACGATCATCGGGTCGGGGAGCCGGATAACGGACCTCGGCGATTCCAACGGGATCTTTATCCGGGTGATGGGAAAAGACGGTATCAGTGTCAACATCAGCGATCCCACGGTCAAAGCCCTCCACACAAGAGGCCTCGACACCGTCAAGGCCGATATCCAGTACCTCCCGTTCAAAACCAACAGCCTCGATGTCGTCTTCCTTTTCCAGACCCTCGAACACGTGCCCAATCCGATCCTGATGCTCCAGGAGATCGCCCGGGTCTGCCGGGGCTCGCTCATCCTCTCGATACCGTACGTCTCGAAGACCCACATCCACCCGTTCTACTATAACCCGGACAAGCCTCTCCACCAGCAGCACATCTTCGAGTTCAGCCCGGAGGATTTCAGCAGGGTGATCACGCACACCCCGTTTACCCTAAAATCGGACCGGATCACGACCGTCCTCGACACTGGTGGCAGCCCGCTCGAGCGCCTGACCTATTTCCTCTGGCGGCATACCCGGGAACGGGACACGTTATGCGGTTGTTTCAGGAAATTCTATTTATGCTGCCTTGTCAAAAGACCTTAACCGGAGCCCGTTCATGAGCAGCCGCGCTATCACGGAACCCACCCGCCACTTCCTGAGCAGGCACCTTTCTCCCTCGGGAAAGCAGATGATCCGGCTCTTCCTGAACACGGCGCGGCACCCGTCCCGGATCGGGCAGCACCTCAACCTCTACCGTTACGAAAGGGACGTGTTCCGCGGGACAACGATCACCCACACGCCCCCGGTCTTCGGTGCCACCATCACCGAGCAGTGCAACCTCCGCTGCCCCACCTGCCTCTACCTCCTGGAGAACGAGAACAAGTTCCACAACGCCTTCATCACGCCCGAAAAATTCCGCGAGCTCATCCGGAAGGCGAATCCCGGGAGGAAGGCTGAGGTGATCTTTATCACCGGCGGCGAACCCCTCCTCCACCCGCAGATCGGAGAACTCATTGCGATCGCCCGCGAAGAAGGGCTTACCGCCCGGCTCTCGACCAACGGGATCCTGGTGGAGAAGAAGATCGACGAGCTGGAAGGCCTCGATTACATCAACGTGAGCCTCGACTCGTTCGACGAGGACTCGTTTGCCCGGAACCGCGGCGGGACCCCGCACCAGTTCGCCCTGATCAAAAAGGGGATCGCGGCGCTGGAGGAGCGGAAGAAAAACTTCTCTCTCTCGTTCGTCCTCTCCTCGGCCAACCTGCACGAGGCCCCGCAGATGCTCGCGCTTGCAGAGGAGCTGAAGCCGCCGTCCATCTATTTCCACAACATCAACCCCCACGGGTGCACCGATTACCGACCCCTCACCCTGCAGGACCCGGCCACGGTGGAGTTTTTGAAAACCGTCACCTCCAGGGCGGACTACCCCTTCGACATCTGGATATCCGCCATCTTCAACACAAAGTCCAAACAGTTCCGGAAGGGCCGGTGCATCCAGCCCTGGTACTACTTCTGCTTCAACCCGGCGGGCGATGTGGCATACTGCTGCCACCTGTCGCATGACCCGGGGATCGGCAACGTCTTTTCAGGAAACGCCACCAACTCCCCTGCGATGCAGGAGTACCGGGACAGCATCATCCGGGGGAAGATCCCGGCCAGTTGCCTGTACTGCCAGCGGCGGTTCATGGAATCCGAGTTCGGGCACTTCGACGCAAAGCTTCAGAAATGGTTCATCGGCCGGGAATACCCGGGCTATCCCTGAGGTCCCGATGGGAATGACTGGGGCACGGCAAACGGCAGGACCGGCGAGACGGGACCCGCGGGGGTACCTTCCGTGACGGCACACCGGCTCCTTTTCCTTGCGGAGACGGCCACCGATGCCCATGCCGCGATCCGTCGCACCGGCGAGACGGGGGAAGACTGCACGTTTGTCGCTCTCCGCCCCGAAGCATCGTACGTCTTTGAACGCAACGGCGTGCCCTTCCGGTCCCGCAACGACTTTTTCGACGCCGAAGCCGCGAACCGGATCTGCGCGGAGAACGATCGCCGGATCCGGGAGATCTCCTCCCGCATCGACGACGCAATCCACGCGGCGACGGGAGATCCACTCCTGAAACCGGCAACGGACTGCTTCGTCAGTCTCAAGATCCTCTTCGATGTCGTCGCGGTCGATGCCCTGGTCCTGCATTGGATTGTGCAGCAGGAAGACCCGGCGCGCATGCATGCATTCCTGAAACATCCCGATCCCGCCGGGGAGTCCCATCTCCCGTTCACCACCGGCGAATCGGTGTACGCGGCAATCCTGCAGGAAAGCCCGTGGGGCGTCCCCGTCACTTTCGAGCCCCCTCCGGGCTGCCGGCCGGAACAGGGGACTGCTCCCGCGGGGCACCGGACACTGCGGCGCCGGATCCGCGATTCGCTGTACCGCCATCCCCAGCTCTTCGACGCCTCCTGCGTCATGAGCCGGAAGGGCCTTGTTCCGGCCGCCGGGATGCTGGCCCGCCGCGCCGCGAGCCGGGACGGGGCGACGGTCCTTCTGTACGGGAGCGGGTACAACTGGGATGACAGTCTTCCGGAACTGAGCGCTGCCGGCGTCCGGACCATCATCCGCTTGGAGGACGGGGACGTCCCGGCCGGTGCCGGGCCGGGGAGTGTTCCTGCGCTCATCCGCGATCTCTGTACGCATGATCCGACGATCCGGTCCCTCGCGGTCATCGATGGAATTGACCTCTCGGGCGTCATTCTTCCTTGCGTATCTCGCTTCGTCGTCAGTGCGTGGGCGGACGCGCGATCTGCGTTCGACACGGCGGGCCGGATCATCCGGGACCGCGGGGTGAGTGTGCTCCTGCTCTCCTCAAGAGATACGCCGAAGGGCGGGCACGTGGTCCGGGCTGCCCGAGAGCAGCATATCCCGGTCATTTCCTGGCAGCACGGAGGCGCCGGCTATTTCGACCTGCCCATCCAGATGTACTCCGAGCTCAAAGGTTCCGATCTTCACCTTGTCTTCGGAGACGGGGTGAAACGGACCTTCGAAGGGACCTGCAGGAACCACCCGCAGTTCCCCGCCCCGGAGATTACGAGCGCGGGCTCGGCCTCGCTTGATGCAATGGCAATTCCCGGAAAAACCCCGGACGGCCGGCCGCACGTGGTCTACATATCAACGGTATACCACAACAATATGTACTACTACCCCTTCCGGACGGCTGGCGGCGATTTCGACGAGTCGCTCTGGGCATTCCAGCGGCAGGTGCTCGGGCTGGCAAAGCGCCGCCCGGAGTGCGACTTCACCGTCAAGCTCTATCCTTCGCACGAGTCCCGGGAACCGCTGCGCTCTTGGTGCGCCGACCATGCCTGTGACAATGTCCGGCTCGTGGTCCGGGAGCAGACTGTGGCAGACCTGCTTGCTGCGGCGGACGTTCTGGTCTTCGACATCGTCACGACGGCCATCCTTCAGGCGCTCCGGACGGACCGGAAGATCGTCGCCTATACCGGCATCTACCGGCCCGAAGACGACGCCGTTGCTCTCCTGCAGCGGAGGGCCTATGCCTCGCCCGACCCGGGATCCTGCATCGCTGCCCTCGAAGGGTACCTGGACGACCGGCCCCTGTCCGGGGTGGACACGTCCGACGATGCGTTCCTCCGGTGCTACGGCACGTTCCAGAACGATGGCAAAAGCGCCACCCGTGCTGCATCGCTCGTGGGGGACCGGATCCGACAGGCACGATATGGTAGGAAGTCCTGAACGTTTCCTCCGGTTGCTGCCGTCTTTACCAATAAAGCAATGAGGCATCCAGACATACAAGATAGAGCAACAGACAAGAGAGCGCTCATGAAATCTAGGATATTGTTCATTTACCCGACACCGTTTCGGATCACGGGTCTTCCCGTGGGACTCGCCTCGCTGGCTGCGGTCCTCAAACAGGAAGGGCACACCGTAAAGGTCTTCGACACCGCTTTTTATCGGGATCACGAGAGCCGGAGCCAGACGGAGATCCGGGCCGAGCGGATGATCTCCAAGGAGGTCAGGAACGAGGATTCGGTCCTGCCGGAGAACACCACGGACATGACCGGCGATCTCCTCTCTCTTGTCAGGGACTTCAGGCCGGACCTCATCGGGTTCTCCATCCTGGAGATCATGTACGCGACGAGCATCCGCCTTGCGGGAGCGATCAGGGAGGAATTCCCGCAGATCCCCATCATCGCCGGCGGCGTCTTTCCCACGCTCTCTCCCGACATCGTCATCGGCGAACCCGCCATCGATATCGTCTGCCTTGGCGAGGGCGAGACCTCGATGAGGATCCTGGCCGACCGGCTTGCCCGGCGGGAGGCATACGACGACGTCGAGGGCCTCTGGGTAAAACGCGGCGGGAACATTGCAAAGAACCGCCCGTCGCACCTCCACGACATCGATGCCCTTCCCTTCCCGGACTTCTCCGAGTTCGATCCCCGCCTCTTCTACAAGCCGATGCAGGGAAAGATGTACAAGATGATCAACATCGAGTCGTCGCGGGGCTGCGTCAACAACTGCACGTACTGCGCTGCCCCGCAGCTCCGGAAATTCTTCAGGGAGAACGATTGCGGGAAGTACAACCGCAACATGACCATGGACAAGGTGATCGAGCAGATCCGGCTCCAGGTGCAGAAGTACTCCCCCGAGTTCGTCTACTTCTCGAGCGAGAACTTCCTCGCGGTCACCGAGGAGGAGTTCCGGCAGTTCATCGCGGCGTACGAGGAGATCCGGCTCCCGTTCTGGATCCAGACCCGGATCGAGACGCTCTCGAAGGACCGGATCGAGGCGCTGAAGCGGGTCGGGATGCTCTGGCTCACGATCGGCCTCGAGCACGGGAACGAGGAGTTCCGGCGGAAGGTCCTCAAGCGCCATTACAGCAACGAGAAGTTCATCGAGCAGATGGGCATCCTCAAAGAGGCCGGGATCGGGGCCTCGGTCAACAACGTGATCGGCTTCCCGGACGAGACCCGGGAGCTGATCTTCGATACGATCCGGATGAACAAGCGGCTCTACGAGGCAAACCCGCTCCTCGAGACCAACGTCTTCCTCTTCACGCCCTACCGGGGGTGCGAGCTCTTCGGGATCTGCCTCGGGCGGGGGCTCGTGGACGACATGCTCTACACGACCTCTTCGAACATGAACGAGCGTTCGGTGCTGGATTTCCCGGAGGAGCACCAGAAGGACCTGACTGGCCTCGTGCGCACATTCAACCTCTACATCCGCCTTCCCGTGTCCCGGTATGACGAAATCCGCATCGCCGAATCTCCTACACCGGAAGGTGATGCCACGCTCAAAAGATTGATGGATGAGGTAGCGAAGAAAAGGGCGAGCAAATCTAGCTATGCCTGAAGAGGAGCAGGGGTGCACACCCCTCAGTTCAGAAAGATAATGTACTACCAGCAACAGAGTTTTACGTCTCATGTACCGTCTTGTCATCCTCGATTTTGACGGAGTCGTCCTTGAATCAATCGCGGTAAAGACCAACGCGTTCCGGACGCTCTTTTCCGATGAGCCTGATCACATAGAGGAGATCGTGGACTTCCATGTCAAAAACGGTGGTATGTCGCGATTCAACAAGTTTCGGTATATTTACAAGAACATTTTAAAACGTGAACTCGACCAAACTACATTCGACCGGCTCTCGGAGCGATTCGCCGGAATAGTCTTTGATGCGGTCATCCGCGTCGCATTTGTCCCGGGAGCGGAGGAATTCCTTTCGCGCTGGAGCACCCGGCTCCCCCTTTATATTGTCTCAGCTACCCCTGAACGCGAGCTCAAGGAGATAGTCGAGGCCCGAAATCTCGGGAAATACTTCCAGGAAGTGTTCGGTGCTCCCCGAAACAAGACCGATTGCATCTGCGAGATCCTTGTGGGGTCAGGAACCTCTGGATCTGAAGCACTCTTTGTCGGCGATGCTCTCAACGATCTTACGGCAGCCCGGGATGCCGGTGTGCGGTTCGCTGGAAGGGTAAAGGATGGGGATCCGGACGTATTCCGGGGCGCACCCGGTGTCGATACGGTGGTTGCGGATCTCTCGGGGCTCTCGCATTACCTGGAGGGGAAGACGTGATCATACCTGTCTCGTACCCTCTCTCGACCGGCTCCCCGCTTTACCCGGGCACGCCGGGGACCAAAGTCTTACCCAACCGTTCCATCGCTGACGGGTCTTCGGCCAACACGAGTATCCTATCCTTCTCCAGCCATGCAGGGACTCATGTCGATGTCCCGCGTCATTTCTGCCCGAATGGAAAGACCGTCCGCGATCTCCTAGCGGCCGTCACCAGGTATTCACCGGCGTACTGCGTCGAGCTCCCCTCCTCTCCCGCACGGGGCATTGCGGCCGCAGACCTTGCGGGCAGCCTCGAAGGCATCCATGACGCCGAGGCGATCCTCATCCGGACGGGATCGGGACGATTGCGGGCGTCCGATCCGGGGGCCTATGCGGCGATGCACCCCCGTGTTCTGGCCGATGTGGCAGGACTCCTTCGCAACCGTTGTCCGCGGATCCGGCTGATGGGCATAGATTCCATCTCAATCTCCTCACCAGCTCACCGTGATGAGGGCCGCGAAAGTCATCGCGCCTTTCTCTGCGATCCGCACACGATCTGCCTGCTTGAGGACGCAGATTTGTCCGGTGTAGTTCCTGGAAAGGTCTATACCCTCATCCTGATGCCATGGTTTGCTGATGTCCCTGACGGAGTCCCCGTCACTGCCATCCTCACAGACTGAACACCCTTAATAATCCCGAAGGTTACGCATGTCAGAATTGGAACATGAAGTGCAGCGACATAGTATTATGTACCTCATTTCCTCTGCCGGGATCACACTGCTCGGTTTTCTCGCTACCATCTTTTACGCCCATTGGGTCGGAGCGGATGTACTCGGGCAGTATATGGTTTTCGTTTCGTGCTTGAGCATTCTCTCGATCTTCTGCGATCTCGGGATCGGGTACGCTACGACCTACCGGATCTGCGAAGGGAAAGATCCGGATATCTATTTCTCGGCAGGCTTGATCCTTCGTCTTGGTCTGCTCGCGATTGTCTCGGTAGTCTTGGTCTTGTTCGGGAAGATCCTGATAGGTGATCTCCGAAACAACCAGCTATTCTGGGTTCTGATTCTTGTGCTCGGAATCAGTACCCTGACGTCAGCGATCAGTACATCTCTCGGGGCAAGCAACCGGCTCGGCCTAGCAGCATCGGTCAGCCTGATCGACAATACAACACGCATTCTTGTACAGGCACTGGCGGTCTTCCTCGGGTTCCAGGTCTATGGATTGATTGGGGGGATGATCGCCGGGCTTCTTGTGGAACTGGTGATCGATCTGCGATATCTCGATTATCGGTTGGTGCGGTTCGATTGGGCGCATGCACACAAGATCTTCTCATTCTCCAGCTGGGCATTCATGAGTTCAACCTGTACTGTCCTTTTCGACAACGCAAACCTTCTCATTATTTCCTACTTCCTCACCATCGCTGATGCGGGTATATTCGGGGTCTGCTGGACGTTCTCGTTCTTTGCTCTTTTTGTTAGTACTGCCCTTGTCAATACTCTCTTTGTTAAAGTGAGTCGGTGGAAAGCGGTGGGAGACTGGAACGCGATTACGGTCTCGCTCTCCCGGGCGATGTCATATGCCCTTATCCTTGCAGTCCCAAT
>DATKMN010000055.1:0-24552 GCA_035541835.1 Methanoregula sp.
GGATCTTTCCCGGGTAGCTGCTGCAGCTGCCGGGAGGGATGGCAGGATGGGACGACTTCACCGGCTGAACGATCGCCTGATCCAGCGGCTCGGGGAGCGGATGGCCATGCTCGATTCGGAAGGGCTCGATCTTCTGGCCCGCGCCTATCTTACCGGAGCGACCCGGGCTCTCGAACAGGGAGATTACACCGGTTGCAAATATCTCTGCCTTTCGGGAATCGACGTCCTCCCCGGCCTGCCGCAGGGGATCGGACTCGAAGACTTCCTCGGGCTCATCCGGGCCTGCAAGGAACGGGCAGTTGCAGACAGGCCGGTTATGGGAGGAGTGCCCGGCAGGGCCCGGGCAGCGGCCCGGCCCTCGCCCTCCCCGGGGGAAGCGGTTCCGGACCAGCTCGACCTTTCCGACCAGGAGCGGAAGGTCGTGGAGTTCCTCCGGGCCCACCGGAAGGCCACCGAGATGGAACTGAGGAAGCTCCTCGGCACCCGCAGGGTCGTCGGGCTCGTCAACCGCATCATGCAGAAAGCGTCGGCGGGGGGTATCTCCCTTGTCGGGAAGAAAGGAGTCGGAGAGGATGGAGAAGTCTATGAATATACCGGAACCTGAACTGATGGACCGCCGCCGGGTCGAGAGCATCAATATCATCAACGCGCTCCGCCGTGGGACGGTTCCGGCGGGCGGGCTCGAACGGATCGCCGTCGGGCTCGAAGTCGAGGAGGGCGCGATTGCAAAGCAGCTTGATTACGTGGCCCAGGGAGGGGGCGACGTCAAGTTCGTCCGGGGGGAGTATGGCAGCGGCAAGACCTTCCTCATCGCCCGTGCCCTCGAGATCGCCCGGGCAAAGGGCTTTGTTACGTCTCAGGTGGTCATCTCGTCCTCTTCTCCTTTGTACAAGCTCCGCGGGATTTACCAGCAGATCGCGGCGGGGCTCCGGACCGGTGAAGAGGAGCACGCGCTGAAGACGGTCATCGACAACTGGCTGTATGCGATCGAAGAACGAATCTCCTCGGTAACGCCGGCAGGGGCGGATGAAACGGCGCTGGAAACAGCGACGGTCCGCGAGATAGAGGCGGCTCTTGCCGGGATCAGCGGGACCAACTCCGCTCTTGCCGCCGCGCTCCGCACGTATTACCACGCAAACAATGCCGGGCAGTTCCCGATCGCCCAGGCGGCACTCGGGTGGATCTCGGCCGAACCAAACATCGGCCGCGACTTCAAACAGAAGGCTGCAATCCGGGGAGACATCGACGACTCGGTCGCACTCGACTTCCTCCAGGGCCTGGTCGCAGTCATCCACGCAGCCGGCTACCGGGGGCTCGCCATCGCGGTCGACGAACTGGAGACAACGCAGGGGCTCCAGCGGAACCAGCGGGAACGGGGGTACCAGACCCTTGTCCAGATCATCGATGCGCTCGATCGCGGCGCCATGCCCCGCTGTTTCTTCCTCTGCACGGGGACTCCTGCGCTCTTTGACGGTTCCCGGGGGATCCGGTCCGTGCCCCCGCTCTACGACCGGATCAGCGTGGTCCAGACCGACGACTACCGCAACCCGCGCCAGCCCCAGATCGTCCTCCCGAAATTCGATACCGCAAAGCTCGAACTCGTCGCCCTCCGGGTCGTTGACGTATATGCGATGGCCTATTCCGAGCCGGACCGGGAACGGATCTCGCACCGGTTCATCCGGGCCATGATCAAAAAGGTGACCACGAAATTCGGCGGGCGCGTAGATATCATCCCCCGGATCTTCTTAAAAGAGTTTGTCGATGTTCTTGACAAGTGCGAGCTCTACGATGACTACGACCCTGGCGAGGCATACGACTTTGATGCCGGCCACCTCAAAGGAGAACTCCGCCAGGAAGAGGAGGCGGTGATGGTAGTCAGTTTCTAGACCGGCGTTTCGCCCGGGCTGAAACTGTTTTACCCTTCAAGAGCACACGGTACCAGCATGCGATGGGCCAGTCTCCTCCTCATTGCCGGCGCAGTAGCGCTCCTTGTCCCGGGAGTCTCCGCCACGAATGTCACGTTGACCGCGACCCCGGCGGTCGCAGACATCGGGGACGTCATAACGATCAACGGCACCATCTCCGGGATCAGTACCATCGCTGTGTACCTCTTCGTCACGGGTCCGGGGCTCGACAGCCGGGGAGTAACTCTCGAGAATCTCAATATCCCGGCCGGGAGGGGCCTTTTCACTACCGCCCCGGTGAACCTGAGTGACGGCAGCTTCACCTACCGCTGGGACACCTCGGTCATTCTCGGGACTCTCCAGCCCGGGACCTATACCATCTATGTGGTCTCGTCTCCCGTTGACCGGCTCCTGTACCAGAAGGAGGACTTTGCGACAACGACGGTGGAATTTCAACCCGCAGGTCCCCCGCCCACCGGTGCACCCGTTGAACCCGTTGTACCGGTTGCTGCGATCGGAATTGCTGTGGCTACAGCCGGGATTGCCGGAATGGGGAAACGGAAGGACTGATTCGTTTCCTCCCATGAGACTTTTTTTCGCATTTAAGTCGATTACTCAGGTCGAAAGTCGATAAGAACGAGAATTATGTGCCGTAAAATTCCCTTGCGGCTACTGCTCGATGTGACCGGTTCAGTAATGCTGAAGGGGGGGTCTGAGGGGTACTTTTAATCACCGGTCTTTCATCGCGGCCGGCACCGACCCGGGCCCGCTTCTCCCGGACTTCCGACGAAATCGCGCCCAAAAATGTAGCCCGGACCCTGTGCCGCGGGGAAACGCAGGATGTTCACAGGCTTGTATGAAATTGTTTGTACCCCTCAGACCCCCCCACAACCCGGTCAGGTTTACGTACCTTCCGGATTGATTCATACGATGTAAAAAAATCAGAAAAACATGGGAAAAAATATGAAAGGTGAATTGGGGGGTCAGTGGGGTATATTTAAAAACCGGTATGGATCCCTGCCCGCGCAAGAAAATGAGGGGACTTTCTGAAGGAAAAAAGATCCATACCAGAGACCGGTCAAAAAATGACGTGTCTGCCGGGGTTTTCCCGTAAAAACGGGTAAAAGGACCGGGCAGCAGGTTCCGGCCCGAAAAAAACCAGAAACGAACGGATATTTCCGGGAGGACCGGTTCTCAGAAAACGAGAGACCTGGCCCTTTTGGGCCGGACTTACCGGCAGCGGCGGATTTTAACCGAGTTTGCGTGGGCAAAGAGCCCTTCCGCTTCGGCGATTGTCTCGACAATATCGCCGATCGCTTCGAGGCCTTCTCCTGAGATCATCTCGACCGATGCGGTCTTGCAGAAGTGCTGCACATCGAGGCCCGAGTACATCTTCGCGTACCCGGCGGTCGGGAGGCAGTGGTTTGTCCCGACTGCGTAATCGCCGCAGGCGACCGCAGAGTAACGCCCGACAAAGATTGCCCCGGCGTTCCGGACCCGGGTTACGACCGGTAACGGGTCTGCGACCTGAATGGAAAGGTGCTCGGGTGCGACCGCATCCGAGGCCTCGATCGCTTCGTCGATGCTGCCGACGATGGTGTACCCGGAGTTTTTCAGCGCCTGTTCAATGATGTCCTTCCGCGGGGCATCCGCGAGCTGGGATACGATCTCCTCTCCGACCTTTGCCGGGAGATCCCGGGCGGTCGTGATCAGGATACAGGCAGCATTCGGGTCGTGCTCGGCCTGGGCAAGGACATCTGCCGCAACGATTGCGGGATCTGCAGTCTCGTCGGCAATGATACCTATCTCGCTTGGGCCGGCCGGGAAGTCGATCTCGGCGTGCTCCCGCAGCATCATCTTGGCTAGGGTGACGTAGATGTTGCCGGGACCGACGATCTTCTGCACCGGGCGGATCGATTCTGTGCCAAGCGCCATTGCGGCGATCGCCTGCGCACCTCCTGCATTGTAGATCTCGGTCACCCCGGCAATGTCGAGGGCGACGAGCGTGAGGGGCTTGACCGGTGGTGGAGAGCAGGCACAGACCTCTTTCACGCCTGCGACCCAGGCCGGGACTGCACACATCAGGGCGGACGACGGGTACGCGGCCCTGCCCCCGGGGACGTAGATACCGACGCGGTTGAGGGCAGTGGTCTTCATACCGAGGTAGATGCCGGGCTCCGTCTCCTGCAGCCAGAGATCTTTTGGTTTCTGGAGTTCGTGGAAGCGTTCAATCCGTGCATGGGCTTCGACCAGGGCCTCAGTAACCTCAACATCGACCTTTTCGTAGGCTGCCTCGCGTTCTTCTTCGGAGATGGCAATGGATTCAAGATCGCAGTACTTTTTTGCATACTCTTTAAGTGCAGCATCTCCCCCGCTCTGCACCTTCCCGATTATCTCCGTGACGGTCGCACGTGCATCCTCGAGGCTGGTCTTCCGGGCCCCGAGCCATGCATCGATTCCGACTTCCTTCCACATAGTGCCGGTATCTTCGGCGGGAAAGATGGTTAAGGTTTCGCTGAAAACGCCGCCGGCTACCGGCGTTCCTGCCGGCACGGGCCGTGCCAGCATTCCCGTTTCAGGGCCGAACCGCCATACCTGCCCCCTGCCGTTTTTCCGTTTCCTGATACGCACAAAACTGCCTTGTAAAGGGCAAGGATCTCCTCCGGGCAGGAGCTACCGGCGCAATGCTTATCCAGCTGGACGACAATTCACGGGCCGGTGAACAGTATATGGCCATGACAGGGAAACCAGCGATGGATGACACGTTTGTCAAAACCATGAAATCGATGATGAGTATGCCCAAGGACCAGGTCATGGGCAAGGTCGCCGAACTCTCGAAGATGTGCATATGCGGGACCTGCCCGACCTATACCTCCTGCGCAAAGAATGCCGGAGAAGGGCTTTTCTGCGCACACGGGACGAGTTTTAAGTGCATCTCCGAGGGAAAGGGGTGCCTCTGTCCCGGCTGCCCGGTCACCAAGCCCCTTGGACTGAAGTACCAGGCATACTGTCTTATGGGCACTGAAAAAGCACAGCGGTTTGACGCAATGATACGCTGATTCGTAAAAGGAACAGGTTATCCCGGGCTGCACCCGCAGTGGACCCGGGGTATTATTTATTTTTCCGGGTACTGATATTACCGGATTTTTTTTGCAGAACGAAACATCCATCCAATCTGCTGGAGAGGATATTCTGGTTGTTCCTGTGCATATCCCGGGAAAAAAGGAGTGCCGGCCGTTACCTGTTTTCAGGGGAAGATTCCAGTGGAAATAAAGGGGTATATCAGGATTTCCGTTTTGCCGGAATTACCCGGTAGCCATAAAATATTCGTAAAAATTAAAATAACGCCAATAATGATTTCCGGTTATAATGCCGGATCGATCGGGTTCCCGGTTGTCCGGGCACAATCATCCTCTTAACCGGCAGGAGTTTTGTAAAAGTCATCGGCACCCTGATCCTGGTAGCGTATGAGGGCACATGCACCCCGGAACCTTAGAGGCGTTGCCCTCCCATTCCGTTTTCCCCCTGCAAAGGACACATGCCGTATCTCCGACGTCCCGGCTGTCCGCACTGGAATGGGTTACGATGATGCAGGGGATCTGCCTTTCCGCCACGTATGTCCTGATCAGCTCCTTTACGTCACGGATGCTGTTTGCGTCGAGAGCCGTGAACGGCTCATCGAGCATGAGGAGGGCCGGCCCTGGGGCAAAGGCCCTGGCGAGCGCGACCCGCTGTTTCTGCCCCCCCGAGAGCCCGCCCGCCTTTACCCGGGCGAGATCCTTTATTTCCAGTCTCTCCATCCAGAGGTCCACCAGGCCCGCAGCCACGGAAGCCGGAACACGCTGTGACCGGAGACCAAACGCGATGTTGTCCCGCACCGTGAGGTGGGGAAAAGCCGCGGAGTTCTGGAAGACGTACCCCATTTTCCGGTCTTCCGGCGGAAGATCGATCCGTTTCTGTGAATCGAAGATCTTCTCCCCGTTCATGACAATGGACCCGGTGTCCGGGGCAAGGAGACCGGCGACGATGTTGAGGGTGGTCGATTTACCGGCGCCGTTCTCTCCCATCAGGACCAGGACCTTCCCGGGACGGGCCGTAAGATGGATGTCGAGGGTGAAGTCCCGGAGCTTCCTGGTCACGGTCATTTCAAGCATGGAACCCTCTCCCGCGGGCCGCGAGACGGACCGCGATCATGATGCCGAACGAGATGATGACGAGCAGGATGGAAATGGTGAGACCGGCATTAAAATTTCCTTCCATACCCTCGTATACCGCAAGCGGCATGGTCTGGGTTACACCCGGCAGGTTCCCGGCAAACATGATGGTGGCGCCGAACTCGCCGAGCGCCCTGCCGAATGTCATGACGGCCCCGGCGATGAGGCCACTGCCGGTCAGGGGGATGGTTACCAAAAGGAAGGTCCGGAGCGGCGATGCCCCAAGCGTCCGGGCAGTCTGCTCGTACGCAGGGTCGAGTTGTTCGAAAAGGGACTTTGCCTGCCTGAGATAAAACGGCGAGGCGACGAAGATCTGCGCCATGATCACGGCTGTGGTGGTGAATGCGAGGGAAATGCCGAATACGTTCAGGTACCTCCCGATGAGCCCGGTCCTTCCGTAGAGCACGAGGAGAGCGACCCCGGCAACCGCCGGCGGCATCACCAGCGGCAGATCGATCAAGGTATCGACAAGCATTTTGCCGGGGTAGCGCGTACGGCTGTGGAAGTAGGCAAACGGAGTGCCGACAATGACCACGGTTGCAAGGGATACCGTCGTGGTAAAAATGCTCAGCCAGAGCGCGGAGCTGACGCCGGGATCTGCCAGCGAGCTGAAGAAGAGGTCAGGTGTTGTCCGGAAGAAGAGAGAGAGGACGGGCAGGGCGAGGTAAAGGGTCACCACGAGGATCAGGGCCGCGGCTAGTGCATAGGTCGCGGCATGCCGGTATTTCTTCAGACCCGCGCGGGTGACATTCATACAGGTGATGGTTGGATTTTAAACGTTAAATTGGGCCGGGTTATCCCGGTCCGGAGGTACCGGTATTCAGGAGACCGGCCTGAACCCGTAATTGGTCAGTACCTGCTGGCCGGCCGGCGATAGCATGAACTGATCGAACTCGGTCGCCACGTCCTGGTTCGTTGATTCCTTCAGGACTCCGATAGTATACGTCTGCAGGACGTTCTGGGCTTTCGGAATGGCAATAGCCGAGAGCGTGTCCTTCGGAGCTGCATTGTAGGTCGATTCGTACACGAACCCCGCATCCGCCTCGCCGAGCGATACCTTCGTCGCGACCGCTGGTTCGGATGTTTCGTAACTCACGACGTTCTTGTAGAGGGCGTTCTGCCATTCCTTCCCGTAGGTCGAGTTCGCGAGGTTCCCGATAACCTGGACGGTGACCGTGCCTGCGGGGACCTCTTTTGCCTCCATGTCGATCTTGATTCCGGGTTTTGCGAGGTCGGAAAGCGACTGGATCTTCCCGGGGTTACCTGCCGGCAGGATCAGGATGAGGTAGTTCGTGGTGAGCGGGTGGATGGTGCTGTTGATGAAATAGCCCTCGTTTTTCAGGGTGTTGGTGTAGCTGTTGCTCGCGGAGATGAAGACGTCGGCGTACGCGCCCGACTCGACCTGAGTCTTCAGGGCCTGCGTCCCGTCGAGGTTAAAGGCGACTTTGTGGCCGGGGTACGCTGCCGCGAACGCGCTGCCGATCGCCGGTGACGCGCCGGTCAGGGATGCGGCTGTGTAGACAACGAGGTTGCCCGGGGATGCAGTATATACCGGCGCCGGGGTCGCAGTGGCCGTTGCGGGTACTGTGGCAGCAGCTGAGGGCAGCGCAACCGTCGTTTCCTGTGGGGCCGGAACGGTTGTTGCTGCGGCAACCGGGGCCGGGGTCTGCACCGGGGACTGCGCAGGGGTCGACGATGTGCATCCGGCAAACAGAATTGCCGCAATCAGGAGTCCCAGGACGATACTGCCGGGAAGAATACGATTATTTTCAGGTGCCTGTTTCATGGTAATCCGATCCTTTTCCAGAACCATTTACTCTAAAAGGTAAAATGATTTTGTTTATTGTTTCAAAATGTTAGGTGTTTATAATGTACATGCTAATGCTCAAAGCCCGACACTTGTTAAGTTTAGGTTATTTACAATATCTAAATGTTAACAAAAATTATTATATCTTATGGCGCTCCACCATTGAGTGTCCACCACGAGATCGACACCTCATCGTGGACACATGCACACATCCAGCAGGATCTCCCTCGCCAGGGGATCCTCGATCGATCTTTTTTTCAGCTCCGGACCAGTCAGTACAACCGCAATATTCATAGGCAATCACCGGATAGTATCCCGTAGTGAGAACCATGAAGATCAGTGCGCGAAACATCCTGAAAGGAAACGTGAAGAAGATCATTGCCGGCGCCGTGAACTCCGAGGTCACGATCGAGCTCCCCTGCGGGCAGGAAATTACATCCATCATAACAAAAACGTCCGTTGCCGCGCTCGGACTTGCGGTCGGGAGGCCGGCGTACGCAGTAATCAAGTCAAGCGAAGTCATGATTGCCGTAGACTAACCACGATTTTTTCCGAGTATCGTGATGGCGGGAACGACCGCCATACGGTTAACCGGTCTGTTTGAACTAAAACGAAAAAAGAAATCTGACTGAAATTTCAGCCGAGCGTCCTGAATTTGCTGATCTCGTCGATTACCTTGTAAGTCTTTCCGTCGTCCATGCTTGCCATGACGATGACCCGGTCGGAGTCCTTGGTCCCGGCGATTGAGACGGTATCTCCGATGTTTGTACCGAGAGTCCCGGTCTCGACCTGGCCATCCGCTCGGTTCACCGTAACGGCGAACTTCTGAACGTGGCCGTTACCGGCGCCACCCTGGAAGGTAACGACTACATTGCCCAGATAATCCTTTTCAACGTTCAGGTTGAGCGTGCGGGACCCCGGTACAACGTCAGTTGGAGACGGTACAAGGCTTGCTCCGGACGAGGCCGCAGGCGGTGCCGAGGACGAACCGGAAGAGGGAGCAGCCGCCGGGGCCTGTGTTGCTGCAGACGGGGCCGGGGCCTGGGGGGATGTACACCCTGCGATTGCGAGAACTATGCCAAGGAAGAGTACAAGTGAGAGCAGAATCTTTCCGTTCATAGTTGTTAATGGAAAGATTTCAATATATTATGATTCTGTTTTGTGCCGGCATGCTGCCCGGGCCGGGAAGGAACTACGGGCAAAATAAGTCTGACCGCATCTCCCTTGGATATGCCCTCCCAAGACCACGCGCCAGTCGCCGGTGTATTCAATCAACATATATAGACAAATACCAAACGAATCAGTACGAAATGGACAGAACTCCCGCAGATGTTCGCTCCCGTCACGAGAAGGCGTTATCGGAAGTAGTCGGCTTCATCCTGCTCCTCGGAATAGTCGTTGCAGCATTCGCGCTCTGGTCTGTTTATATCGTCCCGGCAAACGGGCGGGAAGCAGAGATCACCCAGATGAACGCGGTACAGGACCGGTTTACTGACTACAAAATTGCCCTCGACTCGCTCTGGATCAACAACCAGACCTCACTCACTGTCTCGACGTCGATCAATCTCGGGACCGGTGGAGGGAACACCGAAGCAGGGGGTTTCTTCCTTCCCCTCCTCAACCCGATTGCGTCCCCGGCAGTTATCCTGGTCAATAATACCGGCGATTCGATGTGGGTCAACACCAGCACGAACCCCGCAGGGTCTGTAATCCAGCTCAATACCCTTGAGTACCAGTCCCAGAACAACTACTGGATCCAGCAGCGATATTACTACCAGACCGGCGGGGTCTTCCTCTCCCAGCCCGATGGCGTAATCTACCGGGTCTCCCCGCCGTTTTCTTTTAACGCCGCGACCTCATCCGGGACGCCTTTTGCACTGGTGAAACTCGAGCCAATCCAGATCATCGGCGGCAGTACGATTGGCGGGAATGGGCCGGTGAGGATCGATTCTTACCTGAGGACTCCGGCAAACCCGGTTACGCTCCAGCAGAACTCCTGGGTCAACATCTCGGTCAATGTTACCGGCAACGCAACCGCCCAGATGTGGATGGGCCTCTTCAACGATACAGCCGCCCGCGGCGGGATGCCAAACGGCCCGCCATGGTATACCTTCAACGAGATGTACAACAGCGGGACGGGGAGGGGATATGCCTGGATCAACATCACCGGGCCTTCAACGCTTCCGGTCCTCCTCTCTTACCAGAGAGCCGATTTCGTCGTGACACTCAACAACATCGCATCGGGGATAACCTGAAATGAGAGAAAAGGCAGGGCAGCAGGTCATGCACCGGGGCCCGGGGAACGCCTGCGGTCCGTTCTCGGGAGTATCCGAGGTGATGGGATCGTTCCTCCTCATCTCCATCGTCGTACTTGCCGTTGCGATAGTTGCGGTCCTTCTCTTTTCCCAGACAACCCCCCAGCAGGTCCCTAATGTGAACTTCATGGTGGGGACCGACAGCAGCACCCCTCCGACCCTGTACCTGTACCACAACGGTGGCGATTCATTGAATGCCGGTGAATTCTCCGTCCTGGTTGACGGAGTTTCGGATGCTTACCAGGTGGGAGGAGGGGGAACCGTGTGGTCGCTCGGGAAGAGCCTTGTGATCCACCTCCCGGCCGGAACAGTCCCGAAGAGCGTGGTAATTGTGTACAACAAGACGGGTTCGGGCTCGGTCGTCCTTCGCTCCGCATCGGTAAATATCTCAACGATACCCGCGAACATCGGTTCTGATATCTTCGCCTCACCGACGTATCCTCCGGTTGTCGATGTCACCCAGCTTACGCAAAATGTGACCAACCAGTCTATTAATTTTTACCGGGAGGGCGGAACAAAAATACAATCAGGTTTTCTGAAATTTAACGTCACCCGGATCAACTCAACAATGGTTACGAATAACAGCGTCTATCCACTCATCTCACTCAATGTCGGGAATGTTGTAACGATAGTTCCTGACTCGAATGCACAGGGTATCAGAATTTTCGGAATAGGCGATCAGATCTGGGAATTGACATCCGATGTATCAGTGCTCACCGTATCCAACAGAAGCGGTTCCGACATAGGACCGGTTCCGGTTATGATAAATCACACATGGATCACGGGCTATAAGGATCTGCAATCGACACTTTCCCTGCAGGGGAGTGGGGGACCGTACGAAACGGAACTGGCCGTCAACCAGTATCCCTCCTATGTGAACGAACTCCAGTTCTCCAGCCGGGTAATTAACGGTTCAAGTCTAAAAACAGTAACTATCAGCAGTGCCGGCCCTCTTTCAACAGGATTGTTTGTACTCCAGCTCGATAACAAGACAAAAAGTATGTACTTTGTCGGGAATGCGACCTCCATCTCGATCGTCTGATTTTATGAAAAATTGGATACATCAAAATTACTGGTCACGCTGGATTTTTACCGGGCACCGGAAAAGAACAATCTTTACTTGATCGAATCACAAGATCTGCTGACGCATTTCATTTCTTCCTGTTGCGCGATGGATCCCTGATGAAGACTGTGCACCCTGATGACCGGGCCGCCTCCGAACTGGTCGGCGTCCTCATGCTCCTTGCCATTTTTGTAACGGTTATCGTGGTCATCGGAGCTTTTTACCTCTCGCAGCCGGTCCCCCAGAAGGTGCCTGCCGTGTCGATGAATATTGCCAATGCGAGCAGTGTGGTCATAATCTCCAATACCGGCGGCGATTCAATATCCTGGGGAAAATATTCCGTCTGGGTCGACGGTGTGAATGTCACGGACCAGATTCCGGGTAATACAACAGATCCTGCGAACAACTGGGAGATCGGGGACATCATAACCTATACAAAACCCGGGGGCGCGTTCCCGTCGGATGTCAAGGTGATCTATACCTCACTCGGCTCCTCGGCGATCGTGCTCGCGGACAAGACCCTTGGGGTTGCCGATAGTCCCCAGGCCGGGCAGTTCTACACGATTACATCGTCGCTCGCCGGTGCCGGAGGCTCGATCAGCCCGCTGGGCGGAGTAGCGGTTCCCTCCGGGGGAAGCCAGACATTTGCCATTTCTTCTGATACCACCAATGGCTATTTTATCGATAAGATCTTCGCTGACGGGAGCCAGGTCAGCGTGGGGTCCGGGACGACGACGTCCTCCTACACGTTCACGGCTGTGACAGGTTCGCACACAATCAATGCTTCTTTCACGAAATCGCTTCCGCAAAACAATTTTGCCATCAATGTAACCGCAGGCACGGGCGGCACGATCACACCGGGCAACAATACCTATGTACTCGGCGCCAACCAGACATTCACGATCGCCCCGCTGAACACGAATTACCGGATTGCGACGGTAGTTGTCGACGGAGGAGCGCCGAATATCACCTCCTCACTTACCTTCTCCAATATCAGAGCGAACCACACGATTGCAGCGACCTTCGCCACCAACCTCTCACCGGGGATTGTCGCGAACTACTATCTGGGACAGAACTGGGCAATCCCGGGGGCAACAAACATCGCTGCCAGGATCCATTTCGCTGACAATGCCGGTGTCGCTATCGGGTATCCATCAGATGTGGCGAGCTGGCCTATCGGCTACATCAACCGGGACGACAACTTCTCGGTCATCTACACCGGGCTCTTCAATGTTCCGGCAAATGAAACCTATACTTTCTATCTGACCTCGGATGACGGTTCATGGCTGACGGTCGACGGGACGCAGGTCATCGATAACGGGGGGGACCATTCCGCGACCATGAAGCAGGCAAGCCTCATGCTCACGGCAGGGCTCCACCCGATAACCGTCAAGATGTACGAAAATGGCGGCGAGGCTGTTATTTACCTCGAATACTCGAATTCGTCGGTATCCCGTACCTTCGCCACCCAGCTCTATCATTACGCAATCTACCCCCCGGTCGCCGGTTTCACCGGGACACCCACCGCAGGAACGGCACCACTGACCGTCCAGTTCAACGACACCTCGACAGACGCGACCGCGTGGTCGTGGGATTTCGGCGACGGGAGCACGTCCACCCTGCAGAACCCGTCGCATACCTACGGTTCCGTAGGGAGCTATAACGTTACGCTGACCGCGATGAACTCGAACGGGGCGAACACGATCGTCAAGAGCAACTACATCAATGTCGTGGGTTCTTTCCTGCCGGGATTTGTTGCATCGTATTACCGGGGGATGACATGGACGGAGCTCGCAGGCACGAGGATCGATACCGAAATCCGGTATGCGGACGCGGCCGGCCAGGCCATCGGGGAGCCGAGCGACGAGAGCAACTGGGCAATCCCCATGACCGGGAGGGACGATAATTTCAGCGTGGCCTGGGACGGGTATTTCCTTGTTAATACCGCTGACACGTATACGTTCAGTCTCCGGTCCGATGACGGTTCGTGGCTCTGGGTCGACGGCACGCAGTTGATCAATAACGGTGGAGACCATTCGGTAACAACTGTTACCGGGACAATTGCCCTCGCTCCCGGTTATCATCACATTATTGTGGACTTTTACGAAAATGGCGGCCAGGCGGTCGCACGTCTCCAGTATTCGACACTCTCGAACCCGACACTCCAGCAGGTGAACGCCTGGCATACGCCGGTCACTCTTTCGCCGGTGGCAGCGTTCTCGGGGGCGCCGACAACCGGTATCCGGCCCCTCACGGTTATTTTCACTGACTTATCGACCAATGCACCCACTTCGTGGTCGTGGTCATTCGGCGATGGGGATGCCACGAATTCGACAGTCCAGAACCCGGTCCACCGGTACGCAAATACGGGCATTTACACGGTTTCCCTGACCGCATCGAATGCAGGCGGGAGTAATGTGACAACGAAGACGAATTACATTAATGTCACCAATCCTGTACCACCAGTCGCGGCTTTTACCGGTATCCCAACGTCGGGCACGCGGCCGCTCACGGTCACATTCACCGATACCTCTGCAAACTCGCCGACCTCGTGGTCATGGAATTTCGGAGACGGGAACAGTACCAATGCAACCGCACAGAACCCGGTCCATCAGTTTGTAAATGCGGGGACGTATTCGGTCACGCTCAACGCCACGAATGCCGGGGGCAGCAACAGCTCGACCCGGACGAACTATATCATCGTGACTCCGCCGGCACCGATCGCTGGCTTCACCGGTTCACCGACAACTGGGAACCGTCCCCTAACGGTCGTCTTTACGGACAGTTCGACGAACTCACCCACGTCATGGTCATGGACCTTTGGCGATGGAGACACCACCAATGCAACGGTGCAGAACCCGGTCCACCAGTATGCAAATGCGGGGACATATACAGTTTCTCTGATAGCGACGAATGCAGGGGGAAGTAACAGTTCTACGCGGGCCAATTACATCGTTGTCAGCACCCCCCCGCCTGTCGCCGGTTTCAGTGGTACACCGACTACCGGTAACCGTCCCCTTACGGTTATCTTTACGGACAGTTCGACAAATTCACCCACTTCGTGGTCATGGACCTTCGGGGACGGAGACAGCACCAATGCTACCGTCCAGAACCCTGTCCACCGGTACGCGAACGCCGGGACCTACACGGTCTCCCTGACAGCGACGAACGCCGGTGGCAGCAACACTTCGACGCGGACAAATTATATAACGGCGAACGTCCCTCCGCCCCAGGTCATATTTTATGACAACTTTGATGCGGCGGGATCTCCCTCCGGCTGGTCAACCTCAGGGACCGTTGCCCGCTACACCGGCGTTCCTCACAATGGGACAGCAGATATCAGGCTCAGGAACATCGGCCAGATCTGGAGAACAGTTCCGACCACCGGTTACTCCACGATAACCATCTCATTCAGTATTGGGGGGACTTCCCTTGAGACCGGCGAGTTTGTTGGGGCGGAATGGTCTCCCGATGGTTTGATATGGACATCGCTACAGCAGATACCGAGCCCGGGTGACGGTGCGCTGCATGCCTATAGTTTCTCACTCCCTTCAAATGCTGCAAACAATGCCGCATTTGCCGTCAGGTTCAGGATCTCCGGAAACGCGGCAAATGACTATGGATATGTTGATGATGTGCAGATTATGGGAATCCCGAATTAATTAAAATACACACAATTTCTTTCCGGAATCAGAAAAATTTGAAATCGTTTTCTCTGCTGTTATTTTTAACCTCCTTCGATTCGCCACCTTAGGTGTCCAGATTTCGATTTTTTTTTTAGGAAAACCAGATCCTGCGTATTTATTACGCCCGCTGTAAAAAAGAGCACATATTCAAAAGAGGGGCTTGTGGATATGGCGGCGTCTGGTCGGAAGTTTTCGTGGTTCCGGTGCATCCCGGTTATCTGCATAGTGATTTTCCTGTTCTTATTGATGGGGTGCACGGCAGTCAACCCGGACGGGAACAACAATAATCTGTCGAATTACTCGGGCAACCCCGGGACGGTTGGGGAGACCCCTACTCCCCCCGGAACATTCGGCGAGACCCCGACAATTCCCGGAGGGGATACTAGCAACGGGGGAAGCGGATCAGGCACCCAGACATGGCTAGCGAAGGTCTCGGTCTCGTACAATGACAACGATAATTATGAGTATTCACTCAAGTCCGATCCGACCTCAACCATGAAACACCGGTTTATGATTGCGGACAGCTACAAGGGCTCGTTCCCGGTCGTGGTAACTCACGAAACGACGACCGACGGGCAGGACAAATTTGATTCCCAGCTGAGCCCTGAAGGCGGGTATAGTGTCGATGGTCAGTACGAGAAAGAACTGCACGATTACATGACCAACCAGGAAGCGCTTGCCCACCCGATGGCATACTCAACCGATGATACGATCGAACAGGGGACAATAGCGAAGACGGACTTCCAGCTTGAGATCATCGGGACCAAAGGGTACGTGTCACTGGACGACAGCGGCACGCAGATAACGGGCCGCGACAAGGAGACCTTCTCGGATCCCGAGGTCCCGCCTTCCGACGACCCGGTCTCCGAGACTGGGGGATCGTTCCTGCGGTGCAATAACTTCGGGGACGATGATGAGTTCACCGGTGGTTCCCATGACTTCCACCGCGATGGCGCCACGTACGTCTTCCAGTGCCAGGCGACCCAGGTCAAGCCGTACACGGACGACGAGGATGACCATTACACCGGTGGCTCGGCGGATACAGTTGACGTCACCCTTAACGTTGTCCTCGACCCGAACTACGTGCCCCTGGGAACGCTCAATCCTGTCTGAAGCCAACGCGCACCACGGCGACCACCGGGCAAATTTTGAACCTGCCCTGATGGTGACGACAGCGCCGCCTCCATTGCCGGTTCTCCCGTCTGGCAACCGGTACCTGATTAGAGAAAGCAACGAAGGCAATGACAAAAAACCCGCTCTTAACCTTGCAGAATGGATGGGGGACTTTTATCCGGCAAACCCGTCTCCGTATTTTTAAAAGGAGGAGTCCCGGGCCTGGGCCGGCCTGCATGGATCGTCACTCGTTTTTATCCGGCGTGACAGGGAGAGTAAAAAATGCCACAATGACCAGGGTTCATCGGACTATACGTCGGTTAAAAGTCGGGCACGCCGATCGCGTCCAGCATCCGGCAGGGAATCTGGCAGATCGATCGGCCGGAACGTCGATCCTGTGAATTTCGGATACAGGGGACAGGCTGTATTTTTTGAGATCTGCCCTTGTATCGTTGCTAAATGTGGATATTTCCGGGCAGATACAGCCGGTAAGACTTTATATCGGGGCCTGAAATGGCCTTTTCCCGGAAGCAGGGTGTGGTTTATCCTCGAAAAGTTGTCGGTCGAACTCCCGGAATGGCGTACCGGGGGCTGAAATGGGCTCCGTTTGCATCATCTCAGATCGACCCCTTATTACTCTCCAGTTCCGGGGGAGGGTCGATCCGTCCCTTGAATCCTGGGATCCTCCACCCCCGGAAATCCTTGGAGCGTTCCATTTCTTACTATTTGTTCCTTCGGTGTTTCAGGTACATAGAATGGAAATAAGACCCGACGGTTCTGCTCCAGCAGCCATGATTTTCTCATGGGTCGCTCGTGTGCTCCCGTAAAAAAAAAAATATTTTTTGAATATTTGTTATTGGCGTCGCTGGTTAACTAATAAAAAAACTATGCCGGCCGGATCTCAACCAGCTTCAGCACCCTTCCCTTGTCACATATCTCCGGTGCGTTTCCGAGCACATCGGTGACGATGTACTTCTCTCCCTCTACGATCCCTTCCGGGCGGCAGAGCGCGAAACTCCGGCATTCTCCCCGGTTGCAGGAGAGCTCGACCTTGATCTTCGAATTGACGATCGCCATATCGGCATTGATCAGCATAGTGACGGGCGCATCCATCACCTCGACGGCCGTGGCGCCGTTGAGGTGCACCGGGCACTCATGGTGGGTGGTACGGACTGTGATGATACGGTACCTCCGGCCCTTCTGGAGGTTGTTGCAGGCCTTCTTGACCTTGCAGTTGTCGCACTCCGCAGCCTCCCCTTCATAGACAAACTCCGTTCCCTGGCGGGCGAGCACCGTTCCGACCAGGGTCACTTTTGTCTTTGCTTCCGGCATGCCGACTCACTCCGCATACAGCATCTGCACGAGATGTTCCGCCGATTCACGGGTGATTCCCATATCGAATATAGTGAAACGTTCCGGGCGAATAGTCTTTGCCATCAGGATAGCTTCGACCGCGACCATATCATCGATCCCGATGTCGGCAGGAGTTGTCGGGGCGCCGATCTCTTTTAATGAAGTGCGGATACTCCTCCAGTCTCCACCGTGCAGGTACATGGAGATGATGGTGCCGATACCGCAGCTCTCGCCGTGAAGTGCCTTGCCCGGCGCGAGCCGGTCGAGCGCGTGGGAGAACTTGTGCTCTCCCCCGCTCGCCGGCCGGGAGGAGCCGGCGATGCTCATGGCGACCCCGCTCGAGACCAGCGCCTTGATGACGAACCGGGCCGACTGCTCCATGTGCGGCTTGATTATCTGGGCGTTCTCAACGAGGATCTCGGCGGTCATCTTCGAGAGCGCGATCGCGTACTCGCTCATCGGCTCGCCCTTCACCCGGTGGGCGAGTTCCCAGTCGAGGATGGCGGTATAGTTTGAGATGACGTCGGCGCATCCCGCAGCAAGGAGGCGGTGGGGTGCCGAAGCGATGATTCCGGTATCGGCGATTATCGCGATCGGGGGCTGGGCCTCCAGTGATGCGTTCCCCTCCCCGGTCGGTATCGATGCCCGGGCGGAGGCGATCCCGTCGTGCGATGCAGCGGTCGGGATGCTGATGAACTGGCAGTCGAGGTTGTAGGACGCGATCTTCGCTGTATCGATCACCCTTCCGCCGCCGACACCAATGAGGAAGTCCGAGTCCGCCGCCGCTTTCTCGGCCTTGTGGATCACTGCCGGGCTGATCTCTTCGGCGATGAAAACCTTAACGTCGCAATCCTTGCCAAGGGCCTGCCGGACACGTTCGCCCGCAAGGCCCATCGTCCCCTTTCCGGAGATGAGGAGCGCAGAAGACCCGAGTTTCAGGTCCTCGCAGACGGAGGGGACCTGGCTCAGGACATCGTGGCCGATCACCACGTCCCGGGGGAGCTGCATCCATTTGGACTTGTCAAAGCCCCGCTCTTTGAGTAATTTTATGGGATCTGCGCTCATTCTTATCAAGGATGATTAGTGATTTCATCTACAAATACTACATCGATCCCATACGATACGAACAGCCATACAATACCGTTGAAACGATCACGTACGCCATCATTCTCATCGCCGCGATCTACCTGATCTACCGCTGGTTCCGGCAATCGGAGTTCTCCCTTGACGGGAAGTTCGTCCTTGCCACCCTCCCGTATGTTGTCTTTGGGGGCGTCCTCCGCGTTGTACAGGACACCCACATGATCCAGGGCGACATCCAGTTCGCGCTGGTCACCCCCTTCATCTATGTATTGATCTTCGTGTACGCATTCGGGATACTCCTTCTTTCCCGGTATCTCGCGAAATCGGGGTTCTGCGACAACTACCTCACTATTTATTCCGGTGCCGGGATCTTCTCGGTATTCGTCACCGTACTCGTCCTGGTCTCGTGGGCTTCGGGCCACACCCGCATCGACCTGTATGTCCTCACGGCGATCCTCCTGATGGCATCGAGCGCAAGCTTCGCCGTCTGGGCCTTCATGCGCTACGTCCTCTCGTGGAAATACATGGCGGACCCGCTCTATATCGCCCTCCTCTTCGGACAGCTCCTCGACGCGAGTGCGACCAGTTACGGTATCGACCTCCACCCGGGAGTCAGATACATCGAGCAGCATGTCGTGGGATCGCAGCTCATCGACTGGACCGGAACCGCGTTTGTCATGTTCCCGCTCAAGCTCGTCGTCCTCTTCCCGGCTATCTATATCATGGAGCTGTACCGGAAGGAAGCGAACCCGGCGTTCTGGAACCTCGTCCTCCTCGCCATGATCACGGTCGGGTTTGCCCCGGGGATACGGGACATGGTCAGAATGGTGCTGTATGTCTAATTCCCCCCTCGCAAACGCCATCATCGTTGCATTCCTCCTCTTTTTTGCCACCCTGACCGTCGGCTGGGTCGGGACCGCGCAGAACCCGGCGGTCGGGGAGCAGCTGATGGCCGCGTTCCAGAAGGAGGTCGCCGGCGAGATCATCAGCAGCAACTCGTTTGACATTTTCGTCAAGCTCTTCTTCAACAACCTCGAGGCCTGTGTCCTCCTCTTCCTCGGGGGGGCATCGTTCGGGATCCTCACTATATTCATCTTAAGCTTAAACGGTGTCGTCATCGGGGCGATTATGGAAATTGTGCATAACGACCATTCCGCGCTCTTCGTTGCTGCCGCCATCCTGCCGCACGGGGTCTTTGAGATCCCGGCCTTCATCATCTCGGGTTCGCTTGGCATTCTCCTTGCCCAGTCCCTCATCAACGAATGGTACGGCACCGGCGATACCGCGGAAAGTGCCCGGGGGTATGCACGCACATTCCTCCTCTGGGTCCTCCCCCTTGTCCTGGTCGCCGCCTTTGTCGAGGCTTTTATTACGCCGGTTGTCATACATCTAGTAGCTTAAGACCGGGCTGGTACCGGAGGACGATCGGATGGACGAGGACGCGGGCGCCCTGCCGCTAAAAAACGACTTTTCTGCTTGGTATAACGACCTCCTCTGGCGGGCAGAGATCATGGACGTCCGCTACCCGGTCAAGGGGCTGTATGTCTGGTACCCGTACGGGTTTGCGATCCGGAAGTTCGTGTACAACCGTCTCCGCGATCTCCTCGACCGGGACCACCAGGAGACCCTCTTCCCCCTCCTCATCCCTGAGCAGGAGTTCATGAAGGAAGCGGAGCACATCAAGGGCTTCGAGGACGAGGTCTACTGGGTCACGCATGGCGGGACAACGCCGCTCGAGGTCAAGCTTGCGCTCCGCCCGACAAGCGAGACCGCGATCTACCCCATGTATGCCCTGTGGCTCCGGTCCCATGCCGACCTCCCGATGAAGTATTACCAGATCGTCAACACGTTCCGGTACGAGACGAAGCAGACCCGGCCCCTGATACGGCTCCGGGAGATCACGTCGTTCATGGAGTCCCATACCGTCCACGCGACATGGGACGAAGCGGAGGCCCAGGTCGAGTATGAGATTGCACTCACCCGCGAATTCTACGACACCTTCGGCATCCCCGTCATCGTCTCGAAGCGCCCTGACTGGGACAAGTTCCCCGGCGCCGACTACACCGTCGCGGTCGACGCGATCATGCCGAACGGGAAGACCCTCCAGTGCGGGACCGTCCACCACCTCGGCACCCACTTCTCGAATACCTTCAATATCAGGTTCGAGGACAAGGATGGCGTACAGCAGCTCGCGTACCAGACCTGTTACGGTATCTCCGAGCGGAGCATCGCCGCCCTCATCAGCCTCCACGGCGACGACAAGGGCCTCATTCTCCCACCGGCGGCCGCACCGGTACAGGCAGTCATTGTCCCGATCACGATCGGCAAGCGCCATGAGGATGTCATGGCAGCGGCAGAGAAGCTGAAGGCCGACCTCACCGCGGCCGGGTTCCGGGTCAGGCTCGACGCACGGGACATGCGCCCGGGTGCGAAGTACTACTGGTGGGAGCTCCGGGGCGTCCCGCTCCGGCTTGAACTGGGCCCGAGGGACCTCGACGCCGGGAAGGTCATGGCGGTGAAGAGGACCGGTGGAAAGTCTCAACTCGGACTTGCGACAGTTGCCGATGGAGTCCGGTGCATCCTTGCGGAGGTCTCAGAAGGGATCCGTGCCCGTGCCGATGAGCACACGAAGACCCACCTCTGCTCGGTGGACTCGATGGAAGCCCTCTGTGCTGCGCTCGACGGGGGAAACGTCGCGGTCATCCACTGGTGCAAGGACCGGAAGTGCGGCGATGCGATCGAAGAGAAGACGAACGCGAGCATCCTCGGGACGGACGTACGCTCGGCGTTCATTGAATGCACGGAAGGATGCTGTATCGCATGCGGGAAACCGGGGAAGGCGACCCTCGTGGGGCGGTCGTACTAAGGAGCCGGAATCCCTTCCTGCCGGGAAAAAGCAGCTCTTACAGTTATCAGGGCCGATGGCATACGATACCTCGGGGAAGATTCTTCGGAAGCTTCGATGTGAGAGAGGTGACACCTCACCTTGCCTGAGGGATCCGGTCATTTTTAACTCCTGCAGGGTAAAGTACTGGAATATATGGACCGGGACAAGCGGGAGGATTCGGGGGCCGCGTACATCCCCGAGCGGTACAGGCAGCAGTTCGCTGCGCGGCAGCGGCGGAAGAACCTTGCGAAACTGCTCGTAGTTCTCGTCGCGCTCGTCTGCGTTGTCTCCGCGGTCCTTCTCGCAGCCGGTTCCGGTCTCTTCCCCGTTCCCCTCCGTCAGGTGACTCCCGGAATCTCCGGCGTCAATTCCGTGACTCCGGCAATGACTTCCGCCTCCGCGGTGAACGGAACGACGGTAACTGGGGGTGCTGCCGGCTCTCCGGCAGCAACGCCGGCAACGGCTGCACTGGGAGAACCTGCGGCACTATCAGCAACCGCAAGTGCAACTTCCGGTGCATCCGCCAGTACGGCCGCACCATCCGGTGCGGTTCTCACCCCGGCATTTCTCGGAGTCGTTCCGGAACCGCACGCCATCGGCTCCCGGCAGGCGCTCGCATTCATCGGCGAAGATTATCCTCAAACGGCCTACGATCTCCTGAGTGGCGATATCAGCTCCCTTTCCGGGAAAAAGTTCTACGCATTCTCACTACGGCCCGCTCGCAACCTTTCTGCACCCCCGTTCACGGCATATCTTGATTTCACCACCGGTGATCCGTACACCCCCGGCCAGGAATCCGCCCCTGTCACGGCATCGGACGCCCGGAATTCCATCTCCGACAGTTTTCCCGGTCTCCACCCGAACCAGGTGAGGATCCGCTACAGTCCCAGCACCGGCACTCCGGTCTGGAATTTCACCCTCTTCCAGCAGTCAGTGCCGCTCCTTGCCGGCTCTCTCGATGCAAAGACCGGGCAGATAATCGCATTTTCCCGGAACACGAGTGATACAGGCCGGCCGGACTCCGCATCAATCGACATCACGGCTGCACAGAAGATTGCGGACAATTTTGTCAGCAGCCGGAACGGGCCGGTAGCGGTCAACATGAGTAATGGACGGTACGTCCCGGGCGGTACATCCGGAGCGGTCGTGGCGGGGCAGTACCTTTTCACGTATGACCGGATGGTTGACGGGTACCCCTGTGATGCCGAGGGGTTCACCGTCGCCGTGGATTCTGTTTCCGGGGACGTGACAAGCTATGAGCGGCGCTGGGGAATACCGGAGTTTTCCTTTGAACCTTCACCGGTACCGGTGGTCCTCCAGCGCGATGCGACCTTTACGGTCCTGCACAAGGCCGGTGACCTGTATCCCGGTCTCGTTAACGGGATAACGGTCATATCGACCGAAATAAAGTGGGACGACCATGTCCCCGCGGGAACAATCCCTGCACCCTCGGCAGTCCGTCTCGCGTGGAAGGTTACGTTCGACGACGAGCTTATCCGGGCAATGCCAACGCCGGTCCCGGCGGTTGCCTGGGTTGACGTGCAGTCGGGGAACCTGATATCGATAGATTATCAGCATTGATCCTCATTTTTAGAGCAGGAAGAGGCCGAGTGAATAAGACGCTGCGTTCATCACGAGCGAACAGGCAAGCGCCCTCTTCGGGTTGAGCCCGAAGACCCGGTTCAGGATGACAGCCTCGGTAAGGACAACGAGGGATTCCCCGATGAGAGGATAGTAAGCCGCGTCTACGTACGGCGGCAGGACAAACCAGAGATAGGGGAGTGTAAGCGCGGTGCAGAGCGCTCCGATACCGATGATCCGTGCAAGGGGAAGGGCAGTGTCGCGAAATACGAACCGTACAATGAGGAACAGCACCGGGATCTCGATAGCCCACGTCGTAACAAGCGCAAGGATGAACTCGGTCTCGTAGAGCATGTCAGCACTCAGCCCCGAAGAAGGAAAGAAGGGAGCAGTACAGCGATTCGACGGGGCTTCTGTGAGCAATACCAGAAGCGTGTGAGAATATCGGATGCACCGCAGCCCCGTTGACGGGGTGGAGGTCAAACATGAGTTCACAATATCTCGTGGGTTCCGCTCCTATCGGATAGCTGAGTAATTCAGTTTTGTTCACCCTGATGGGCTGGCTATTGCGGGTCTTGCAGGCTGAAAGCTCGGTCTGGCTCCTGTCGGTGCACTGGCGATAGGCATCGTATTCTGTATCGTTTCCGTTTATATCAAAAAGTTTCCCGCACAGCCTGGATGAATTTTCGTAGATTTCAAAGCAGTTGTTGTCGTCAATGTCGTACACACCTCTGAGTTCATTGTCCTCGCTGTCGGCGTTCATTATGGAATAGCATTCCGGCTGGGGATCGCCGGAGAAATTCCTGAATAAAAATTGCGTTCCCTTATAAGAACCGTTCACGTCGCAGGAAATAATCTTCATCATCCATGTATCATAGGGATCGTATATCGCACATCCCTCTGGCTGGCAGTCAATTGAATAATGGAATACAAGATCAGTCCCGGAGGCATTCGGGCTGTCATCGAGTCGTCGGGGCCACCATTCAGGTAATGATCCATGACAATTCATAGAAAAATTCACAAAATCATCGACGGGTCTGCCACGGTCCTCTACGAATATCTTGGTAATGGTATTTTCGATCGGATCTCCGTGAGCCGGCATTGCCAGGGCAAGTGCAGCGCACAGCAAACAGAGCAGAATGAGGTTTGTTTTCAGGTTCATGAACATCTCCTCCCGAAGAATGACAGGATCTTGCAGAACAGGGACTCGATCGTGCTCCGGTTGCCCGGCATGAGGCCTGCGTTTTCCGGGACAAGTACACCGTCAACAAATTCCTGTATCGGCGTTATCATAGTGCCTGACAAGCGGACCTCCGTCGGGGTCTGGTTATCCGGAGGGAGGGCATGCCCGGAAATATTTTCTTTGCCTTCTGATGGCAGGGCGATCCGGAGCGTGCAGTGACTTCCTATGATATTCCCCTGCGGGTCCCGCTCGAGGGTCGCGGGATCGACCGGCTCGAGCGGGTACTCCACGCCGCATTCACCGCTTTCCTGATCCAGTTGTGAAGTGCAGAGAAGATATGCATCCGTCCGCACCCAGTACGTA
>DATKMN010000056.1:0-8108 GCA_035541835.1 Methanoregula sp.
GTCGTGGACCGGGACGAGTCCCGGGTCCGCCACCTCCGCGACCAGAAATACGACGCGTACCAGCGGGACATCACCTCCCCCGATCTCCTCTTCGGCCTCCCCGCGTTCGGGATCGCGTTTGTCATGACCGGTGACCCCGAGGCAAACCTTGCCGCGGTCACGACCATACGGAAGCGGTACCCCGAGGCCGAAGTCGTCGCCCGGGCAGTCGACCCCGTGAACGGACAGAAGCTGACAGCGGCGGGTGCCGAGTACGTCCTCTACCCGCAGGAGGTCGTTGCCCGGGCGGCGATCCTCCAGATCCGGAAGCAGCACGCGACCCGGATCGCCCAGCGCCTCTTCGACCTGCTCGCAGGCTGGGACGGGACGCTCGGGATCATCACCCACAAGAACCCCGACCCCGACGCGATCTCGTCGGCAGTGGCCCTCGCCGAGATCGCAAAGCACGCGAACAAGAACCTCGCGACCCGGATCTTCTACGAGGGAAACATCGGCCACCAGGAGAACCGTACATTCGTCAACCTCCTCGACATCAAGATGGAGCACCTGACCCCCGACGCCCTCCAGAAGTGCACGTACCTCGCGCTCGTGGACTGCTCCGGGCCCGGCGCCAACAACGATGTCCCTCCCCAGACGAAGATCAACATCACCATCGACCACCACCAGGACGGGAAGCACCTCGCGACCCAGAGCACGTTTGTCGATATCCGGCCCGGGGTCGGGGCTACCGCGAGCATCCTCACCCAGTACCTGCAGGAGCTCGATGTGCCGGTCGAGAAGCGGGTCGCGACTGCGCTCCTCTACGGCATCCGGACCGATACGAAGGAGTTCAAGCGGAACGTCACGCCGCAGGACCTCAACTATGCCGGCTTCCTCCTGCCGCTCACGGATGCCGACCTCCTCGACAAGATCATGTCGCCCTCCATGTCGCAGGAGACCCTCGATGTCATCGGCAAGGCCATCACCGAACGGAAGATCCAGAGCGGGTACCTCTTCTCCAATGTCGGGTATGTGATGAACCGCGACGCCCTCCCGCAGGCAGCCGACCTCTTAATCACGCTCGAAGGCGTCAACACGGCCCTCGTGTACGGCATCACCGACAACGCGATCGTCATCTCCGCCCGGAACCGCGACATCCGGCTCCACATAGGAAACGCCCTCTCCGAGGCGTTCGGCGATATGGGGGACGCCGGAGGCCACCCGAACATGGCTGCGGCGACGCTTCCCCTCCACTATTTCGGGAAGGCCGCAAACAAGGCGGAGCTGCTCAACGTCGTCATCGAACCTGTGCTCCAGAAGTTCAAGAACCTCGTCGGCCTCGAGAACGAGGGAAGGAAGAATGGAGTTCCGTAACTGGGAACCGCATTACCGGGAAATCCTCGGGTACTTCGGGTTCGACCGGGCTGCGGACGAAGAAGCGGCACGCCTCCTCGCCTCGCTCATGGTCCGGGACGACATCGGCATCCTCACCGGCCTCACCGAGGGAAACGAGGTCACGGTCTGCGGCAATGCCCCCGGGCTCAAAGACGAGCTCGGGGCGGTCCGGGGCGTTGTCTTCGCCGCGGACGCTGCCGCGGAAGTCCTCGATGCGCACGGCATCCGGCCGCACGCCATCTTCACCGACCTCGACGGCGCGACCGACCGGTTCATCGCCATGAATGCCCGTGGGACGGTCGTCGTCATCCACGCGCACGGCGACAATATGCCGCTCCTCCGGCACTGGGTCCCCCGCTTCCCCGGGCCGGTCGTCGCGACCACCCAGGCAGCCCCCCTCCCGCACGTGTACAACTTCGGCGGGTTCACGGACGGGGACCGTGCGGTCTTTGCCGCCGACGAGCTCGGGGCCTCGCGGATCGCCCTGGTCGGCTTCGACCTCGACGACAAAAACGTCGACCCCCTGAAACGCGGAAAACTCGTGTGGGCCCGGAAACTCCTCGCCCTGATCGGCCATGACGCCTGATCGATCTGCTGTCATCCTCGACGGCTACGTGGACGAGCCGGCCTGTCTGGGAGTCCCCCCGTACATCTCCCCGTACATCCGGACCGTAGCCGGCGCCCTCATCGGGAACGGATATGGGGTACGGTATGCCACCATCGACCAGCTCCGGAAGGAACCCGGGACGGTCGAAGCGCTGAACCGCTCCTCCCTGCTGGTGATGATCGCGGGGGTCACCGTGCCGGGGAAATACCTGGGCGGGACTCCGGCAACGCTCACCGAGATCCAGCAGCTTGGGCATTCCTTCCGCGGGAAAAAACTGGTCGGGGGACCGATCGGGTTCGGGTTTGCGGCAGAGGGCGGGCAGAAGGCGGTCAGGCAGGTTATCGCAGGCTTCGATGCGCTCCTTACTGGCGAGCCCGCGGTCGCGCTCGACCAGTATCTCAACGGCGGGGAGCCGGCGGGAGTGCCCGACTACTCACGGACCGACCCGTGGAGCGTAGCAGGGAGCGGCATCATCGAGCAGCACCCGGACTACCCGTACGTGATGTGCGAGCTCGAGACCGCACGGGGATGCTCCCACGGGGCCCTCGGCGGCTGCTCGTTCTGCACCGAGCCGTTCTACGGGATGCCGAAGTACCGCAGCACCGAGGGGGTCGCTGCCGAGGTCGCGGCCCTCTATTCCCACGGTGCCCGGCACTTCCGGGTCGGGAGGCAGCCCGACCTCCTCGCATACGGCGCCGGGCCGGGCGAGTACCCGGCCCCTCGCCCGGACCTCCTCGAAAAACTCTTCTCCTCGATCCGGGCCTCCGCCCCGGATCTCAGGACGCTGCACATCGACAACACGAACCCGGCGACCATTGCCCGGCACGAGGAGGAGAGCCGGGAGGCGCTCCGGGCGATCATCCGGTACCATACGCCCGGCGATGTCGCCGCGTTCGGAATGGAGACCGCCGATCCCGCGGTCATCGCTGCAAACAACCTCAAGGCGCAGCCGGAAGAGGTGCTCCGGGCGATCCGGATCGTCAACGAGGAAGGCGGGATGCGGGCAGGCGGCATCCCGGAACTCCTCCCCGGTCTCAACTTCGTCTGCGGCCTTGCCGGGGAGACGGCGGCCACGTACGAGCTCAACGAGGCCTTCCTGCGCCGGGTACTCGAAGAAGGCCTGCTCGTCCGGAGGGTCAACATCCGGCAGGTGATGCCGTTTCCGGGCACGAAGGCATA
The DNA here is from genome assembly GCA_035541835.1 of Methanoregula sp. GTDB lineage: Archaea > Halobacteriota > Methanomicrobia > Methanomicrobiales > Methanospirillaceae > Methanoregula. Next base: position 3,161 of record DATKMN010000056.1, read on the forward strand.
CACGGAGAACACCCTCGGGAAAACGGACCGGCGGTTCCGTGCCTTCAAGGAGGACGTCCGGGAGAAGTTCGACCTCCCGGTCCTCCGGCAGGTCTTTCCCGCCGGAACGGTCCTGAAGGAAGTCCGCATCGAAGTCTCCGGCCCGCTCTCGTTCGGCCGGCAGATGGGGTCGTACCCGATCCTTGTCGGGGTCCCGGTGAACCTGCCGGAACGCACGATCATCGATGCCGTGGTCGTCGACTGGGGGAGCAGGTCGGTCACGGCCCTCCCGGTGCCGGTCGAGATCAATTCCCTGCCGGCTTCAGCCCTGCGGTGGCTGCCCGGCGTGGGGAAGAAGAAGGTGGCGGCGGTGATCGCCAGGCGGCCCTTTGCGGATATTGCGGCATACCGGAAGGTGGCGGGGAGCTCGGCAGTGGATGAGCTGATGCGGTTTTAGATATACTGCTGGAGTTTCTTGTCTTAAAAAATTCAAAGAATAGATACGGAGAATCGAGATTGATCTCTCCGGTAATTTTCGCCTTGCCCAACCATTGGACTAAAACTCCCGCGCTTCCGGTTGCGATGAACGCCGCCGCCCTTGGCGGGGCGCCCCCGCGGCGGTCCAGGTCGGTTAATCTTTCGGAAATAGGGATAAGGGGGTCAAGGGGACGCTCCCCTTGGGCTGCCTCCCCCTCTGGGGGAGAGAGGGGGTCACGCTCACAGCTATTTTTTTGGTTTCATTCTCCTATACCGGTCCTATTGGTACCGGGCATTTCTTATAAGAAATGAACTTAGTCGATAAACAATTTTTGAAAAATAAGAAATCTGAAGAGGAAGGTTTTCTCTATACCTGCCTCAGTTCCGTGATCTTCAGGATATCCGTCCGGGTAACGATGCCCAGGATCTTCCCGTCAGCGACAATCGGGATCCTCCCGATGTTCCGGGCAGACATGATCTTGAGGGCCTCCATCACCGGTGCTGACGGTGGGAGGGCGACGACGTCCCGGGTCATGATGTCCCGGACCTGCATGGCCTCGCGGTCGATTGACGAGGTCCGGTTCACATCGGCAAGGGTGATCATGCCGACGAGCGTGTCCCGCTCCACCACCGGGAAACCGAGGTGCTTGCTCGAATACATCATCGTGATGACCTGGCTGACCGGCAGGGTCGGGGGGACCGTGCTCACCGGGCTGCTCATCATGTCGCCGACCGTGACGTCCTGCAGGAGGAAACTGTACTTCACCGCAGTCGATTCGGAGCTTGCCCCGATGTAGATGAAGAGTGCGATCAGGAGCAGGAACGGGTTGAAGAAGACGATGCCGATGATCCCGAAGAGGATCGCAAACCCTCTTCCGACATCGGCTGCGATCCGGGTGGCCCGGTGGAGCGGCATCCTTTTTGCGAGGAACGCCCGGAGGACCCGGCCGCCGTCCATCGGGAACGCGGGGAGGAGGTTGAAGGCAAAGAGGATGATGTTGAGCACGCCGAGGTACCCGAAGACAAAGACGAAGACCCCTTCGGTGGGGAGATCCGCAATCGCCGACGGTATCACGTAGACAATGGCCGACGCAACGAGCCCCACGAGGAGGCTCGTGAGCGGACCGACCAGTGCCATCGGGAGTTCGACCTTCGGGTCCGGGGTCCCCTCGTCCATGCTCGAGATCCCGCCGAAGAGCATCAGGGTGATGTTGTTGATCTTGATCCCGTTCCTCAGCGCAACGATACAGTGGGCGACCTCGTGGATGAGGACCCCGGCAAAGAGACCGAGGGCGACGATTGCTCCCAGCACGTACGGCATGAACCCGGAGGTGATGAGCGCCGGGTCGATCGGGACCTCGTAAATCCCCTTTATCATGTCGATGGTCAGGGAGATCTGGCTCCCGATGATCCAGGCAAAGAGGGGGATGACGAGGAGAAACGTGTAGTGGATCTGAATCGGAATCCCAAATAAACGCCCGATACGGAAAGACCCGTCCATAACAAAGGATTATCTTTTTAACTCTTAAGTATATACTTTCATCTGATAACGATGGAAACCCAGATTACCGAGCTGTTCGGGCTTCAGATATACACGGACAAGGGCATGTTCATTGGCGAAGTCGAAGATGTGGTCATCGACGTAGACCAGAAGAAGATGGAGTCGATCGTGGTCGGGAAGGTCAACGAGGAACTCTTCGAGCTCAAGAACTTCAAGGGTCTTAAGATCCCGTACCGGATCATCAGCGCCATCGACGATATCGTCCTGATCCGCCACCTCCCCGGCGCCTTTACCGGCGGAAGCACCGAAGAATAATCCATGCGGGGGCGGCCCGCTGCCATTTTTTCCGGGCCTTCTTTTTTTTGGGATCATCGTATGGACAACCACGAAATATTTTCCGGGATAACCACCATCCCGCCCGTCATCATCCGGCTCGACGGCCGTGCCTTCCACCGGCTCACGGCTGAACTCGGGCTTGCAAAACCGTTCGACGATTTTTTCAGCAGGGCGATGACGGCGGTTTCCACCTCCCTTGTGGCGGAGAGCGGACTCTCCCCGGAATTCGCGTTCACCTTCTCTGACGAGATCAGCCTCTACCTGAAAAAACTCCCGTTCGGCGGCCGGGTTGAGAAGATCGACTCAGTAGCGGCATCGTTTGCCGCAAGCGCCCTGACCATCGCCCTTGGCTGCATCGCCCCGGTCGCCTTCGATGCCCGGATCGTCCAGGCGACACCGGAGTTTGCCGTCGAGTACTTTACCGGCCGGCAGGCCGAGGCGTGGCGCAACCACATCAACGGGTACTGCCAGCAAGCGCTCATTGCAGACGGGCTCACCGGCAGGGAGGCCGCAACCCGTCTCAAGGGGATGCCGGCGAAGGAGATGCACGATCTGATGTTTGCCCGGGGCGTGAACCTCTCGGAGACACCGGCATGGCAGCGCCGGGGGATCCTCGTCCACAAGGAGGCTTGCGAAAAGGAGGGGTACAACCCGGTGACGGACGAGGAGGTTATCGTCGAAAGGAGTGCGGTCGTGGAGAACCGGGACCTGCCTCTGTTCTCTGGCGTGGAAGGGAAGGAGTTCCTTCAGGGACTGATTTCTGGCGCTAAATAAACTGGTGAATTGATTTCATTTTTTGGGCCGGGTTTTCCCGTTGGTAAAATGCAGGAAAAATTAGTCTTCATTCGCCCCCCTCTTGCGCCGCCAAAGGCGAAGAGCCTGTGAGCTCTTCTCCTGTCTCATCTCTTATGAGATTCGACATCCCCCGAGGGGGACGGGGTGCAGCGCGATGGCCTTCGTTCAAAATTAAAAGGGGCAGGCAAATTGGAGAAAATCTTTGTGCAGGTAATCCGTCCCCCTCGCAAGGCGCAGGGGTGGGTCGGGGAGGGGACAGGCACTGTCCCCTCCCCTTATGGTGGGTGAAAAACGGCCAGCCGGTCAGACCTTCCCGATCGAGATCGTCATCGCAACGCCCTCGACGTCCCAGTCTTTTACCGAAGCGAACAGCGTACCGGGAGCAGCCCCGGCAGCGGTATGGATCGAGAGTTCCTTTGCCCGGACTTCCTCGGCTATCCCGGCCTTCCATGCGTCCTTCACCAGCCCGCACACCCGGTCGTCGGCTACCATGACGTCGGCAGCAATGACGTCCTCCACCGCAAGGTCGAGCTGCTTGCGCATCTCCTGGACCCGCCTCACGATCTCCCGGGCATAGCCCTCGGCCTCGAGTTCCGCAGTCAGGCCGACATCCACGTACACGGTGCCGTCAGTCATCGGGGCCGAGAAGACGTCTGCCGGGAGCTTCTCGGTGAAGGTGACCTGCTCCGGTCCAATCTCGAACGTCGCATTGTCACCGGTGAGGGTGAACTTACGGCCGGCATCGATCGCTGCCTTGATCGCATTCCCGTCTGCGGCCTCGATGAGGCCCTTGACCTTGAACGAGTCCTTCCCGAACCCTTTCCCGAGGGCCTTCATCACCGGCTCGGCGTGCCAGCCGATCCGTTCCCACCGGCCCATGACCACGGTGACCTTCCGGGCATTGGCACGGTCCCTGCAGACCGGGTTGAGCCGTTCGATGGCGTTCCGGACCGTGTCCGAGGCGGTGACCACGACGACCTCGGAGACCGGCCACCGGAGCTTCCGTTTCCCGGACTGCCGGGCATTGGCAGACGCCTCGTCGAAGGAACGGACAAGTCCGACCGCCTGTTCCAGTTCCCGGTCCACGAGGGAAGAGTCCCCCGCGTCCCATGCGAGCATGTGGACGCTCTCCGGGTCGTTTTTGCACCGCAGGTTCCGGTAGATATCCTCGGTGAGGTGCGGGCAGAAGGGGGCGAGGAGGCCGATGAGCCTGCGCATCACGTAATAGATCGTCTCGTACGCGAATACCTTGCTCTCCGACTCCCCTTCCAGCCACATCCGTTCCCGGACGAGCTGGACGTACCACCGGGACAGATCCTCGAGCACGAAGTTCACGAGTTCCCGGGTTGCCCGGTGAAGGGTGCACTCCTTCATCGCCGCATCGACTGCACTGGCGACCGAGTTGATCCGGGAGATGATCCACCGGTCCTCGTCCGGCATCTGCCGGAGACGGGAAGCGACCCACGAGCCGTCCCAAGTGCCGTCCTTCGCGACGGGCGCGAACCGGTCGAGGATCATGTAAGGGAGCGGGAACCGGTACACGTTCCAGAGGATGTTTGCCGCCCGGTTCGTGGTGCCGACGTTCTCCCAGTTGAACCGGAGGTCGTCCCAGGGGGCTGATGACGAGAGGACATAGAGACGGAGGATATCGACGCCGACTTTTGCGATCACCTCTTCGGGAGTCACCACGTTCCCGAGGCTCTTGGACATCTTCTTTCCCTCCGCGTCGAGGGCAAACCCGTGCATGCATACGCTCCGGTACGGAGCCCTGCCAAACGCAATCGTGCTCGCGCCGAGCTGGGAATAGAACCAGCCCCGGGTCTGGTCCTGGCCCTCGGTGATGAAGTCGGCGGGCCAGAG
>DATKMN010000057.1:0-8737 GCA_035541835.1 Methanoregula sp.
TATGACAGCAAGGGCAATTTCATCGGTGCCGTCGGGGCGATCCGGGATATTACCTCCACCATCGGCGACGTACCGCTTGCAAAAGAGGAGGACAAGACCGGTGCGGAAATAAAGGGTGAGAACAAGAACCCCTCCGACCGGGGGCTTTTTGACCGGTTCCTGGGAAAAGCAGTAGTCCAGTACCGGAAAGGTTTGATCGAATTTACGAAGAACCTGAATTATCGCGCGGCAATCGAGGATTTCGACCGGGCGCTCGCGATCGATCCGAAGCTTGCCTGTGCCTGGAGCGACCGGGGGCTCTGCTTCCGGGCCCTGAACGAGCATTCCGAGGCACTCAAATCGCTCCTGAGGGCAGTAGAGCTGGCTCCGGAAAACCCGGAGATGCTGTTCAACCTTGGCGAGACTCTCGAGACTATCGGCGTACTCTACATGAGCAACAAATACCTCGATTCGGCGGTAAAAACATTCCAGATGGTCGTGAACCAGATGCCGAACAATGCCAATGCCTGGAACCATATCGGCGTCTGCATGAAAGAGATGGGTAAATCCGAGCAGTCGAAATTTTATTTCGACCGTGCACGGGACATAAAAATATGGAATAAAGATACCCCGATTGTCCCGAAACGCGATGAATACCTGAAGTAGACCAAAGAGCCGTTTCTGACGGGGGCATGGAGATCGGCGCAATAACCCGGAAAAAACCGGTTTTTGCACCCTGCCGCATTGCAATCAGGACCTTTGCAATTGGGCCCGGGAGATTATTCCGGGGGTTTGGGGGTCCGATTATCCCCTAACGGCCGGTAAGAAACCCTTAATACTCCTGCTCGCCAAAATGGTAAAGCATCGCATCGATGGTCTAGAGGCATGACTTAGGCCTTCCAAGCCTATAGCCCGGGTTCGATTCCCGGTCGATGCACTGGGGGCTCGTGGTCTAGTTGGCTATGACGTCGCCTTCACACGGCGAAGATCTCGAGTTCGAATCTCGACGGGCCCATGCTTTTTTTTAAATCTTCCCGAACAGGCAGGAGCTTTTGGGCAAATTTTGTGGATTGTCGTTTGCGTGGGTAATACGGTTTTCGCGCCGGAGTTTGTCCGGCTGAAGCATGATCCAATTACATGCTCATGACAGGAAAGAGTGCAGATCGCGAAAGAGGACCCGCCGGGAAAATATCAGAGCAGCCCCGGGACAGGATCTTCCTGTCCCGCGGGCCGCGTGCAAAAGGAAGGGTAAGGTTATGCGTTCTTCATCTTGGCTTTTGCGACGAATCCGTCTTTGCCAATGTAGTACATGAAGCCCTTTTCCTTGGCTACCTTCTCAGTACCGACTTTCTTCTTCTTGCCGGTCTTGTTGTGCTTCATCGGGGCTGCCCAGACGTATCCGTCCTTGCCGATGAAGTAGAGGTATCCCTTTTCGCGCTGGATTTTTTCTTTTCCAATTTTGGTTCCCATTTAAACACCTCAAAACCACAATCGGGTTTTGATAATGAAAGGTGACGCCTGATAATATAAAAGGTTTCCGTCGAAAGACCGTCGAAGTTTGATTTTTTGGGGTAGTTACAAGGGTATTTTGGTCATTAAAGCGCACTTTTGGCGCCGATTCAAAGACTCATTAAAACGCCCCTTTCGGGCTGATTCCTGGTAATAACGCCCCGAATCCCACCCGGCGCTGTCAGGGACACCGGAAGTGCGAGCGCATCCCCGGTGGGTTTTTGTCACCACCCCGACCGGATGCCCCGCAGAAACCCTGCAGTACCGGTTTGCCGGAAGAGCAGAACTGTACTGCAGGATCCGGGGGGATACATTTCGCTTCCGGCTTTTGCGGGTCGGAGGAGACATGCAGGCATCCTGACCCGGGGATCCGTCTTCTGCATACGGCAGGAAGTGTATCTTGAAAGGGATTTATGATCTGCCAACGCTCATAATAATCCGGAAAAAGCCGTGCACTTCCATCTGATTGTAACCGACGAATGCAATCTCTGTTGCAGTTATTGCCGGGCAAAAGCCTTCGAAGAGACCGGAACGCAGGGCCCGGAAGAGGATGCCGTTGAGATCGATCCGGAGCTGCCGGTTGAACTCTCGTTCGATCTTGCCGGACTCTACGAGTTCCTCGGAAAGGATCCCTCGCCCACGCTGACATTTTACGGGGGCGAGCCCCTGCTCCGGGCCGATCTCGTTGAAGAGATCATGCAGCGGGCACCGGGAAGGTTCATGATCCAGACCAACGGCCTGCTGCTAGACCGGCTCCCGCCCGGGATCGTCAACCGCTTTTCCACGATACTCCTTTCCATAGACGGGCCGGAAGGGCTCACGGATGCTCACCGCGGCAACGGGACCTACCGTGCGGTGACGGGTGCGGCAGGGAAGATCCGGTCCCGGGGGTACACCGGTGAGCTCATAGCCCGCATGACCGTAAACGAGGACACCGATATCGTCTCGTCCGTGCTCTGGCTAGCTGAAAACCCGGATTTTTCTTTCTCGTCCATTCACTGGCAGATCGATGCGAATTTTTCCCGGGACTACCAGGCAAGGTCCTTTGGGGAGTGGGTCACCAAGAGCTACAACCCGGGTATCAGGACCCTCGTCTCACGCTGGGTGGATCACATGGAAGCAACCGGGAAAGTCCTGCGATGGTACCCGTTTCTTGATCCGGTGGATGATCTCCTCCATGAACGGTCCACCCGCCTCCGGTGCGGATCCGGGTACGCCAACTACAGTATCATGACCGACGGCAATATTGCACCGTGCCCGGTAATGACCGGCATGTCGGGGTATTATGTTGGTCATATCTCGGATGCCGACCCGTTGCAGCTCCCGACTGTGGAGATCGGGGGGGAGTGCCGCACCTGCGGGATCCTTGGTTTCTGCGGGGGGCGGTGCCTGTATTCGAATATAACCGAGCCCTGGGGCCCGGAAGAGAGGCGTACGGTGTGCAGTTCCGTCGAAAATCTTCACGGGGCACTCTCCGGGGTGCTGCCCCGGATCCGCGACCTGATCTCAGACGGGGTTATCCGCTGGACGGATTTTTCCCATGAAAAATTCAATGGCTGCGAGATCATTCCCTAGATGCGTTGTGGTGTTCAACGGTTCCTGCGACGCAGGACAGCCATGAAGATATATTTATACTAAACCGCTGATAGGTATAGTGCAGAATAAACGCTGCAAGAGTAATACGATGGAAAGAAAGAGTTTTGGCGGCCCGAGAGATTTCGGTCCCAGAGAGATGACAAAGACAGTCTGCTCAGACTGTGGAAAAGAATGCGAAGTTCCGTTCAAGCCGACCGAAGGCAGGCCTGTCTACTGCAGGGAATGCCTCCCGAAGCACCGGAAACCCCGGTTCTAATCCTGTTTTCTTTTTTCAGGTCTTGTCGTTCCGCGAGCCGATCGGATAGCCTGCGGGGCTGAGCGCAGCAAGGTATTTTGTATCCGGCCGCGAGATGCGGTAACGTATGCCGGAATCCTGGAAAAAGGCAAAGGAAGCTGCCGGGCGCGAGGGCCTCCCGCTTGTGTATCACGACTGCGACACCGACTCGTACGGGGCATGCCGCCAGGGTGAGCGGCAGGGGTCCTTCAAGGGAGGCGTCTTTGTTGAGCACCGGTGCGTGTGCATGCCGGCACATCTGAGCGAGACGGAACTCGTGGAGAAAGAGAAGAAATTCCTCAGGGAAAATCCCGACTGGTAAGGGATTTTTACCGGGTTACTTTCTTTTTACTTCCTGCCGGAACCGGTGGAGGAGATCGTAGATGACCATCCTGAACTCCTCACCGATCTCTTCCCACGATTTGGCATCGGACAACGGCTGATCCACTGCCCGCGGGTGGTCCGGTGACACGGTAACCTGATCGTCCGCAGGCGCCTGCCTGGCCTGCCGGAAGAGCTGCTTTACGATCTCGAAATATCCCGAGACGAGCACGACGATAAAGACCAGCGGGACTACCAGGAATGAGAGGAGCCAGAATATCTGATAAATGTTTGTTCCGGCTGTTGAATCAATCCACTGGAAGACGTTGAGCACAAGCGCGATGCAGAACACACTTCCGATCGCCCTGATCACCGGCCCGGGAAGGTTCAGGGGAAACGGGAGCGCAATGAAGATGTCCGCTACCAGTATGATCACCGCGATTACAATAAGGAGCCAGAAGTTCGCAAAGAGCAGGCCTTCGATAGCCCCATGGTAGATTCCCTCTTTTGAGGTGAAGTTCTCAAGGATCTTTGCAAGGACAAAAACGATCAGAAGACAGATAATCCCGATCATCCTCGACACAAAAACCCACCCAAGCGATCGTGTCCGGCACTTCCTGAGATCAGGGTTCATGGCTGCTGTACTGGATTTGGCAGATGCGCTATTTAGGGTTTGACATCTGCCGATGCGTCTCCTGTCACCATCACAACATGTATCTTTCCCGGTGTTCGATCCTCTTTGCATGAGGGTCAATTTCAAACGCTACGGGCTGTACCTCCTCAGGTGGCAGGCCAGTACCCCCATCCTTGCCGGGGCCGGGATCCTTCTCGTGTCGATGGGACAGGTCGTCGCGGCGATCGTCGCAAACCTGATCGGCGGGCTTCTCTTCTTCTGGGTCGACCAGTTCATTTTCACCTCCGAGGGGTTCGATGCCCGGTGGGAAGTGAAAGAGAATATCGCATGTGTTGACTGCGGGAAAGTGGCACGGGGGTACCGGCTTGCGAAATCCGGGGACTATGACCGGACGCACGATCCCTCGCCCGAGTTCCGGTGCGAGTCGTGCTCAACGGCAAAGTCCGGTAAACTGAAAAACCAGGGTGTGAAGACCGAATAAGCCGGACCTGCCCACCGGAAATCCCGCAGAGTACTTTTTTGCCGGCAGCACACAATACGCTCCTTTTTTCTGTTTTTATTAAATAAGCCCGCATTTTTGTGGGTTCGATGGTCCGGACGGGAATGTATTTTTCACCGTTTCACCGGTTACCGAAAAACCGATCCGTTTTTACGATTCACAAAAAGCAAATCCCCGGCTCGCCGTTGCCTGTTCTGCGGATACATCGATTGCCGGGACGATATTTGGTACAATAAAATGCACCAATAACCAAAAACTTACAACAATGTATAAATATGTACAAAATCCCACGTACTGCAAGGAGTCTCACAAGAGACATTACCGGCGGCAGGGTGCCATCCCGGGGCCCTGGCTGTTGAGGAACTTAAAAAAAAAATCCGGCATGGCTGCGTGCCGGTCAACGAAGAACAACCCGATATGACCGAAACATCCCTCACCCTGAACCTGAGCCCTGATGAGTTCATCACGGCTGTCAGAGACCAGCCAAAACCGCTGGTCATCCCCCTGTGTGCAGAACTCCCGCTCCCCGGAATCTCGCCTCTCGATGCGTTTACCGGAACCAGGAAGGGCTGCGGGTTCCTCCTGGAATCCCTCGAAGGCAGCGAAAAGATCGCCCGGTACTCCTTTATCGGCATCGATCCGGAATTTGTCGTGTCGGCGGGTGCCGGGTTCGAGGTTACCGGGAACGAGCCGTACGTCTCCATTGCAAAAGAGCCCGATGGGAGCAATCCGGTCGATAAGATCCGGTCGGTCCTCTCCCGGTTCAACTACGTGAATGTCAGGGCCCCGCGTTTCTTCGGCGGGATGGTGGGGTACTTTGCATACGACTGTGTCCACTCGCTTTTTGAAAAGGCTGGTACCGGCAGCAGTATGCCCCGTCCAGCCACCGGTGTCCCGGGAACGGACGCCCGTTTCATGCTCACGAAAGACTGCTTCGTCTACGATCACAAGGACCAGAGGCTGTTTATCTTCAGCAGCCCGTTCCTGACCTACGATTCCGACCTGTCCCTGGAATACGAGCGGTGTGCCCGGAAGATCGGGGACATGTACCGCGACCTTCTTTCGATCCCGGGGAAACGGCCGGGAGGGGAAGCGTCATGTCCCGGGAAAAACGCTTCCCCGCCAGGATATCAGCAGTCGGTAACGAAAGAAGAATTCGAGGAATCGGTCCGGAGAGTGAAAGAACACATCGCGGCTGGGGACATCTTCCAGGCGGTCATCTCCCGCCGGATCGGCTGCACGCTGAAACGCGATCCATTCGCCATCTACGCGGCCCTCCGCGAGAACAACCCGAGCCCGTACATGTATTACCTCGACTTCGGCGACGAGCAGGTAATCGGCGCAAGCCCGGAGATGCTTGTCCGGGTAGAGAAGCGGCGGGTGACCACCGTCCCGATTGCCGGGACACGTCCCCGCGGAAAAAACGCGGAAGAAGATGCCCGCCTTGCGGAAGAGCTCCTCAGGGATCCGAAGGAGCGGGCCGAGCACACGATGCTTGTCGATCTCGCCCGGAACGACATCGGCAAGGTGAGCAGGTTCGGCTCGGTGGAGGTCAGCGAGTTCATGGGGATCGAGAAGTTCTCCCATGTCCAGCACATCGTCTCGACCGTCAATGGTGCGCTCAGGGACAACCTCGACTGCTACGACGCCTTCAAGTCCTGTTTTCCCGCGGGGACCGTCTCCGGGGCACCGAAGATCCGGGCAATGCAGATAATCGACGAGGAAGAGCCGGAACGCCGGGGGCTGTATGCCGGGGCGGTCGGCTATGTGGGATTTGACCGAAACCTCGAATTCGCCATCGCTATCCGGACCGTAGTCGTGCACAACCACCTGGCTTCGGTCCAGGTGGGCGCAGGGATCGTTGCAGATTCGGTGCCCGAGAATGAGTGGAAAGAGACGGAGACAAAAGCTGCTGCCATGCTCCGGGCGATCGAACGGGCGGAGGCTGGCACATGAAGGTCCTTATCATCGACTGCTACGACAGTTTCACCTTCAACCTCTTCCAGCAGGTAGGAAGGCTCGGCGGGGACCCGGTAGTCCTGCCCTGCGATACGCCGATCGGGCATCTCGAGCAGACCGGGTGCGACCGGATCATACTCTCACCGGGCCCCGGGACCCCGGAGGACTCGGGAGTCTGCGCCGAAGTGCTCCAGACTATGAGCCGTACCATCCCAACACTCGGGGTCTGCCTCGGGCACCAGACGATATGCTCCGTCTTTGGCGGAAAAGTCGGACGGGCCGGCCGCCTGGTGCATGGAAAAACATCCGCTATCGGTCACGACAACCGGGGGATCTTTACCGGGATGCCCCAGCCATTCACCGCAACCCGGTACCACTCTCTGGTGGCGCGTGCTGATTCGCTTCCCGATGAACTTGAGGTCTCCGCCTTTTCCCTCGATGACCGGAACATCATGGGCGTCCGCCACACAACGTATCCCATCGACGGCGTCCAGTTCCACCCGGAGAGCATCCTTACCCCGGAAGGCGACCGGTTGCTTCGCAGTTTTCTCTCGGGCCCGGGGGTGCGGGGATGAGCATCAGGGCCGCAATTTCCGACCTGATCGAGAACCGGGAGCTCAGTCCCGGAGAGGCTGAACGGGCAATGACAGCCGTCATGAAAGGTACGGCCACTCCTGCACAGATCGGAGGTTTCCTCGTTGCAATGCGCATGAAGGGCGTGACTGCCGGTGAACTCGCGGTGTTTGCCCGGGTTATGCGCGAACACGCGGTAACGGCCCGCCCTGTTACGGAGAAGATCCTCGTCGATACCTGTGGTACGGGAGGAGACGGGTCGCATACGTTCAACATAAGCACGGCGGCGGCCTTCGTGGCCGCGGGTGCGGGCGTCCCGGTCGTCAAGCATGGCAACCGGGGCGTGAGCAGCCGGTGCGGGTCGGCCGATGTCCTTTCCGCGCTCGGCATGAACCTCCCGATAAGCCCGGCGCGGAGTGCAAAGATCGTCGAACAGGTCGGAATCTCCTTCTTCTTTGCACCGGAACACCACCCGGCAATGAGGTACGCGATGCCGGTCCGCCAGGATCTTGGCTGCAGGACAGTCTTCAACATCCTTGGCCCGCTCGCAAACCCTGCGGGTGCACAGGCGCAGGTGCTCGGAGTGTACAGCCCGGCCCTTACCGGGACGATGGCGGAAGTGCTCAGGGAGCTCGGGCTTGTCCGCGCCATGGTCGTCCATGGCGCAGGCCTCGACGAGATCACCACCACAGGTGAGACGATCGTATCGGAGCTCGACCGGGGCTCAATCAGCTCGTATGCGCTCAGGTGCGAGAACTACGGTATCCCTCCCGCGGAGCTCGCGGACCTCATCGGGGGAGCACCGGCAGAAAATGCCCGCATTATCCGGGAAGTCCTCGGAGGGGACAGGGGAGCGGCCCGGGATATCGTCCTGATGAATGCAGGGGCTGCAATTTATGTCGGGGGCATTGCCCGGGATCTCCACGAGGGTGTCCGGCTCGCGGCATCCTCGATTGACAGCAGCCGGGCCCTCTCCCGGATGGACGCGCTTATCGAGGCATCCCGGAGTGCAGCATGAAAGTCCTCGACGAGATTATCAGGAGGACACAAAAAAGGGTCGCAAAACTCCCCGCCTCGTTTCCCGAGAGCCGCCCCGGAACACAAAGAAGCCTCGCCCGTGCCGTCCGGGATCCAGGGGCGAGGACCGCTGTGATCGCCGAGATAAAGTGCGCTTCACCGAGCCGGGGTGTAATCCGGAGAAATGTCGACATGCCCGGGATGGCCCGGGTCCTCGAGGGGGGCGGCTGCGTGGCCCTCTCGATCCTGACCGAGCCGTATTTTTTCGGGGGATCCGTCCGTGACATCCCGGTGGTCAGGGCAGCGGTGGACCTGCCGGTCCTGCGCCAGGACTACATCATCGACGAGCGGCAGCTCGGCGAGAGCCGGGCCATGG
>DATKMN010000058.1:0-3196 GCA_035541835.1 Methanoregula sp.
CGAGCGGTTCGGTAAGGCAGGCATCACGCTTGCCGACGAACTCCTCGACAGCCCGGGAAAAGTCCTCGAAGACGTCTGGGACGCGATAAAAAACAACCAGCTTATCCGGACAAAGGACGGGAAGGAGCCGCGGGGCATCAACATCCGGTTCATCAACCTCCCGAAGAAGATCGCAGCACGCGATATCCGGTCCGAGGATATCAATCGGTTCATATCGGTCGAGGGCATCCTCCGGAAGACCACCGAGGTCCGGCCCCGGATCGTCGAGGCTGTCTTCAAGTGTCCCGCGGGCCACTTCACCACGAAGATGCAGAAATACGGCAAGTTCATCGAGCCCGACGGCTGCGCGACCGACGGCTGCACGTTCAAGAAGCTCGACCTCATCCCTGCACGGTCCCGGTTCGTCGACTCCCAGAAACTGCGCGTGCAGGAGTCACCGGAAGGGCTCCGCGGCGGCGAGCAGCCGCAGACCCTTGATATCGATGTTACCGACGACCTGTCGGGGAGGGTATCGCCCGGTGACCGGGTGATCATCAACGGTATCCTCCGGTCCATGCAGCGCGTGGTCAAGGGTGAGAAGAGCACGGTCTTCGATATCTTCCTCGAATGCAACTCCATCGAGATCGCGGAGAAGGAGTTCGAGGAGGTGGAGATCGACGAGAAGTCCGAGAACGAGATCCTCGAACTCTCGAAAAACCCCCAGATCTACCGGATGATCCCGCACTCGGTCGCGCCCACCATCTACGGGAGCGAGGACGTCAAGGAGGCGATAGCCCTCCAGCTCTTCGGCGGCATAGCAAAGGAAATGCCCGACGGGAGCCGGCTCCGCGGCGATATCCATGTCCTCCTCATTGGCGACCCGGGGATCGCGAAGTCGCAGCTGCTCCGGTACGTGGTCAAGCTCTCGCCCCGGGCGATTTACACCAGCGGGCAGTCGTCGACCTCGGCCGGCCTGACCGCGACCGCAGTCAAGGATGAATTCGGCGAAGGGAGGTGGACGCTCGAGGCCGGTGCGCTCGTGCTTGCCGACATGGGCGTTGCAGCGGTCGATGAGATGGACAAGATGCAGAAAGAGGACCGGTCCGCGCTCCACGAGGCGATGGAGCAACAGTCCATCAGCGTTGCAAAGGCAGGGATCACCGCGACCCTCAAAAGCCGGTGCGCCCTCCTCGGTGCGGCGAACCCGAAATACGGGCGGTTCGATATGTACGGCGACATTGCCGACCAGATCAACATGCCTCCCTCGCTCCTCTCACGGTTCGACCTCATCTTCATCATGACCGACCAGCCGGAAGCAAAGCGGGACCTTGCGATAGCCGAGCACATCCTCAAGGCCCACGCGACGGGAGAGCTGATCGCCCAGCACAGGAAGAACCCCATCCCCGGCGTGACGGACGAGTACATCCAGCAGCAGCTCAAGCCGGTCATGCCGGATATCGACCCGTCGTTATTCCGGAAATACGTTGCCTATGCAAAGAGATCCTGCTTCCCGATCCTTTCCGACGAGGCAAAGGATACGCTCGTGAACTACTATCTCAAGCTCCGGGGGATTGCGGAGCCGAACAAGCCCGTGCCGGTCACGGCACGGCAGCTGGAGGCACTCGTGCGGCTCGGTGAGGCAAGCGCCCGTATCCGGCTCTCGAATACCATAGAGATGTCCGATGCCGAGCGGGTCATCAGGATCGTCGACGCCTGCCTCCGGCAGATTGCATACGATGCGAAGACCGGGAGTTTCGATATCGACAAGATCGCGACCGGGATCTCCAAGGAGAAGCGGGACATTGTCCGGGTGATAAAGGACGCGATACGCGAGATCGGCGGCGAAGGGAAGCGGGCGGGAATCGAGCAGGTCATAGAGATGGTCTCATCGAAGGGGTTCCCGCGCGAGAAAGTGAAGGAAGGTATCGACATGCTCCTGCGCCACGGTGAGGCAATGGAGCCGAAATCAGGGATCATCCAGCTGATCTGAGAGGATGGGAAATTGAAAACAGGTACAAACGACCGGGAGAGGGCAGTCTTCGAGGCAGGGATCAAGCTGGGCGCGCTCTACCACCAGTGGGTGGGGACCCCGATCTCGCGGGGTTCCGCAGCGAGTGTCGAACAGGCCATCGAAAAAGCCGTAATTCTTCAGCCATTCGTTGAAATGATAACCGTACAACTCGACCGCAGCCTTATGAACGGGAACCGGTTCGGTTACAGCGAGCTCTCGGGGCTGATGTTCGATGTTGAGATTGTCACCCGGGTCGGGTTTGCCTACTGCCGGGCCCGGCTCTCACCGTCCGGGGGATACCCGCTCATGGAGATCGAGGCGCTTGATGAGATCCCCGAAATTTCCCGTCACTGACGACCATATCCATATCGACCCGGCCAATGGCCGGGGGATCGAGGCTGCAAAAGACTTCCTCCGGGCGGGCGGGACGCACCTGTTCCTCGTATCGAAGCCCTCGTGGTCCCTGTCGGTGCATCCGGCCAGCGGTGCAGATTTCACACGGGTTTTTGACGAGACGCTCCGTGTCGCTGAGATGGTCCGGGCTACCGGGCTCGTCGTCTTTCCCGTTCTCGGGGTCCACCCGGCAGAGATCAGCCGGCTCTCGGAACGGATGACGCTTGCCGATGCTGCTATGGTCATGAAAGACGGTCTCGATGCCGCTGCGGCATACGTGCGCGAAGGGAAAGCCGTGGCGCTCAAGAGCGGCCGGCCTCACTATGAGGTCACTCCTGAAGTGCTTACCGCATCAAACGACGTGCTCGCCCATGCCCTGGATCTTGCAGCGGAATGCAGGTGCGCGCTCCAGATTCACGCAGAGACCGGGCCATGCGCTGATGTGGCCGGCATGGCGGCCCGGGCCGGAGTGCCGGTAGACCGGGTTGTGAAGCACTACGGTTCTCCCGACACCCCGCTCCACCCGTCTCTCATCGCGAAGCACGAGGCGATCGCCGATCTGGCACGGGAGCACCGGCCCTTTACGATGGAGAGCGACTACATGGACGAGAACTCCCGGCCGGGAGCGGTCATCGGCCCGAAATCGGTACCCCGGTATACCAACCAGCTTGTCGCTGCCGGGAAATTCACGGCAGAGGACTGCTTCCGCATCCATGGGGAGACGATCGAACGGGTCTACGGGGTCACCATCCGGCTGCCCTGATGACTGCGGTCCGAAGAAAGAGCTCTGGTACGGACTCACCTTTTTTTACC
>DATKMN010000059.1:0-5031 GCA_035541835.1 Methanoregula sp.
CATAGAGAGGGGTCCCTGCGTTCCAAAACAAAAACGGAGGGGGGTGGTCCGGCACCCCCCTTGCTATTCCGGTGTTGGGAAGCGGAACCGTGCCCTCCAGCGTTTAACCCGGAGTATCCGATCAATACATATACCCGGGAAGATACTGCAATGCAATGGTTAGCTCAACAAACCTCGATGGATACAAAACCATCGATCTGGTTCACATGAAGAAAAAGGATGACATTATTGACGAAATTGCAAAAAGAACTGAATACGAACGACTGTTGTTTTCCCGGAAAGAGAGAAAATAACTGAATCTTTTGCGATCCCTGTCCGCATTCTTCGCCCGCCCGCGTCAGGGCAAACCACTTTTTAGTAGTCTTTCTCCGTCCTGAGAAATTCCTGCGTTCTCAGCCATCGGGATCCGGCTTTAACCAAGACGGAACCGCGGTAAAAGATTGGGGCACCCCTTCCAGGGAAAAACAATACCGGCAGCGGATCGAAAAGACGCTCTTCCGGGAATATGCAGCCGGTAACCGGCCTATCGGTTCACGATTGCGGGTGAAGGCGGTTGAGCGATAAAAAGGCACGGCAAAACCGGTGAGGATTGCCCGGGCCGGATGTTTGCCGATCCCGGGACCGCGGGACGACCACGGTGAGCAGGAAACATGCGGAGATCGTGCCGCACAACGAACGAAACGGACAGGACCGGATGTTAGGTATGAGGGTGTTCTTTTCCGCGTGCCATCTCGAGCGCCACCATCAGCTGGCGCTTGTCGAACGGCTTCAGGAGATAGCCGGCCGGGCCCGTCGCCCGTGCCTTGTCGAGGATCTCATCGTCGTCGTACGCGGTGATATAGACAAACGGGATCTTCGTTTTCGTATCGAGGTAACTGCCGACGTCGAGCCCTTCATCGGTGTTGCCCAGGCTGATGTCCACCAGGACAAAATCGGGGTTGTTCTTCTCGATACCTTCGATCGCATCGATCAGGTTTTCCGCCCGGCCGCAGACGTGGTAACTCAGGTTCCTCAGCATGATATGCAGGACCTCATACACTTCCTTGTTGTCCTCGACGACAAAGATCTTCTGGGGCCGCTTCGCGGCTCGCGATGTCATTTATTAAAATTGCTCGTTCAACAATATTTATACCTTATTTAATGATTCCGCCGGTACATTCCCCGGAACGGTGTGGAAATAAGGCGGAAAAACGTTATTTCCGGTCAATCTGCGGGATTTTTTCTGAAATTTACCGCCGCAGGAAAATCCCGGGCCGGCCCGGGGGTTCCACCTCTTTTTTGTCCGCCCGGCCCGGACCCGTGCGGGCGGCTGGTGCAGAACCGCGCAGCCAGATGCCTTCCGGCAGTTAAGGGTTTCTGGCATCCCGGAAGGTGCGGCAGTACCATGGGGGCCCCGGTATGGTCACGAGGTTTTTAAAAAAAATTCAGGCACGTTTTTTTCAGAGCAGCGGTTCGTTCCTGACAAAAGAGCAGACGGTCAGGACACCGATTACGAGGAGGAGCTCCCCTCCCCGCCCGATCGCCCGCAGATAAAAATCGAGATCGCGTATCAGGGTATTCACGTTCATGGTCTTCCTCCTACAAATTCCGCCGGTACTGGCCCCGGGCGATCTGCAGGACAAGCGAGAGCAGGTCCTTTGGCCCCGGTGCCGGTGCACAGAAGGTATCGAACCGGACCCTTCCGGCCCTTCCTGCACAACAAACTGAAACGGTCATGGTATTGTCACCACTCTGGCAGGATATCATCGGGGACGTGCGGTTATATATTACCCAAATGACCGCGGTGGGTTTCCTGATCCAGCCGATAGACCGGTTGAACTTCGCGGTTATGTGTCGCACAGCGTTGTCCCTGCCGGAATTCCTGATGACCGGGCTTCCGGGCCACCCTGCCGGTCATCCGCTACCGTTCATATAATGGGGAATGAACGAGTACGTTTGATCATGAACAGGTTTTCCGGGGTGCCCGGGAAGGCACTCCTCCTCATTGCCCTTCTCTCCGTCATCCTCATCTCTGCCGGATGCACGGAGCTTGCAGACTCCATAAACCCGTTTGCAGACCAGGCGACGCCGGTCCCGACCACCGAGCAACCCGTAGTCACGGTGACAAACCCCGCCATGCCCGCCGTGACACAGCAGCTCCCCCCTGCGAACGGGACGGAAGAGCCGGCCGTCACTGCGGAGACGACCGCGCCGGTTGCCGAAACCCAGACAACGGCCCCGTCCGCGAGCCATACCTACCTCACGTACACCAACGCGAGCTACGGGTTCTCGATCAATTATCCCTCTGACTGGCAGGTCGAGGAAGGACCGGTCGAGACCGGCCAGGACCCGGGAGTCCCCGCGGGATACAGCTATGTCACCGACGTCGTCGAGTTCTATTCCCCGGCAATCGCCCGCTGCAACCACGGGAGCTGTGTCGACGTCCGTGCGGAACTGCATATCCAGGTCGATTCCGCCCCGCCCACGACCGACCTCGACCAGTACTATATCCATGACGTTGCCGCCATCTCCCAGAACTACCCCATAGACATCACCGGGCATGCTGCGGTGTTCAAGCTCTCGGGACAGAATGCGTACGTCCTCGACTACAAGCTCACCGAAGACCCCATCGATATCAAGGTAAAGAGGGCGTACACGATAGCCGGCGGGAAGGCCTTCATCCTTACCTACCACGTGCATACACCGTACTCCGGCGAGGTCGATCAGGGCGTCATCTACTCCAATGTCATTGAAACCATGTTCCGGTCATTCCAGATAGCGTCGCCCAATAAAACCCTCTGACCTTTTTTCCGGACATCCGGTTCCGGTTTTTTGGAATGTTCAGGAACCGGTTCCGGCCCGGTACCGGCATCTGCATATGAAACGGGACTCTACGGGATCCGGGAAGGAGGATTCGGGTTTCAGAAGAGAACGATAGTTCAGACGAAAATTCGGAAGAAAACGATAGTTCGAAAGTAAACGATATTCAGGAAAATCTCATAAAATATGTTGGGATTGAGAATTATTTCTTCTTTGCCGGAGCCTTCTTTGCTACGGGTTTCTTTGCTTCCGGCTTCTTTGCCGCTGCCTTCTTTGCTGCTGCCATGTGAGATCCACCTCCTACCGGAAAGGGTTATAAAGTTCATTAATTTACGAATAGATAAATATTTTGGTCGGAAAAGCGTTTTCGGGCATAGAATCGGTATCAACCAGCACTTTTCTCACAACAAACTGGTGGTATCAGAACAGCAACCAAGAATAACGGGATAATTTCACGAAATGCGCAATCCTTACCGGAATGCCGCATTCGGTCGGAAATGCCATTTAAAGTTCGGAATTTTCCCAAAAATCCGTGCATCCGGCGGTTCTTTGGGACACTTCCTGCCATAGCCCGTATCCTCCACGCCGTCTGCCGCGCAGATCTGCCCCTTTCGGATGATTGAGCAACCTTTATGACTGCGTGCGCCGACTCCTACATCGATGAAAAAACAGTTCGTGCTCGGCCTGATCGGCGGATTCCTGGGCCTGTGCACCGCACTTTTCGTTATCGTGACTGCAGTGACACCGGATGCTACCCTCTCCGGAGTCCAGGCAGCCCTCTTCTCGAGCCTCGGGCTCATGGGAGCGGCGATTGCACGGAAGGAGACCCGGTTTGCGGGCTGGATGCTCCTCTCCTCCTCGGTCTGGATCACGCTCTCTGTACCGATCGCCGGCATGCTCTCTCTCCTGTACCTCTACATGCCAACCATTGTCATCCTCGGCGCAGCAGCGGTTTTGTGTTTCATGGAACCGGAGCCGGAAGAGAACCCCGAAGAAGAGTGAGACCGGACCCCGGGACCTTTGTCCGGAAAGACCGGCAGGGACCGGGCTCCGGCCCGTTGCGGACTTTTCTTCCCTTCGTCCGTTTTCGACGAATCGTACCGGGCCGTGAAGGCGGAATTATGTGTCCGGCCCTGCCGGACCCTCCGGGGACGTGGCAGGACTGCAGGAATCCGTCCCGACTGCACGGGCGAGGATCTCCCGGGAAACTGCCATGTTCCCGGCACTAACGGCGCCTGCGAGGAGAATGGTGAGGGCGAGGAGAACGGTATACTGGCTGTCGCCCGACAGGTTCAGTTCGTACAGGCCGTACAGGATCACCGCGAGTGCTGTTGCAGAGAATCCGATCAGCGTTGCCCGCACTGCCGTGTACCGCCGGCTCCGGATATCGGGGAAGAGGAGGAGGCCGATCAGCCCGATCCCGGCAAACCCGACACCGGCGAAGAGGAGGAGCCAGATGGCGATGTCGGTGAGGAGCGAGCTCACGATGGCTCACCCCGCACCGTATGCGCCAGGGCAAAGATCCCCCCGTAACAGAGGAGCCCCGCTGCGACCGCGGCTTCGATGACGACAAGACTCCCCCATGCGACCCCGAGGACAAGGACGCCGGAAAGGGTAATGGTGACCCCGGCATTCGCCGCGATGATCCGGTCGAAGGAGGAGGGGCCGGGTATCACCCGGAGGAACGCACAGGCGGCGAGGACGAAGAGGCAGAGCGCTGCAAAGAGCCAGGTATCGATCATATCTTCTGCTAGTAACGTTGATGGCGGGGATTTATCAATGCTTCCGAAAGCGTTCAGGGAGACCGGCGGGCGTACCGCAGAGACAACGGCTTCCCCTTCACCCGCTTTTTTATCCGCCCGTGACCAATAGCTGAGCCGGATGCGCCCCTCTTATCTTGGAAAGATCCACCTGCGCTGGTGCGACCGGTGCCACACCCCCGTCCTTGCCGAAGAATGTGCGTGCGGGGCAGGGACCCGGGAAGTCCCCTTCACCCCGCCCGGCGACGCCCGCCCCGCCTTCCCCGCGGACATCGCGCTTGTCAACCGAATCTACACCGGCCATTTCGGGGCCCCGCTCATCCCGGACGGCCAGCTCGCCCTCCTCAACAAGGTCCCGGACAGCGACCGTATGGAGGAGATCATCGTCGGCGGCGGGACAGCCGGGATCATCCGGTATATCCCCGCGGAACGGCGTTGGGAGCCGGTCCCCCGGCCGGAAGCGTGCGTCCTC
>DATKMN010000060.1:0-4249 GCA_035541835.1 Methanoregula sp.
TGAGTCCGGGCGGCGGGGCCCGCTGGTCGGTACCAGCCGCCACCGCCCCCTCCTCCGCCCGTCTGCCGGCGCCGGAGCAGGCTCCTGCGCCCGGGGCTGCACCTGGCTGCATCCGGCAGGGATGCCGGCAGTAACGACCGGACCGGTAAGGAGACAGAACTAAGTCGTCCGCGTCGCTGTCCTCCCCTCTCCAGGCAGATATCCCGGCCATACATATTCTTGCCTGGTAATGGCGTGTGGAGCTTCCGACCGGTATCCCGGGATCCCTTCGTAGAGCAGAGTCACCGCGGACGTTCGGACGAGGCCGTTTCTTTTGCCGGGAAAATGTCCGCAAAACCAATGTTAATATCCCGGGCACTCAATTAACAATTGTGAACTTTTCCGGCAGCCCCCTGCACCGGCGTTTTCAAAAAAATCTCCGGGCGGATCGGGATACCGGATGGAGAGAATGATTAAAGCATGCTCTTTGACGATATCACCGCGACCATCGGCAACACTCCCCTTGTCCGCCTGAACCGGATAACGCGGGGTGCGAAGGCGACCGTCCTTGCAAAGATCGAGTCCTTCAACCCGATGGGGAGCGTGAAGGACCGGATCGGCGTTGCGATGATAGGATCTGCGGAAAAGGCCGGGCTCATCGGCCCCGATACCATCATCCTCGAACCAACGAGCGGGAACACCGGCATTGCGCTTGCAATGGTGGCAGCGGCACGCGGGTACAAAATCACCCTCGTCATGCCCGAGACGATGAGCATTGAGCGGCGGAAGCTCCTCAGGGCGTTCGGGGCCGAACTCGTCCTCACCCCGGGCAGCGGAGGCATGAAGGGTGCGGTCGCCCGGGCCGAGGCTATGCGGGAGGAAGACCCCCGGTTCTTCTACATCCCGCAGCAGTTCAGGAACCCGGCAAACCCGGAGATCCACCGGAAGACCACCGCCGGGGAGATCTGGAGGGATACCGGGGGAATGGTGGACGCGGTCGTTGCCGGAGTCGGCACCGGAGGGACCATCACCGGGATAGCGGAGGTCATCAAGCCGCGGCGCCCGGGGTTCCGGGCCATTGCTGTGGAACCGGACGCATCGCCCGTCCTGTCGGGCGGGAGTCCCGGCCCCCACCGGATCCAGGGGATCGGGGCCGGGTTCGTGCCCGATGTCCTCCGGCGCGACCTGCTCGATGAGATCGTCCGCGTTACAAACGACGACGCGATCGCAACTGCGCGGAGGCTTGCGCGGGAAGAAGGGATCCTTGCCGGCATCTCGTCGGGAGCGGCGACGCATGCAGCCCTCGGGCTCGCGTCCCGCCCGGAGTATCAAGGTAAGATTATCGTAGTCATCCTTCCGGATACCGGGGAACGGTACCTGAGCACGGATCTTTTCGATACCTGAGGCGTACGCAATGGTTTTTGGTCTGCTCAAAGAGGATGTCGGTGCAATCTTTGCAAAAGACCCTGCAGCCCGATCGACTGCCGAGGTCCTCTGCTGTTATCCCGGGCTCCATGCCCTCTGGTTCCACCGGCGCGCCCACTGGCTCTGGACGCACCGTCTCCGGTTTCCTGCCCGGTTCATCTCCCACCTCGGCCGGTTCCTGACCGGAATCGAGATCCATCCCGGTGCCGTCATCGGCAGGAGGGTGGTCATCGATCACGGCATGGGGGTCGTCATCGGTGAGACGGCAGAAGTCGGGAACGATGTCCTCATCTACATGGGCGTGGTCCTGGGGGGGACCGCGCTCGAAAACATCAAGCGCCACCCGACCATCGGAGACGGGGTCATCATCGGTTCGGGTGCCATCGTGCTCGGGCCCATCCGGATCGGGAGCGGGGCAAAGATTGGGGCGGGGTCGGTGGTCGTGAGATCGGTCCCGCCGGGCGCTACCGTAGTCGGCGTCCCGGGAAGGATCGCCGGCCCGGAATGCGGGCCGGGCGGGGAGAACGTGAACGAGGCGATGCCGGACCCGATGCTCCGGGTGGTGAGCCGGCTCCTCGACCGGCAGAACAGCCTCGAAGACCGGCTCCGGTCGATCGAGCAGTCGCTCCCGTCATCGGAAGCCGAATCGCTTCGCGCGAATTATATCTGCGAGGCACGAATACGGGAGGTGCTCAAGGAGGTCATCGATCCCGAAGTGGGCATCGATATCATCGACCTCGGGCTGATCCGGGAGATCCGGATAAAGGATACAGTGGTCGAGATAGATATGGTCCTTACGAGCCGGGCCTGCCCGCTGGTCGACCACCTTTCGGACCAGATCCGGAGGAAGGTCCTCGGGGTCTGCGGTATCGCGGAAGTCGTTGTGAAGGTTCTTGACGAACCCTGGAACTGGGACCGGTTCGTCCGGCAGCGCGGGACTCTCCGGGAAATATGACCGGGCGTGGGAAAAACGGACGGGCAATTGCCGTGACCGGGTATTCCCTCAAACGCACTATGCAAACACTTAACAATTGTGAAGTCCTATAATCCTGTGTGGTCCTACCATGAGTGATCGTTTTTGCCTCCGCTGAGAGGCTGACCCGGAACCCGGCACAAAAGATAGAGCACCTGCCACCTTCGGCAAAACTCGTCTTCACTATCCTGAAAAACAACCCCCGTATTACCCAGAAAGAGATCATCGGGGCGACCTATCTCCCTTCACGGACCGTGCGGTATGCGCTGGCCCGGCTCAAGGAAGAGAATGTCATCACCGAACGGTTCTCGTTTGACGATGCCCGCCAGAGCCTGTACGCGCTGAAGGCAGCGGATGTGGTTGCGGAATGATTTCGGGATTTGTTTTTGATAGCCCCGCCGGATCCTTCCCCTTGCCAGGCAGGGCACCGAAATGAAACGGATTCCTGCGTCGCGACCGTCTGTCCCGTATGCAGCTCGAAGACAGGCGATCGACGCGGACCTCGCGCCTCACTCGCGCTAACCATGAATACCCTTCGCTGCCTATATCAGAACAGCCATGTCTGCACCGCCTCTCCGGTTCCCGCCGGGAAAAACCCTCAACGGGGAACTCTCTGCAGCAATGGAACGGATCGGGGCCCTCGGCGTGGATTATCCGGCCGGGTATTACGAAGCGCTCCTTGACAAGTATACAAGAACCGGCGTCCGCTACCCGCACATCCTGATGATCCTCGGGACTCCCCGGATCAACAACCACTTCTTCTATTCCCGGGCCCTTCACAGGCCTGGGCGTCTCCTCGACTACGGCTGCGGGACCGGTGATAATATACGGCAGCTTATCAGGGACGGGTTCTCCCGGGAGAGGATCGCCGCGTTCGATATCAACTGGTCAAGCATCGATCTCGGCTTCGACCTGTACCGGGACCGCGAAGAGATCTCCGGCCTCTTTGTGGTCGGCACCTTTCCGTTCGGGCAGGCGGCGTTCGATACGATCTACTCCGCTTCGGTCGTCCATGTTATCTCCGATGACCATGAGCTCAGGACTTATCTCGGGAATGCATTTTCGGCGCTCAGGCCTGGCGGGGTACTCTTCGGCTCCACGCTCGGACTCGTTGAGGGGGCGACCAGGTCGCCCGGCGAACCGGGGCCGCCACGCGTGATGCCGAGGGAGCTGCTGGAACGGTACCTGACCGGCGCCGGCTTTTCACGCCCCAGAATTATCCAGCGCTATCACGCCCCGCACTATATCGATGACAAAAACGATATGTGCATCTTTGAATTCTGCACACGGAAGGCCGACTGATCCGGGCCCCTCTCTCAGCGGTTACCGGGCGGAAATCATCCGCATGGCGGTCCCGGAAAGTGGTGGCACAGGTCTTTTGTGGTTGCGTTGCGAGACATACCGGGTTTGAAGGAAATATACCTGAGGCCCCCGCAGCTCAAAGGGCTGGCACCGGGGATCGTGGTCGCTGTCCTCGCGGTTTTTTTGGTTCCCGCCCGCTCTTTGGCGTAATCATCGGCATCATCTTCGGAGTCGTGGGGTTCATTGTCCCTGACGGGAAAACGGGGCCCTGAAGTTCCCGGTTGTTTCCGGCATTTTGTTTCTCCTGCACTCCTTCGCCGGTACAGCATCCGGATCGCGGCCTGAATGCGGGGCCCCTGCCCTGCGCCGGGGCTTCCGGTGGTCCATGTCATCCTGGTTGAAGTACCCTGATATACCGGAATGCACAGACCGCCATCAGGGGAACTGGAACCGGTATCCGCCCTCCGGCACGCGGATCTCGAACCGGGCGCCTTTTCCCGGTTCGCCGGTCTCGGAGATGGTCATACCGGTAATCGACAGGATTTCCCGGGAGAGAAAGAGGCCCATCCC
>DATKMN010000061.1:0-13895 GCA_035541835.1 Methanoregula sp.
AGCTCATCTTCTTGACCCGCATGGCCCAGAAACACATGGTCAGCAGGTGCGTGAGAAATGCAAGGAGGAGGAAGACGGGGTTGATCTCTTTGAGGTACGTTATGGTATTCTCATTGATCGTGAGAACGAGGATGACGATGAGGACCGCAAGGGAGAAAGCAATAGAGACATAAAGCCACTTCCACTGGGATCGTTCCATGGGTCCTCCGTACCGACGTGCCAGGATCCGCACGCCAATTGCTTTCCCTAAACCTTACGTTGCATAGTATAAACTTTTATTACTCCGGCATCCGGGACCCGAATGTATTATTACGGTGCATCAGACGGTGAAGAGATCCCGTTCCCCGGTGATCCGGTAGAGCCCTGCGGTTACCGCCGCATCAAGCCAGCCGTGCCCGTAGCTGAAGCAGGCAAGGGCGTCTTCAAATCTTCCGGATTCCAGAAACACGCTGCCCTGGCGGGAATACAGCCCTGATATGCAGAGGACCCTTTCCGAGAACACGAACGAGAAGGTTGCCGGGTCGGGACCGGGGGAGACCGAGATACGTGCGGTATCAAGCAGGCGGCGATAGCGCCGGGCCTTCTCTTCGAGCTTTTCACGATATTCCGAAGGAAGCGTGTCGCACCCCCCCGTAAACGGGCAGGCAGTCTCAATGAAGGTGCCGAATGCCCCGTACTCGTACCCGAAATGAAGCCACCCGAATCCGTAGAAGAACCCGGCCAGCCCGTTGACGGGATCTCCACCGGCGCAGAATGCCAGGCCATCGCTCTCGTAAGCGGAGGCCATGCCATGGATCGTCCTCGCTGTTTTCCCGAGGTACGAGCTTTCCGGTGCAGTGAAACGTGCGGCAGCAAGGCCGGCTGCGAGATTTTGCTGGCATTTTCGGATGTTCATAAACCGGCAAACATCTCCAGGTAGCGTCGTTCCATATCATGGAGTTCTGCGGGGATGACAAGGATGTGAAGCGGCGGCCCGAAGTCGTAATGCTTAACGGTATCCGCGGTGCCGGCCTTAACGGCCGGCTCGTCCGACCCTGCCCGTGCGATCCCTACGTAAAGGGGAATGGGTATGCTTTTTTTCGCTGCAATCTCTTCGATGAGCGCTACTGCCTCGGGCACGGTCATGAAGCGTTCATCCTGGATGTCGAGGTAGACAAGGGTATGAAGCCTGAGGCCGAGGTTCTGCGCGATAACATCGACAGGCGTTGTCGGGAACCAGTTCTTCTGCGGGAACGGGAGGGAGCATGATTTCCCGAACCGGTAATTCTGGAGGCCGGAGAGGCCGCAGACAGCGCTCGCGATGGATGCCGCGTGAATAATTGCGGTCGCAATCCCGAGTTCAGCCGCCCGAATCCTCAGGTCCGCATGGGTTGTCGAGACCATCGGGTCGCCGGCGCAGAGAAAGACCACGTCCCGGTCGCGTGCCAGCCTGAGGATTTCGCCCGGCTCCTGTTCAACGTCTTTCCGGTACAGGAGCCGTACCGGTTTCCGGTAGAAGGCTTCCAGATCCTTGTGGCTGGCGCCCATAAGCCGCGAGGTGTAGGCTTCGAGAAAGACGTCATCGGCTCCCCGTATACGCCGGAGCCCTTTCTCCGAGACGTCAGTCCGGTCATAAAGGCCGAGCCCGATAAAGGTCAGCATGGGTCCTCCATGTGACCGTATGATCCGGCGGCAGGGCCAGTCGCAGCCGTCCCGGTCATGGCAGGATCGAAAGCGTTCCCTTCGTGATCGTAAATTTCAGCCATCCGGGGGCGACCCCCCGTATACCCATGACCCTCAAATAGCTCCCTTCCGGTTCGACTTTGACTTCAATGACCGCGGTCATCAGCTGCTTGACCAGCGAGAGCGTACGATCGTCGAATGACTCCTTGTTGATCAGATAGATGCCGACCCCATCGATCTTCTTGAGTTTGGCCGTGAGGACGTGAAGGAACTGGTACAGGACTTCAAGCCGCCTGTACATGAGGAGGGTGGAGATGGAGTTGACGCAGAACCTGACCGGAGGGGGGAAAAGACCGTTCTCCCCTTCCGAAAATTCCCCGGCAAAGATGGTCTCGACCAGAGTCGAGAATTTAATCCCAATCCCGGTTAGGTCGGTGGGGCTCGAAACGAACATCATCCGCTTCGTATCGGCGATCCCGGGAGAGGAGCTCTTCGTAATCGCGTCGATGACCCCGATGAACCGTTTGTCGGAGCCGGAGAGCTTGAAATAATCGATGACCTCCGCGGCCCGTTCGTTCGTGGAGAGGATGATCGAATACTCCCCTTCGAGAGGACGGGTAAGCGCGTAAGCGAGCTGTTCTGCGGAACTCATGGGAGGGGCGAGGATGAGGATGTTGGACCCCGCTTCAAATCCCCCGCAGGCAGAATCGACCTGTGAGATCCCCGTCTTATAACAATACATCTATGGTGTGATCATTTAACGAGAAGAGTTATAAGTGCTCCTATCACGACGCCGAGGAGAACAGTGTATATGGAGGTGAGGATCGCGATCCGGGCCCCCATTTGACGGTAGAGGACGGCAATGGTGGAGATGCAGGGGACGAAGAGGACGCTGACCACCGCGAACGTGTAGAGCTGGACTGAGGTCATCACGGAGCCGAGATTGGCTGTACCGGCAAGGACCGCGAGGGTCTCGAACGCGAGCTCCTTCCGGAAGATGCCAAAGAGAAGGGCCGTTGAAGAATAGGCCGGAAGGCCCAGAAGGGTCACGGTGACCGGCGCGACGAGCTGCTGGAAAATGTCGATGAGGCCGAAGTACTGCACCAGCCCGAGACCGATGCTCGTGATGATGAGGAGCGGCATTGCGATGAAGAGGAATTCCTTGATCCTGAGCCATGACTTGGCGAGCACGAGCCGGGCCTGGGGTTTTTTTAAAGGGGACATCTCGACGATCATCCCGAACTGCTCTCCCGGGGTGATCCGACTCAGCACGACCGCAGTAGCGATAATGAGGATAAAGATGACAAGGTAGATCGAGAAGGCCCACGCGAGGCCGACAAACGCCGCGACGATCCCGGCGATGACTACCGTCCGGGCCGAGCAGGGGACCATCGTTATGAGAAAGGCGGCGATGGTTTGTTCCCGCCGGGTCTTGAGGATCCGGAGACTCATGACTGCGGGGACCGTACAGCCAAAACCGATGACCATCGGGATGATCGCTTCGCCATGGAGACCGAGCCGGTGCATGGCCCGGTCGGCGAGGAAGGCGGCCCGGGTCATGTATCCCGTATCCTCGAGGAGCGAGAGGCCGAGGTAGAACGTGAAGACGAAGGGGAACGCGATCCCGAGCCCGGCCTCGATGGCGACGAGGACGGAAAAACCGACACGCTCTTCGAACGGGGCAAGGCCCATCGCATTGAAGGGGTTGATTATTGCACCGGTGAATGCCTGGACAATCAGCCCCTCCATCCATGAGCCGATCACAAATACCGAGAGGAGGAGAAGGAAGAGGATGGCGCAGAGTATCGGGACTCCGGGCAGGACACGGGTGAGGAGGCTGTCGAGGTCGGACCTGTGCCGGGCCGCTCCGGTCTTCACCACGCCTGAGGCGAGCTCCCGGGCGAAATTATGGCGATTCGTGGCGATGATCTGCCGGACCGACATGTGGTGGCGCTGTTCAATTTCCTGGGCGATGGCCCCGGCAGCGTCCAGGAGCACCGCGTCGGTTCCGGTTCCCTGCAATGCGAGAAGGTTGACCGGCCGCGGCGTGGAGAGCGTCTTCTCGAGGCTCCGGAGCGCTGCTTCAACGTGGTGATCGTACGGCACCATGAGGACGGGCCGTGTGGCGGACCCGATAGCGAGGGGGACGATCCGGTCGATATTCCTCCCTTCGGAAGCCGCGGTGAGGAGGACCGGGACGCCGAGCAGGGAAGAGAGGGCTTTTGCATCGAGGGCGAGACCCTGGCGTTCGGCGACGTCCATCATATTGACGACCACGATCATTTTCGGCGCGAATTCCGCAGCCTGGATGAAGAGGTAGAGGTTTCGCTCAAGACGGGTAGCGTCGAGGACTGCGACGAAGACATCCGCCCCGCCATCGGTTAAAAATGTCCGGACGAGCGTCTCTTCTTCGGAGTCCCCGTCAAGCGAGTAGATCCCGGGGAGGTCGGTTGTCTCAATTTTTTCCTGCCGGAAGCATACGCTCCCGCATTCGAGGGCAACCGAAGACCCCGGGTACCGGTTCACTTCGACCCCGAGCCCGGTCAGCTGGTTGAAGATGAGTGACTTACCTGCCCCGGGATTGCCAAGGAGGGCGATCTTCATGGGCACCGTTCCACGGAGACTGCAGCTGCTATCTCCGGGCTCAGGGCGACAGCGCAGCCCTTTACCAGCAGGACGATTGAGCGGTTCCTGAGTTTCCTCTGAATCCGTACCTGCTGGCCTGGTACGACACCGAGATCCAGCAGACGCTTCGCGCACGATTGCCCAAGGATGCAGCGGACAACCAGAGCATCGCCCTCATCGAAGTCGAGAAGGGAGAAGGGTGAACATGGCTCGCTGCAGGGGATATCGGCGCCGGCGCAGATCCCTGCAGAGGATATCCCCGGCCCTCTCCGGCCAGGAGGCTTGGGCCGCCGGAGCAGATCCTCGAGACGGTCGATCGTCTCATCGGATATGGTGTGCTCGAGAGTGCAGGCTTCAGTGGATGCGCGGGAAGCTTCCATACCAAGCATTTCAGAGAGGAAGCACTGGAGCGTCTCGTGTTTCTTGACAATTCCGTCGGCAACCCCTGCACCCTTCGGGGTCAGATTTATCGCGCCGTCACCGGTTATCGTTATGTCTCCCGATGCCGCGATGGTGCCGAGTTCGGTATGCACCGCGGAAGGGTCCTTCCCGAGGAGGATGGCAATCTCGCTGCCGGTGGGCGCCCGCCCGTTCTTCTTCCGGAAGACCTGGATGGCCTCCAGGTAGTCTTCCCGCAATGAGGATTGCATGGCTCTTGCGCATAGTTTTGGATCCGACGCTATATTTTGTTTGGGTATTGAAGATTTTGCGGCCGCCCGATAACCCCGCGCCACTATATATCGATGACCGCCAAACGTACCATTAAGATGATCTACCGGATCTACGAGTACCTGCTGAAGCGGCAGATCTCCGAGCTCCCCGGCCACATCTGCTTCATGCTCAGCGGTGCCGACATGGCAGACGCCCCTGGCAGCCTCTTCAAGGTCACGGAATGGTGCAACGAGGTATCGAAGATCGTTGGGCGGTTCCGCCCGGGGCAACCCGGTATACGGGGGATCACCTTCCACATCAGCACGGCGGCTCCGGAAGAGATGGCGCGGTTCCTCCCCGAAATCCGGAAGATCAGCTCCATTGCCCGGCTCGTCCTCCACATTGGCGACCACGAGGAGGCTGCCGGGAACGGAATGGACGTCGTGGTCGCGATCGGGAAGAGCGGGCGCGACGAGATCGCAGCCTGCATCCGGAGAATGGCAGAGGACCGGCTTCAGCCCGCCTCGGTCGATGAGAAGACCTTCGAGTCCTACCTCACTTTCAGGTATACTCCCGACGTCGTGGTCAAGAGCGGCGGGGACCATCTGACAGATTTCCTCATCTGGCAATCGGTCTACTCCGAACTCTTCTTCTCGGATGTGAACTGGAAGTTCCTGCGGAAGGTCGACTTCCTCAGGGTTCTCCGCGACTACCAGGCCCGGATCCGCAGGTTCGGGAAGTGAGAGGGTTAAAATAGCGAAGAGGGCATCATTTCATCCGCACCCCCGTCCATGACGGGACGCCGGCAACAACCTTCTCCGCAAGCGCGAACTGGTTCTTCAGGGCCACGGAAAACGACCGCTTCTCAGGCACCGGGGTGACCCGGTGGTCGCGGCACCAGCGGCCGAAGATCTCGTACATCTGGTCTTTCGGTATCGAAGTGCCGGGAAGATCGGTCCGCTGGATCATGGTTGAGCAGAATTTTTTGACCGGGTCTTCTTTCTTCTTTTTTGAGGGTGACCTCCCCTTTATCGTTGATGCACCCGCGGGTTTTCCGCTGCCCTCCGGGACAGTGGCAGGCACGGTAACCGGCTGCCCTGCTGCGGGCTGAAAAGCTGGCGGGGGCCCCGTCACAACCGGTATGGCCGGCCTGCTTTTCCGTGACTTCAGCGCCTTTGCGGAAAGAGGGTCGTCGGCATTGATGATGGCAGACGCGGGCTTTCCTGAACGGCTCTTCCCGCTGCCGGGAGCGGGGACGGTGTTGGGTGCGACGATAACCGGTTCCGGCGGTGCAGTCTCGGGGGCCGTCTCCTTGTACGGGATCCCTGCCCGTTCCGCGAGTGCCCGGTTGCATTCCCGGTCGATATCGATCCCCTGCTGCTGCGCCAGCAGGAAGATGTCGGCCCTGATGAGCACTGTCGTCTGGCGCCAGAGCTCGTTATCCATATGCTTTTCCGCCATTGCCGTACTCGTGATCTGTCAGTATGGTAAAATATAGTACGCGATCTGGATCCAGAGGGAGTATTCCCTCACGGCAGGAAAGTCCCTTAGCCGGTCCTTGCAGAGACCCGCTGGTCGTAAATCCGGATTGCACGCATCAGGTCGATCTTCCGGAAGAGCGGCCAGTACGGGGCACAGAAATAGACCGCGGACTCATGGCCGTTCGCGAGCCATGGGAGGAAGTTCGAGGTCCGGCACTCGTTGCCGGTCCTGATGATCAGGTCGACCGGCGGCAGCCCGTTCCCCCCGTGAATATGTTCCTCCACCATCCCGGTGTCGATCTGCCCGGGGAGGACACGGTGTTCAGCGACTGCAGCGAGTATCTCCCGGGCAGCGGTAACGATCTCATTTCTGCCGCCGTACGCGAGGGCGATGTTGAGATGGAACCCGTCATGTTCTTTCGTTGCCTCTTCGGCGGTCTCTACAGCGGCCTTCAGTTCCGGGGGGAGCATAGACCGGTCGCCGACCATCTGGACCCGGATCCGGTACCGCTTCACCCGCTCGTCACTGGTAACCGCGAGGAACTTCTCACGGAAGAGAGCAAAAAGGTGGTTCACTTCGTCCCGCTCCCGCGAGAAGTTCTCAGTCGAAAACGTGTAGAGTGTGATATGCTTCACCCCGAGCTCGTGCGCCCAGTCGAGCATCTCTTCAGTCTTATCGGCCCCGGCCCGGTGCCCTTTTGCAGTATCGATGCCGAGTCGTCTGGCGTACCGCCGGTTCCCGTCCTGGATGATGGCGATATGGTTCGGGATGTTGCGGCACTGTATCCGGAGGTACCGCTCGTACAGCGAGTCCGCGAACGACCGGAAGATCATAGCGGGGTCCTCTCCACGATCATACCGCGGTCGGGGTAGCGTTCCACGACTGCTTTTTCCCCGGGAAGTTTATCGGCGTGTTCAGCGAGGAGCCACCATGCTGTTTCGATCCGGTCGGGGAAGAGTTCGTAACTTTCAGGCCCGAAATTCTCCCCGCACCAGGCCGCTGCTGACGCGAGTATACCCGTCAGATCCCTGGCGGGTTCCCTGTTCCCGTCGGCAGGCGGGATCTCCAGCACACCGTACACAACGGTCCCGTCTTCCGTAATCTCATCAAACGGTCGTGCCGTGTTCCTGGCAATACGCTTCAGCCGCTCACGGAGTTGCACCGAGTCCTTGAACGCGGACGAACACCAGTGGACCTTTTCATGCTGCAGGAGCTCCTCTGCCCACCCCCGCGCACCGTCGATGGCATTGTGCAGTTCGTCAGCAAGCTCGTACCCCCGTTCGCGCATCGCGTACGCGTTGGTCTCGCCCCATTCGAGCTCGTTGATATTCAGGAAGTCGAGATACGGGAGGGCAGGGATGAGGTATTCGAGCCCGGGAAGGGCCGGGACCTCGATACCGATGTCAAACCCCAGTGCCTTCGCACGCTGGGCCGATTCGATGAATTCCGAACCGAGTATTTCCTTCCAGGAATCGTGGGGCGGGTGAAGCCGGATCTCGTCCACGAGCCCTTTCATCCGCTTCAGTTCGGATTCCGTCGGGGCCTTTGCCGTGTAAAGATGGATCTGGTGTCCCGGGCCGAAACGGTTTTTTAAGAGCCGGCAGTATTCGGTGACCTTGTCGAGGCAGAGGAGCGGCTCCCCGCCGGTTATGCCGGTGCCGAGGGCGCTCATCTTCTCTGCGGTCTCGATGATCTGGGCGGGGATATCGACCGGGCGCTCGTTTGCATACACCGTATCGGTCCCTTTTCTCTCGCTGGAGAGCGGGCAGTACCAGCAGGAACGGCCACACCGTCCGGTCACGAAAAGGACCATCTTTGCGCCCTGGTGGCAGAGGATACAACCGCTCGAAAGTGACATGGGAGGATCGTTTTACGACAGGAATCTTGGAAATGGTCCTGTTCCTGTTCTTACGGGTATGACGGGCAAACAACAAAACGTTTGCCACCGGGCACCGGAAGGCCGGAAGATCCGGGGACACCAAAACCTCCACCTTTTATCGCACTTCCCGGCTAACGGAGATTATGGACACACCAGCAGAAAATCCCATGGAAGTGTTCCGGCGCGAGGCGCCGGAGGTAGCGGAAGCCTTTAACGGGCTGATCATGTCGCTCGTGGCTTCAAGAGGGATAGACCCGAAGACAAAGCAGCTCATCTATATCGCAATGAAAGCATCGATTGGCGATGAAGCGGCGGTAAGAGCACATGTGCCGATGGCAGTTCAGGCAGGCGCGACGAGGGAAGAGGTCGTAGACGCCATCCTGATGACACTAACGGTCTCGGGGGTCCGGGGAGTGGTCAGCTGCCTCCCGGGCGCGGTCAGATATTTTGACCACTGAACAGGTTCAACCGGAACCACGATACTGATAATAAAACATCAGGATCTTCGGCTCACGATAAGCAAATTTAGTAGTAATCAAAATACCGGTTTGACGCGATACAATCTGAAATGGCTGCCGTCATGGGGTGAGGGTCG
Organism: Methanoregula sp.; assembly: GCA_035541835.1. Classification (GTDB taxonomy): domain Archaea; phylum Halobacteriota; class Methanomicrobia; order Methanomicrobiales; family Methanospirillaceae; genus Methanoregula. The sequence goes on from DATKMN010000061.1 coordinate 8,895, forward strand.
ACAGACCCCGAACGCCTGTGGGCCCCATCACGAATCCGATATCCGCTTTCACAATTCGCGTACAGCCAATAACACGTAGAATTTTTGAAAAAATAAAAATTACAGATTTTCTAGAGTACTTTCATCCCCGCCTTGGGACCGGGCTGGCACTCGAAGACTTCGGTGATACGTATGATGACGAGCGACCTTGCAGGAAGCGCCGGGTTCTTCTCATTGACCTTTGCCTTCATCTCATCAAACTCCTTTCCGCTCGTCCGGATCGAAGCTACTCCCTTGATCTGGCAGCATCCCTTGATCTCGGGGCCCCAGACATAAAGTGCGACCTTCGGATTCACCCGCAGGTTCGAGAGGGTCTTGTTCATGAAGTTGTCCACGACCCAGATGGTCTCGTCATCGATGAGCCAGACGATCCCGAGCGGGATGACGTTCGGGGTCCCCTCCTTGGTCGCGGTGGCGAACGGGAAGACCTTCATCTTTAAAAAGGCCTCCTTCATCTCTGCGGTCAGCTTTACCATGGTGAATTCACCTGTTTCTCTCATCTGTACTGCACTCCTAAATACTTTGGCGTCTCCTTTGCGGCGGCAGCCGGCAGGAACCAGTGTGAAAACTCCTCCGGGGCCAACAGAACTGCCGGTCAGTCCCCTTCCGGGCATCTCGCTTATCTCGATGAAAAACCAAATCCTCTGATCGTGTTGCGCGAGCCACCGGTAAAAAAGGTCCTCTACTGGTGCGGGCACTGCAATGTCCCGCTGATAGCAAAGAGCTGTGCGTGCGGAAGGGAGGGCGGGAAGATCGAACTCCTTCAGCCGTATGACGTCCGCCCGGCACTTGCGTGGGACATGGGGCTCGTAAAAAAACTCGTCCACACGCAGTTCGGCGAAGTGCCGGTCCCGCAGGTCCTCCTCTTCAACAAGACCGGAGGGACCGACCGGGCAGACCTCATCATCGCGAATGGTACCCGGTTCGGATGGCTTGCATTCGATCCCGAGACACGGAACTATACGTTCGATCTCGCACCTGAAGCCCTGCCGTCCATTATCGGCCATGTAAAAAAGGGGATCGTGGAGCTCGACAAAGTCGTTGGAAAGGAAGGGGAGAAGGTGCGGATAGGGGGCAAGAAATTTCCGCTTACCGGGCCGGCCCCGGAAGGGACGGTCATCGTACGGTACCGCAACCGGTACGGGACCGGTACCGTAAAGGACGGACAGATCCGGGTCCGGGAGATTGCGCCCGTCTCCCCGGTGACGTGCCCCGACCCGGATTGGGACGTCGTGGTAGACAGGAACCGCTATCACTTAAAAAATCTCGAACGCAACGCTGTCAGGACAATAAAACAGCACATCGGTGACCGACCGGTCGCCAATGTCTCGTTCTCCGGGGGGAAAGACAGCACAGCCGTCCTCCGCCTTGCGCGAAAGGCGGGAGTGACGAAGGCATTCTTCATCGATACGGGGATCGAACTCCCCGAGACGATCGCATTTGTCGAAGCGCAGGGTGCGGAGATCATCCGGCGTGGCGGGGACTTCTGGGCCGCAGCGGGCAAGGCCGGCCCGCCCGGCAAGGATAACCGCTGGTGCTGCAAGCTTCTGAAACTCCACCCGCTCAAGCTTTACCTCGCGGATGTGGGACCCTGCGTTACCGTGCAGGGAAACCGGTGGTACGAGTCCTGGAACCGGGCCGGCCTCGACGAATCGAGCCAGAACCCGGCCAACCCCCTCCAGCTCAATATCTCCCCGATCCGGAACTGGCGGGCGCTCGAAGTCTTCCTCTATCTCTGGTGGCAGAAGGCGGAGATCAACCCGCTCTATGCAAAAGGGCTTGAGCGGATCGGGTGCTTCCTCTGCCCGGCCATGCTTGAGAGCGAGTTCGAGGAGCTCCGGTCCATGCACCCCGAATATGCAAAGCGGTGGGACGATTTCATCACGGCATGGTCAGAAAAGAAAGGGTATCCCGATGCTTACTGTTCGTGGGGGCTCTGGCGGTGGAGGGCGCTTCCACCCAAGATGCGCGAGCTCTGCAGGGCCCGGGGGATAGCAGTCAACGAGGACTATACGCTCGTCCATGGCCTGATACGGGAGCCAGGTCCGGGAGTGATCCCCGATTGGCCGGGACAGGCGAGCGACGGCACAGGCGGAACTGGGATGAAGAAGGCTGGTGTAACGGTTACCGGAATGAGCGGGACAAAAAACGAGGGGGCGGTCATGAAGAAACAGGAACAGCAGTCTGCCGGCGGGGAATACGATGTGGCCGGGATCCGGAAAGACTTTCCTATCCTCGGGGACCTCATCTATCTCGATAACGCGGCCACGGCCATCTCCCCGGAACCGGTCATCGGCGCTATGGTTGAGTTCGAACACAGCTACCGGGCAAATGTAGGCCGGGGCGTTCACCGGCTTACGCAGATAGCAAGCCAGCGCTACTGGCATGCCCACGAGAAGGTCGCTGATTTCATCGGCGGCCGCGACGGGATAACCGTTTTCTGCCGGAACACGACCGAGGCGATCAACATGGTCGCCCGGGGCCTCGCGTGGAAGAAAGGCGACCGGATCCTGACAACGGTGCTCGAGCACCACTCCAATCTCCTTCCGTGGATGGACCTCGCAACATGCGGCGTCGGCCTCGACATCATCGGGATCGGGAAGAATTATACGATCGACCCACGGGAGATCGAATCGGCGATCACGGACTCGACCCGGATGGTTGCCGTGACTCATGCCTCGAACGTGGTCGGGGTCATCACACCCGTCGAAGAGATCGCACGGATCTGCCGGGACCGCGGTGTGCTCCTCCTTGTCGACGCCGCGCAGACCGTTCCTCACATCCCGGTCGACCTTGGGAAGATAGGCTGCGATTTCTGCGCATTCTCCGGCCACAAGATGCTCGGCCCCACCGGGACCGGGGTGCTCTGGATGAAGGTGCCGGACCTCTCGCCGCTGAATGTCGGGGGCGGCATGGTGGAATCGGTAACAGCCAACGGGTATGCCATGGCTGAAGGCTACCAGCGGTACGAGGCCGGCACTCCGAACATCGGCGGCGGTATCGCCCTCGGTGTTGCCGCGGAGTACCTCCAGGCTATAGGTATGGACCGTATCCGTAGGCACGAAGAACGGCTGACCTCCAGGCTCATCGGGGGACTCAAAAAGATTGGCGGGATAACTGTCTTTGCCCCGGAAAACCCGGCACTGCGGGTCGGCGTCGTCTCCTTCACGGTCGGGGGATACCACCCCCACGAGGTCGCCCAGCACCTTGACGAATCGGCCGATATCATGGTGAGGAGCGGGCACCACTGCTGCCAGCCGCTCATGGACCGGCTTGGCCTCCCCGAAGGAACGGTCCGGGCGAGCACGGGGCTGTACACAACAGAGCAGGAAATCGACATGCTCATTGCCTCCGTTGCGGAACTGGCCCGGTGAAGCCGGTCTTCTCCATCAGCAATCCGGCACGGACCGGTAAGCCTTTTACCCGGGACCGTTCATCTCACTAAAAAACCAACCGGAATCATCCCGAGCCGTCACCAGCGCGCGGGGGGACAACGCCTATGCAGCGGAAAAAATATGCAGATATCTTTGCGGCAGCGCGGGAGAAGCGGCCGCTCGTGTACCACATTACCAATTACGTGACTGTGAACGACTGTGCAAATATCACTCTCTGTGCGGGCGGGGCGCCCGTAATGGCTGACGCACGCGAAGAGGTGGAGGAGATGGCGGCGATTGCGGGTTCCCTCGTCCTCAACATCGGGACACTCAATCCCGTGCTTGTCGAATCCATGATCGTCGCAGGGAGGATGGCAAACGAACGGAAGATCCCGGTGATTCTCGACCCGGTCGGGGCGGGTGCAACGAACCTGCGGACGAAGAGTGCCCTGCGGCTGCTCGCCGAGCTGGAGATCAGCATCCTCAAGGGAAATGCCGGGGAGATCGGCGTGCTCGCAGGTGCCGGGGGGGTTGTCCGGGGCGTCGATTCCCACGGGCTTTCCGGGGACCCTGTGGAGATTGCAAAGGCCTATGCAAAGAAGGCCGGAACCGTAGTCGCGATCAGCGGGGCGACTGATATTATTACCGACGGGAAAAAAGTCATTCTGGTGGATAACGGCCATCCCATGATGGGAAGTATCTCGGGGACCGGCTGCATGGCGGCCTCCGTTATCGGCACGTTTGCCGCGGCCTCCGTTGATCCCGCAGGAGCTGCAGCGGCTGCGTTTGCGGCATTCGGGATCGCCGGCGAACGGGCAGCCGCCGGAGCAAAGGGGCCGATGAGTTTCAGGACCGCCCTTTTCGACCAGCTCGCCACGATGGACCCCGGTACGCTCCGGTCCTGCGCGAAGATCCGCACCATCTGACACCTGCAATGAACCTTGAGCTCTATGTCATAACCGATGAACGCATCTCCGGAGGGAAATCGCACGCCGAAATCGCACGCCTTGCCCTGGCAGGAGGGGCCGACGCAGTCCAGCTGAGGGGCAAGGGATGCGGTTGCCGGGAGCTTGTCCGGGCAGGGAGGGAGATCGCAGGCCTTGCCCGGCGCAGTGGCGCCCTCTTCATCGTGAATGACCGGCTCGATGTGGCCATCTCCTGCGGAGCCGACGGCGTACACTTGGGGCAGGGCGACCTCCGGGCCGACACAGCCCGGCAGATCGCACCGGAAGGGTTCATCATCGGGGTCTCGGTAGGATCAGTCGAAGAGGCAGAGGAAGCGGAGCGGGCAGGCGCCGACTACGTAGCGGTGAGCCCGGTCTTTGCAACCGGTTCGAAGGGTGATGCTGGACCCGGCCTCGGCACCGGAACCATCAGTGAGGTCCGGGAACATGTCTCCGTCCCGGTTATTGCTATCGGCGGGATCGGATGTGCCAACGTGGAACGTGTCATCGCTGCGGGCGCAGATGGCGTTGCGGTTATCTCCGCGGTGGCGGGGGCAGAGGATATCACGAGCGCTGCCCGTGAGCTGAAATTGCGGATTTCCCGGCAGAAGGCCCGGCTCGCCAAGAAAGCATAAAGGCAGGAT
>DATKMN010000062.1:0-8747 GCA_035541835.1 Methanoregula sp.
CTCGTCATCGACATACAGGACGGAATACATCAGGAGACCTTTATTTCAAAGACGGTTATGAAGAATTGTGGTTTTGCGACTGATAAATGATTCGAATCTTTATAGTCGGGTGTCATCCGGGCTCTGAACCGTGGACACAGGTTTCCCAATACCCTCAAATATCCGCCCGCCATAAATGGCCCATGGACAAATTTACCGGGATCGTGCGTTCAATGGAGATGATAAGCCCCGAAGAGCGTACCAAAAAGATTGAGGATACAAAACCGATGTGTATCTGCCCGAGGTGCCCCACCTATGATAATTGTGCGAAGGCACAAGGAGAACTCCTTTCTGTGCAGTAAGGAAGAAGAGCTCCTGCGCCCTCGTAAAAAAACCTTGTCTCTGCCCTGCCTGCCCCGTTACCGCGCTCATGGGGCTCGAACACGCTTACTTTTGCGTCAGGGGCAGTGAGAAAGGATTAAGGGGAATGTAATTTTTACTGTGGGAAACCGGATTAAAGCGCGAAACCTCCTGCCGGAGTGCTGGTGGGACGTATATCAGTCTCATGGTGCCGGATATCCAACCAGGAGAGTTGTCCTTTGAACCTGCAGCATCTGCTGAATTCATAAACCATTTTCGAGAACAGATTGTAGGGCCGGATCCACATCCTTTTGCACACCACATCCGGGGCCGGCCTTGTCTGCAGGGAGCGACACATCCCTGCGACAATACTCGTTTTAATTGGTTCTTTTTCTCTACTATAACCCGGCTCTCGAAAGAGAGGTTTTTTTGATTTGGGAGGATGCAGCATCATTTACTTGGATATCCTGATCCAACTCTTCTTTTTCTTTATTTTATTTCACCCCAAATTGTAACGGTCTTTTCATCGACCGGTATTCTGCGGCCGGCCTTTTCAAGGGCTTTATCCACCACGTACAGCACCCCACTGCAGCAAGGAACCTCCATATGGAGGACAGTTAAGGACCGGATCGTATGATTGGCGAAAATTTCCGCAAGCTTACCGATGTATCCGTCGAGATCGACATCCAGTTTCGGGCAGAAGATGATCACGATTCTGTTCCGGAGAAAGTCCCGGTGGAAGTCGCCGTGCGCAAAGGGAACGCAGTCAGCAGAGATGAGGAGATCCGCGTTGTCGAAATACGCTGCCTCGGGGTTCAGAAGAGCCAGTTGGACCGGCCATTGCCCGAGCTCAGACCCGCTCTTTTCCGTGGGGGTCTGATCTCCGGATTTCACGTTCCCGGGGATGGCCTGCATTTCCAATCCGGGACATGAAGCAAACGGGTTATGACCCGGCTGCGGGTCGCCTTCGTGGCATTCCGGACCTGAATGCCGGGGCACGGATATCGCATGGTCATGCAAGAATTCAATTGCCTGCCGGTAATATTCTCCCTGTCGGTGGCCGACAAGATGCTCGAGATGCGCTCTGATGACCTTCTCCCCTTGCGGTGCGATCGTTTCCATTACCGTCTTTTCATCGTACGGTGCCGCCTCACGCTCGACAACGCAGATAGCCCCTTCCGGGCAGTGCCCGATACACGCACCAAGCCCATCACAAAAGAGATCGCTCACGAGCCTGGCCTTACCCTCAATGATCCGGATCCCTCCCTCCGGGCAGTCAGGGATGCATTTACCACATCCCGTACACTTCTTTTCGTCAATCTGGATAATTTTCCTCTTCATGGCAGGCCTCCTGAATTTCCGGAATGATACCAGGTGGCAACCATGTGTGCGGGTTCCCTTAAATAATCTGCGCGGGTTTCCTTCGTAAAATAAAAAGCATCCTTCAATACGGGAAAATATACCGATGTGAGATCATGTTCCGCGGTTGACATCTGAAATGCAGCGTATGATCCAGTCAAAGTTCCGGTGCGTTCTCCTGCCGGACAATCCAGGTCATCTGATCGAACCACGTGGATGGAGCAGGTTGTCGATATCACGCCTGATTGTCTCTTCCGGTGTGCGGCTGAAGACTTCGAAATCCGCCTCTGCCTGGAGAAGTTCTTTTGCCCGCTTCTCCATCGTGGGCCTGAGGGCAATCCGCTTCCTCTGGATCTCCTCTTCAATACGGTGCAGGTTTGCAATCCCCTGCCGTAGTTCCCTCTCCACGGGCTTAATCTTGGGCTGAAATTTCTGGATAAGAGCCTGGAGATCGGACGGCTCGATTCCTTTAGCCGGATCGAAGATAAAACTCCTTTCGATCTTTCCCCGCCACGCAAGAAGCTCGTTGACAAGGGTATTATCCAGTTGAGGAACGCCGGCAAGGCTCTTCCCGGTGATATCGGCAACACTCCCGATGCCCGCAGACTTCAGGACTTCCTTGAGCCGGGTTCCCACCCGGGGAAGAGGACAGTTTTCTATACTGACCTGCCGGAGAAAGTGGGTCAGCTGCCGATCTCTCACGGTTTTTTCAAGAGAGAGAAGCCCCGCGCGGTATCCCTGGTCAATCTTCTCGTACTGCCGCCTTAACTCTCGCAATTTGTTCAGCTGGGTCTGAAAGGCATTATCACCTGCTTCCCCCGTCCATTTCTTGTACCATAGATCCCACATGTACCGGGCATTATCGAGATTTCTCCTTCTCCGCCTCTTCTCCATGGCAGACTCTCCCGGGAATAGTATAAGAACCGCTACGACGACGGCGATACCAAGGAGCGCGAGATAGTCCGCATCGGCCAGCATCCCCCCAAGCATCATCCCTGCTGTTCCTGCCATAACGGAAATACCAGCAAACTGACGGATCTTTGTAAAAGCGAGTGACCTTTCCATTGAAGGCGAAAGGGTTGCCGGCCGGGAATGGAACCCGAACTGATCCACGGCAGGAGCAGGGCCAGGAGGTTTGATTGCTTCCACCCTCTGCCACTCACGGCGAATGTCGAGCCTCGTGATGGAATCCCGGCTCAGGAAGAGGAGAACCCCCGAAGCTTCCTCAAGCCTGCACCACGGGCAGGAGGCAAGTCCCGAATAGTAGATGTGGGCCGAATCAGTGCCGCACTGTCGCATCTTCTTCTCAAGCAGCTCGAACGAATCCCACCAGTCCTTGGCACCTGGCCGCCCGGCAGGTCTGGAACCCTGTTCTGAAAATGCTCTCTCAAAGTATTCAGCCAGGTAACCAGGTATCACGGAAAGCCCGACCGAATTCGGAGGGGGGGCGATCGATTTGGCAGCAGCGCTTTTGCTGTATGCAAACCGGTATTCCGCGATTGCTTTTTCGATCGGCATATCCTCTCTTCCCGAATAGACTCCCGAGTAAGGGTGCCTGCCGAAAAAGAGGAGCTGGAATATCAGGATTGCAAGGCCGAAATTATCGTGGTTTGCAGTACGTTCCATCCTGAAATTTTTCGATTTCTGGATCTCAGGAGGAGTGAACTGCGCCACGCCGACTTCGCAGTAAAAGATCCTTTCCCGGGCCCGGACCTGGAACGAATCACAGTCAATAAGCCGGACACAGGCGGTGTCGTCGACGAGAATGTTCCCTTCATTCACGTCTCCCACAACGTACCCGAATTTATGGATGACAGAGAACGCTGCCGCGAGGTTCTTGGCGGTACGCACGAGGAACCTCCAGTCGGCGTGGGGAAACGCTTCCTTCCGGTGTGTCGGCCCGTACACCTTGTGTATCGGTTCGCAGTCCCGGATCCGCGGCATGAGAAAGCCGACCACCGGACCACCTGGTTTTACCCTGAGCACATCGGTCGGCCATGCAGAGATGGTCTTCAGTTCCTCATTGCATCCCTTCACCATCAACATCAGTTTCTCCTGCTTTTGCCCCTCAAGCGGTTTGTGATATATCTTGGCGACCGTCTGCCGCTGTCCCGGAAGGAGTTCGTACACGTCTCCCTCTCCGCCACTCCCGATCCGTTTCCCGAGCCGGTACGACTTCCCGGAACTGTCAAGGAACGGTGTCAAAGGGACTTTTGTCATGGTCAGTTGGTTTACGCAGGAATATTAACGGCGAGGACAAGCGTCCGGTCGTCATCGCTCCGTTCGTTGATCTCATCGCGGCCGAGAAATTTCTGGAGTTGCGCGGAGAACATGGAATAAGGGTCTTCCGGGCTTTTTTGGAGGGCTTCAAAGAGCGGCCGGAAGAACCCAATATGGGGTTTTTTCTCCGAGAATGAGAGAACGAGATTCTGCAGACCATCGGTAAATAGCGCGATCTCTCCGGGCGGAACCTCTGAACGGTGGGTGCGCAGACGGTCAAGATATTGCTCATCGGTCACAAAAAAAGTTGTATTCGCATACTCGCCCTGCTCGGGCCAGAATACGGTGTCGTAATCCCCGGATTCACACGTAACGATTGCCCCGTCCCCGATCTGAAAAAAAATTGAGCACTCCCTTCCTGCGATTGTGCCAAGGAGCGTACAGGCATAATCTCTTATTCCTTTTCCTTTTCCTTCTGCCTCCAATACGATCGCTTCATGGGCTGCCGTTATCCATCCACGGACATGCTGGTCGCTGATGGCATGAGTACTGCCTGCTCCACAGTTGCCTGATGCGACACTCAGGGCTTCAACGATCCGGGCATATGCAGTCTCGCACGCTATTTCCGCTCCCCGTCCACCTTCGGTCGTACTGCCGGCACCATCAGAGACAAGCCCGATAAAATAATCGTCATCGGCAATCCGGATCACACCGGCCTTACAGTAATCCTGACCGGCCTCACTTCGTTCAGCGTGAGATTTGCCCGTAACAGTGGAAGTGGCAAGCTTCCATTTCATATCTCGCTCCAGCCAAGGGGTGGAGCGAGCATGATTTTGTCACCGGGATTACTCCGGGAAGCTGACTTCATCGAGTTTGAGAGCCACTGGAAGAATTCGCGGAACTTGAGTCCCTGAAGTTTCACCGGGTCCCGTACCGAGATCTGCTTCAGTATCTTCATATCTGCTTTATGCACACCGATGGCGAAGAACGCGAATGATTTGTTGTTCTCCCCTTCCCGGACCATCGCTGCGGCGCTCTGCCACTCGTCCGTCGGCTCGCCATCGGTAATAAGGAAGATCCATGGCCGATAAAACGAAATGCCGTTAGCCCTGTACTGTTCCTTCCGGTTCCGGACCATCTCGATCCCTTTCCGGATCGCTTCCCCCATAGGAGTATCACCGACTGCTTCAAGCTGAGGATCAAAGAAACATTCGGCAGTGTTGAAGTCGCTGATCACCCGGACCGGTCCAAAGGATATGAGGGCGACCTCGACACGCTTTATCGCGAGGGAATCGCTCTGCAGTTCGGTATAAAAATCCCGGATGCCGGCATTCAGCTCGGTAATAGCCTGCCCTGCCATCGATCCGGAGGTATCGAGAAGCAGGAGGCAGGGGCACCGCGGCTCGGGGTTCTCTGCAAACGTTATCGCTCCGAGCGGTTGCTGGTCAAGGAGCATATTCTGGTTCGTGTCGGTCATCCGGTTTCCCCGTTTTTTTGTCTCATCTGGTGTTTGGTTTCTTGGTGCATATCTTTAATTGTAAAATTATAGGTTTTCTGATCGGGATAGTGGGGTCGGCAGTTCCTGCAATACGATTAACCGAACCGCCACTCATAAAAGAGGACCCCGTCAGAGGTTCTAGGAATCAGTATCTGCTATATGTCCCAGTAAAAAAAAGTCCTTCCTGCAGCTCTGACTTTTTGCAACCGTTTGGCAATGTAAATACATTATGCACTTCGGGAACACGCGCAAAAGCGTATAAAAAGTTGGGTCTGAATTGGGGTTCTGGAGTAAAAAGGGTTCAGGAGCAAAAATTCCGGGAAATGCGCTGGTACTGAAAGTCCATCAGTCAAATGGCAGGGAAATCCTCACGGCTCATGCTGCCTTGTCAGCAATCCCTTTTCCCTCAACGATCGCAGCCTGCCCGGCCGCAAGACGGGCAATCGGGACACGGGGGCCGGAGCAGGAAACATAGGTCAGCCCGATGGAGTGGCAGAACCGGATGGATGCAGGATGACCACCATGTTCACCACATATCCCAACCTTCATGCCGGGCCTCGCGTGCCTCCCCCATTTCACTGCCTGTTCCATGAGACGGCCCACGCCTTTAACGTCAAGTACCTCGAAGGGATTGTCCTGGAGAATCCGGCTCTGGTTATACATCGGGAGGAATTTATTCTCAGCATCTTCCCGGGAGAACGAAAAGGTTGCCTGAGTAAGATCGTTTGTCCCGAATGAAAAAAACTCTGCTTCTTCCGCGAGGCTGTCGGCCCGCATGCAGGCCCGGACAACCTCGAGCATCGAGCCGAACTTGAAGTCAAGCCTGACCCTGTGCATCGTCTCGACATGCTCCTTCATTTCGGTTACCCACTGTTTCACCCGTTTGAGTTCCTCAGCTGTACAGACCTGCGGGACCATGATCTCAGGGTGAACTTCGATACCTGCTTTCTGGCATTCGGCAGCTGCTTCGAGAATTGCACGGATCTGCATGGTGTAGATCTCAGGAAAAGTTATGCCGAGCCGGACACCGCGGTGGCCAAGCATCGGGTTGACCTCGTGGAGTGCCCGGACCTTCCTGAGAATCGCCTCCTTCTTCGCGATCGCATCTTCGACAAGCTGGGGGTCGGTAAACCGCTGCACCTGCGGTTTATCGTCCCGGGTCTGATTCATAAACGCGACGGCATCTGAGAGGACCTGCATCCCCCTCAGGATCTCGCAGAGGTTCTTGAGCTGCTTGAGTTCATCGACAAGGAGCCCCTCGGCCGGCAGGAACTCGTGGATCGGGGGGTCGAGGAGCCGGATGGTCACGGGGCGGGGGGACATTGCCTTGAAAATCCCCTTGAAATCCTCGCGCTGGATGGGCAGGAGTTTCTCGAGGGCCGCTTCCCGGTCTTCTGTAGTCTCGGCAACGATCATCTCTACCATTATCGGCAGGCGCTCAACGCCGTTAAACATCCGTTCGGTCCGGCAGAGACCGATGCCCATGGCGCCATACTTCACGGCCCTGAGTGCATCCTCAGGGGTATCGGCATTTGCCATGACTCCGAGCCGGGAATATTCATCGGCCCATGACAGGAGAGTGGAGAGCTCGGGAGAGAATTCTGCCTCGATCATCGGGACCGCGCCCAGGTAGACCGATCCCGTAGTGCCATCAATCGTGATCAGCGTGCCCTCATCGAATTCCTGATCGCCGGCCCGAGCATGGCGTAGCTTGACATCCACATGGATCCCTTCGGCACCTGAGACACAGGGTTTGCCCATGCCGCGGGCAACGACCGCTGCATGAGAGGTCTTGCCGCCACGGCTCGTCAGAATGCCCTGCGAAGCGAAGAAGCCATGGATGTCTTCCGGCTTGGTCTCTTCGCGGACCAGGATTACCCGTTCACCGGTCCGCCCACGCTTCTCTGCCCTGTCGGCATCGAAAACAGCAATACCGGTCGCAACACCGGGTGAAGCCGGGAGGCCATTTGCAATGGGCTTCTCGGTAGCCCTGGGATCGAGCCGGGGAAAGAGCATCTGATCAAGCATCTCGGGCTGGATCCTGAGCAGGGCCGCCCGTTTGCCGATGAGCCCTTCCCCGACCATTTCCACCGAAGTCCGGACGAGCGCCGAAGCGTTCATCTTCCCGTTCCGTGTCTGGAGGCAGTAGAGTTTTCCCTTCTCGATGGTGAACTCAAAGTCCTGGACTTCCTTGTAGTGCGCCTCGAGCTTCCGGCGAAGCTCGACGAGTTCGCGATGGATTGAGGGCATTTCTTCTGCCATGGCAGCGACAGGTTTTGGGGTCCGGATGCCGGCGACAACATCCTCTCCCTGTGCATTGACGAGATACTCGCCGAACATCACGTTCTCACCCGTTCCCGGATCGCGGGTGAACGCGACACCGGTCGCAGAATCGTTGCCCATATTGCCAAAGACCATCTCGACAACGCTGACTGCTGTGCCATTTGCCATCTCGGGCGTTATCCGGAATTCCCGGCGATAATCCACTGCACGGCGGCCCTTCCACGAATTGAAGACTGCCTTGATCGCTATCTCGAGCTGGTCGTAAGGTTCGGCCGGGAACGGTCTGCCGGTGTGCCTTTCCACGACTTTCAAAAACATCTCCGATATATCTGCGAGATCTTTTGCCGAGAGATCGACATCGTGGCGGGCGCCGGTCTTCTCCTTGACCGATGCGAATGCGGCATCGAACAGCTCCTCCGGTACACCGAGGGCAACCTTGCCGAAGAGCTGAATGAAGCGCCGGTAGGCATCATACCCGAACCGCTCGTTGCCGGTCTGTGCGATGAGTCCGTGAAGGGTCTCGGCATTGAGGCCAAGGTTAAGGATGGTATCCATCATGCCGGGCATGGAGATGGCGGATCCTGACCGGACCGACACGAGGAGCGGGTTGTCCCGTCCTCCAAAGGTCCGGCCGCTCTTTCGCTCGACCTCCGCAAGGGCCCGGTGCACCTGTCCAATCACACCTTCGGGAAGCTTTTTCCGGGGGTCGTCGAGGAATGCAAGGCACGCCTCGGTCGTGATCACAAACCCGGGAGGAACATTGAGGCCAATCTGCGTCATCATGCAGAGGTTTGCACCTTTGCCGCCCAGCAATTGCTTGTTTTTGCCATCGCCTTCGGTGAAGGCATATACCCATTTCGTGTTCATAACCACATCCTGCATTTCGTTCTGAGCAACCGCCCCGCAACCAAAGTGCACCGGCCGGACGGTGGAAATTGACTTGTATACTAGACCATATCTAAGTGAGATCCCGCTTCTAGATATACCCGGTCTTTTTGCGGCCGGTCCCTGGGGGGCCGGGCAACATCAACCGGGGGGTGCCAGAAAG
>DATKMN010000063.1:0-18095 GCA_035541835.1 Methanoregula sp.
CCGTTCTCGAAGGCGACGACGAGGACTCGCTTGCCGACCGGATCCTGGAGCAGGAGCATATCGCGTTTCCCGAAGCAGTCAGGCTCTTCTGCGAGGACCGGCTTTCAATCGAGGGCCGGATTGTCCGGATCCGGGAGTGAGCCGGGAGCGTTCCTGATAGGCCTGCCGGATTGAGTTTGAAACCTTTTCAGCGCCCGGTGGGCTGATTATCGGTTTTTCAGATATCTTTTGTACTTGTGAGGACTCCCCGCCTCAGGGCCCCTTACGGGGCACGGCGGGGCAGATTACCTGTGCGAGAATCTGAAAGGTAAGTGAGGCCGCCGCGGGGAGCGACGAAGTCGCTGGAGAATATTTACGGAGGAAATCTTGGACTGCGCCCCCGTCGGGGACGGCAGAAGGTATCGCATTTCGTTTTCCGGTAAATTCATTTTATTTTCCGGATTACATCCGGTGATTCCACCTTGCTAAAAAAAACTTCCCCTTTCAGTCAGTCTGCTGTGCCGTGCGCTGCAAAGGTGTTCGGCCTTCCTGTATCGTGTGTAATGATAAACAACTCCGTCCGGTGAGCCAGCCCCCCCGGTCCTTTTCCCCCCGCACACTTCCTTTTTCATCTCCGGGCGCCAACCAATCCACCACACCCCCGCAGGAGGATACGTGAGGCAGAAGTCGAAGAACCCGGCTGCAAAGAAGATCGCGCACGAGCGCATCGGCGTACTCTTCGAACAGGCCCAGGCCGCGTTCCACGGGCACCCCGACCGGAGCAACCGGTACGTGGAACTCGCCCGGAAGATATCCATGCGACAGCGGGTCCGGATCGACCGCGAACTCAGGCGCCGGTTCTGCCATCATTGTTACGCGTATCTCGTCCCGGGGAGCAACATGCGGGTCCGGGTGCACCGCGGCAACGTCGTGGTCACCTGCGGGGCCTGCTCTCAGAAGATGCGTTACCGCGTGGAGAAGACCAGATGACGGAGCAGACAGACCGGTCCATGCAGGATCTCAAGCCGACCGTCTGGATCGGCAAGCAGGGCTGCACGGGGACCATGATCGACGAGATCGTATCCCAGCTCAAGAAACGGCACGTGATCAAGGTGAAGTGGCTTCAGAGCTGCGAAGTCGACCCGGAAGCGATCGCGAAGGAGGCAAAGGCGGAACTTATCGAGGTCCGGGGAAAGACGATGGTCCTCCAGGAGAAGAAGGGCGCAAAAAGCAGCGGACCGGTAAAAGTACCTGCGAAAGTACCTGCGAAGCGGACAGCAAAAGAGAGGGCCCGGGTTTCAGCCGGACCCCCGGAAAAACCCGGCGCGAAGACCACGCCGAAAGATTCCGGAGCTTCGAAACGGGGAAGGGCAATCGGCTCGATGGGCCGGGCAAGGAAGTGAAAGGTTCAGTGGATTTTCACCCGTTAGCGGACACAATGCGTCCGGTCGAAGAACCCTGATGAGATTGTACGACAATTCACGAGCATAATCCGGCCCGTGACGCCAAGTCGAAGAACCCTGACGGGTTCTTCTCCAGTCGCCAGCCCCCTTCGGGCACTGTGCGTCCAGTCGAAGAACCCTGATGAGATTGTACGACAATTCACGAGCATAATCCGGCCCGTGGCGCCAAGTCGAAGAACCCTGACGGGTTCTTCTCCAGTCGCCAGCCCCCTGCGGGGCTGGCGCCTACGTCGAAATATATAAAAACCTCTTTCACGAATAAGTAAAGACTGTTATTTGATTTTAGAAACAGTGAGGATATTAGATGACAACCGTATACGATGTCCCGGCCGACCACATCATCAGGCGGACTGCCGAGGAGCTCAAGAAGCGGAAGGAGATCACTCCGCCGGTATGGGCTGCCTTCGCAAAGACCGGGGCACACAAAGAGATGCCACCCGAGGACCCCGACTGGTGGTTCGTGCGGGCGGCAGCAGTGCTGAGACGCGTCTACGTCGACGGCCCGCTGGGTGTCGAACGGATGCGAAGTTTTTACGGCGGGAACAAGAACCGCGGCTCGAAGCCCAACGCGTTCCGGAAGGGAAGCGGTTCGATCCTGCGCAAGTCGCTCCAGCAGCTGGAGGCAGCAGGCCTTGTCATCCATGACAAGACCGGCCGCCGCGTGTCCCCTGCCGGGATGGCGTTCATGGACTCCCTGTCCCAGGAAGTCTTAAAGTCGCCGCCCCCGCCGGTACCGAAGCGCGCGAAGCCGGAAGCGGCACCCGAAGCCAAGAAGGCGGAAGCCAAGAAGGGCAAGGGCAAGGCTGCACCGGCGGAAGGCGCGGAAGGTGCCGCAAAGGGTGAGAAGAAGCCGGCGAAGAAATCCGCCGGCAAAGAAGCCGGCGGCGAAAAGGCCGAAGGCAAGAAACCCGAAGCAAAGAAGTCCGAATGAGGTGCCTGTATGGGTGACGACGAGCTTAGTGAAATCCGCAAGAGAAGGATGGCGCAGCTGCAGCAACAGGCCGGAGAACAGGCCGGCATGCAGGAAGAGCTCGAGCGCCAGCAGCGCCAGAAGCAGCAGATCCAGATGATACTCATGCAGATCCTCGAGCCTGATGCACGGGAGCGCCTGAATACCATCAAGCTGACCAAACCGGAGTTTGCGTCAGCAGTCGAGCAGCAGCTGATCCAGCTTGCCCAGAGCGGACGTCTCCGGGCAAAGATCACCGACTCGCAGCTCAAGGAACTGCTGCGGCAGATTGCTCCGGCAAAGCGGGACTACTCGATAACCAGAAAGTGATGAAGGCCGGAGTGCTGTACAGCGGCGGAAAGGACAGTTCCCTTGCAGCAATGCTGCTGGGTACGTATTACGAGGTCGAACTCGTCACGTTCGTGTTCGACCCGTCCCGCCGGATCCACGCGGTGGAGGCTGCGGCACGGGCCCTCGGGTATCCCCTGACAATCAGAACATTCCGGGAAGGTATGCTGGACGAGATGGCGGACATGGTGGTCGCATGCGGGTATCCCAATGATGCAATCAATGCAATCCACCGGACCGCTGTCGAAACCGTAAGCAGCGGGTACAAAGTCGTTGGCGACGGGACCCGGTTCGAGGACCGGGTCCCTGTCCTGACGAGGGCCGAGGTGCAGAGCCTCGGTCACCGGACAGGGTGCGCCTACGTGCGCCCCCTGCTCGGGTTCGTACGGCCTGCAATCGACGAACTGGCGGGCCGGCTCCTCGAGGTCGAATACGGGGAGACCGGGACCATCAGGAACGGCGATTACGAAGCCGAACTTCGGGGCGCCCTCCGGTCCCGCGGGATCGATCCTGCGCCCCTCTTCCCGGCACACCACGAACAGTCCCTGGTCGTGGGGAGAAAAGGATAATAGTTTTGGTGAATATCATGAGCAAACTCAGCAAAGGAAGGAAGATCAGGCTCGCGAAGGCATGCGACCAGAACCGGCGCGTGCCCCAGTGGGTGATGGTGAGGACCAAGCGCGGCGTTGTTGCGCACCCGAAGCGGCGGAACTGGCGTAAGAGCACCCTGAAGGTGTGATCATGGCAGAAGTGATGAAGGAGCATGTCTATATCATCCCCCTGCGGGATGCACGACGGATGCCCCGCTGGAAGCGGAGCAACGGCGCGATCAAGGACATCCGGAAGTACCTCGCAAAACACATGAAGAGCGAGGACGTGAAGCTCGACAAGGGCATCAACGAGATGGTCTGGAGCCGCGGGAGCAGCAAGCCCCCGTCAAAGATCCGGGTCCGGGCCATGAAGATGGAGGACGGGCAGGTCCAGGCTGAACTTGCACCGGAATCGTGAGAATGGAAAGGACGATCACGTATGCAGGCGACCCGAACATCGGGGTATTTGCCCGGGTGGTCGGTGATATCGCGATAGTCCCCCCGGAAGCCCCGGAGGACTTCAAGGCCGCTGTCAAAGCAGCCCTTGCAGTCGAGCTCGTGGAGACCACGGTCCAGGGCAGTGCAATCATCGGCTCGCTTGTTGCCGGCAACAGCCGGGGGATCGTGGTAAGCGGCCTTGCAACCGACGCGGAGATCGATATCCTCTCGGAATACCGCGAGGTGCTCCTCCTGACAGAGTCGATGAACGCTGCCGGTAACGTGATCATGGCAAACGACCGCTTTGCGGCAGTCCACGAGGACATGCCAACGGACATGGCGCATGCCATCGGGGAGTTCCTTGGCGTAGACGTCGTTGCCCTCAACCTTGGCGGGGTCAAGACCGTCGGGATGGCGGGGGTTGCGACCAACAAAGGGGTCATCGTGCACCCGCGGTCGACACCGCAGCAGATCGCGAGGATCGAAGCAGTCGCGAAAGTGCCGGTCGGGACCGGGACGATCAACATGGGCAGCGCCCTCATCGGCACGGGACTCCTCGTCAACGAGACCGGCTACCTTGCGGGCAATGCAACCAGCGGGTTCGAGCTTGGCCGTGTGGAAGATGTATTTGGTTTTCTGGAGTGAATGAAATGGAGAACGTAAAGTTTGAAGTAAAAGGTACCTTCCGGATGGGGGAGGACTGGATGCCGTACACGAAAGTGATCGAGGCACCCAACGAGAAGCAGGCACAGGAACGCACCTATGCCGTCATCGGCAGCAAGCACAACCTGAAGCGTCGCTACATAAAGGTCGACTCGGTTGCGCCGGTGAAGGCGTAAGGTTTTCTTTTCTTTTCTTTGTGGTTTGTTTCACCGGCAATAAAAAACACCCGTATTCTTTGAGCCGCGGCTGGCATGACTGGAAGAAATATAATTCCCGGTGCGACAATAGTAAATCAGCATACCATGGATGGAGAGATTTTACAGCGGGTTGAAACAAAACTGGACCTTATTATCGAGCTCCTGCACGACAAAACCCTGACACCGGAAGAGATTGCGCTTCTCAAAGAGACGGACGAATGCGTCAGGAGCGGACGACTCGATGAGTTCGCCAGGTTATGACATACCGGATTTTCCTTCATAAAAAAGCTCAAAAAACCTCGAGAAATTTTCCGACCGCGACCATATCCGATCCCATTTGCGTATCGTCATCAATATCGATCTGAGAGGAAAAGTCTACAAGTCATTATAATGAAGCAGGCCGAGTCCGGACGATCTCACCCCGGATCCGACCTTCCATCAGGCCGCGGACTCCCTGGAACCCCCGATCCCGGCGCCGATCCACCATTCTATTCGGCCCGGTTAACGCAGTTTTGGGCTTCCGACATAAAATCTTTAAAACGGAGCCCGTATAAGGCGATTTGAAACCCTATAGTAAGGTATTTTGGCGAATTCCGCAGGTTTTCGGTCACCTGAAAAAGCGGGGGCCCGGGGAAATCGCCGGAATTGAGCCCCGTTTGCCAAACGGAGGCCGATTTGAAACATCGCGAATCAGGGCGGGAGGGGTACTCCCGGCAGATCATTCTCCGACGGAGGATTATGCCGGTGAGGTTACAGTATCGCCAGGCAGGTCCGGAGATACTACCTGGCCCGGGAATGGCCGGTGCGCCTGGCCAGGTGACCGGATATCTCGTACCCGGCCGGCACCGGTGATTTCTGGAGGAGCAGCTGCCCGTCGCGCCCGAGCTCGGCGAGCCCGGTGTCGCAGACCCGGAGGAACCGGAACGCATACTCGGGCGAGCAGAGCCAGAGTTCGCGGGAGATCTCCTTTGACGAGGGGTGCAGGTGGAGCCCGGCAATCTCTTTTGCAGCCGTCCGTTCTACCCACGCGATGGTGCAGCGGAGATAGGGCATGCGCTTGATCTTGACCGGGGCATCGTACTCCGGTGTCGTGATCGTGAAATCGCAGATCATACCGGGCACCCGTTCGTAAAACTGGACGTGCCCCCGCTTTTTTGCAATCTTTGCGGCTTCGTCAAGTGCCCGGAGCGGGTGGCGGCTCACGCGAATCCTCCGGATAAAGCGTACGGATAGTTTCGCGGCTGTACGCGCAGTCTGCACGAACAATTTTTTGCAGTACCGGATGCAGCGGCAGCCGTCAGTCGTTCCGGCGAGCCGGATATTTTTGGTGCGCGATAGTTTGCGTCTATGGCAATCTCTCCCGGGAAGGTCATCTCGCGATCGCAGCCGGATCTTTTCAGCCGGTCGGATCAAATACTTCCGCAGAAATTATTCTCCAAAATATATACGCTTTGCAGTTTGCGTTTCGTAGCGGCGGTGCCTGCACGTTTCAGAGCACAAACGGGATGAGCATTTTTGTCGTCTTCATGTACGCGATATAGTCGTCCCCGATATGCGCAACGAGCGCTTTTTCCTCGACACGGATCCGGTAACCGTATACCATGCCAAAGATCAGCCAGAGGATAAGGAGCGCTGCCCACGACTGGAGTGCAAGGCCGATCCCGGTCATGGTCAGGAGCGTCCCGGTGTATGACGGGTGCCGGATAAACCGGTACGGCCCGCTCCTCACGATGGTCTGCCCGGTCTGGACACTCACCAGCACCGAGAAGAACCTGCCAAGGACCGCGATCGCCCACTGGCGGAGGATAATTCCTCCGATCATGAGTGCGATGCCCGGGTAAAACACCCCGTCCGGCAGGACGCCGATCCGCACCCACGAACATGCGAAGATGATGAAGATCGAGGCAAAAATTCCGGCATTCACGGCAAGACCGGATCCCCTGTCTTTTCTCTCGAGTTTCACGCCCTCCCGGTGCTGGCGGATCCGGGGGAAGATCAGCGATCCGATGATCTCGCTCGCGGCCCACCCAAAGTAGACGACACTGAAGATTGCCGCCTCAGTAAATGAAGAGAACGAAACCGGTAACCAGGGGACCGTGACCATCGTGACAACACCGGAATTTCCCGGTTATAGTTGCCGGTCCGGGAATATAGGAATGCCGGTTTTTTAAAAAGAGAACGTCACAGCCTGGCGGGGCCGTTATCCATGGGCGGTGCCTGAGTTCTTTCATGATGAACTTTCCGATAACTCCAGAAATTTTTTCACTCATCGCCAGTGCTATTTACCGCGGGAACCTGATTACCAGCTATAACCGCACAGGAGGTGAGCGAACCATGTTTGACTGGAATTTGTTCCTTAACATCATCATCGCGATTCTCCAGGCGATTGTCCATGTGCTGCCCGCATAAGGGAGCAGGGACTCTGCCAGGGGAACCCGGGAAGGGCCCCGCCCATCCGCGGGAATTCCCGGAACATCCACCCCTTTTTCTCCCGCAAAGCAGGTGAGCGCAAAAATTTTTTAATTAACGGCACGGATATCCCGCACAAACCCGACCGGCTGGTAAGGAGTCCGGACCTGCCGCGTCGGGCCGCCAGTGCTGTCCCGGACTGGTGCGTTGTTATTTGTCCTTGTCGTGATGTTTTTCCTCATTTCCGGCATCGCTCGCCCGGGTACCAGGCAATCGCCGGCCGGCGCAGGAAAAAAGGGAGTGGCTGACCATCTCCGGTCTGCCAGGTATGCAGATCCAAAAGCGTCCCCTGGTTTACCTGCTCCCCGCCGGCATCGCGGCCTGTCGTGCGGTATGCCCGGGATGCTTTCTCTCAAGCATACCAAGCGATTCCCGGATGAACGCAGGGATATCGGCAGGCATCCGGCTCGTGACGAGGTTCCGGTCAACCACGACCTCCCTGTCCACGTACTCGCCCCCGGCGTTCTTGATGTCCTGGACGATCGACTTCCAGCCCGTGACCCACCGGCCTTTCAGCAGCTGGGCGGTGATGAGGAGCTGGGGAGCATGGCAGATGGCAAAGACCGGTTTTGCCGCCTCGAAGAACTCCCGCACGAACCGGATCGCATCCTCGTCGACCCTGAGTTTGTCCGGCGAGTAGCCGCCGGGAATGAAGAGGGCGTCGAAGTCGCGTGCTGAGACATCCCTGAGTGCCCGGTCGATCTTCGCGTGTGCCCCGTGCTCTCCCGTTACCTGCACGCCCGCTTTCAGGCCGACCAGCGTGAGCTCGTGGCCGGCATCGCGGAAAGCCTGCGCCGGGCGTTCGTATTCCACATCCTGGAACATGTCCGTGATAATGACGGCGATTCTGGACATGGCGGCCCCATAGGAGTGCGGAAGAGATGAGGTTTTTGGTGGGTGAAGGTGCACTGCCCGACCGGTTCTTTCCGGTCAGGTGCCGGATCCTGCACCCGTTTCATCCGGTAGCCGGCCCCATGAAAAAAGACCCTTTAACCGGTCCCTGCCCGTAACGTTCCCGGCTGCCGGGTGCACACGCCGGAACCCCTGCCTACGAGGGTCTCCGGAACCGGTAATTCTCGCAGGGAACCCGGATCTCGAACCGTGCACCTTTTCCCGGAAAGCCGGTCTCGCTGACCATCATTCCGGTGATTGCGAGGATCTCCCGGACGAGGAAGAGGCCGAAACCGGTATTCTTCCCGAACCCTTTTGAGAAAATCCGGTCCTTGTCCTGCACGGCTACCCCTTCCCCGTCATCCTCGACCACAAGCACCAGTTCGCTCCCCTTGTCCTCGTACGCGAACCGGATCGTGCTGACGTGCCCCCCGTGCCGGATGGCATTGTCGATCAGGTTGTACACCACTTTTACCAGAAGCGGATCGGCAAAGATCTCGAGATAGCCCAGGTCGTCGACGATCTTCAGCTCCCCGGTCCCGAGTTCCCGGCTGGCCCGGGCGATGATGGCCGAGAGGCCCTGCCAGGCCGGTGAATGGACGCCGAGTTCCTGGTAATCTTTTGTGAACTCGATCTGTTCGCCAAGCATACCGGCGATTTCATCAATTTTCCGGACAAAGTCCTGGACCGCCTCCGGCTCCTTTGCCACCCGGGCAAGCTCGATATACCCGAGAAGCACCGTGAGCTTGTTGTGGATGTCGTGCCGGGTGATCGAAGAGAGCAGGTTGAGCTTCTCCCCTGCTCTCCGGAGGGCGGTCTCGGACGTGATACGATCGGTCACGTCCCGGATGATAGAGACAAGGCCGGCAACTTTGCCTTCGGCATTCTCCAGTTTTGAGGAGCTGATCTCCGCGTAAAACCTGCTCCCGTCTTTCCTCCGGACCGGGTAGAGGGCCGGGGGGGCCGTCTTGGTTCCCCCCTGCATGAATTTAATAAAGACCGTCCGTACCCGGTCCTGTTCTTCCGGCACGATCCAGTCGAGGATTGGCGTGCCGAGTGCCTCTTTTTCCGAGGAGAGGCCGAACATGGGCAGCGAGGCCGGGGACACATAGCTGATAACGCCTTCGGCGGTAGTGAGTATGATAGGTTCCGGGGACATCTCGAAGATAGTCCGGTGGATCATCTCGGACTGCCGGAGAGCTTCGTCTGCCCTGGCCTGATCGGTGATATCGATGAGCGAGGCGACGCTCCGGTCCGATCCCGGGATCATTCCGACCGTGATGTGAACTGCCTTTACTTCTCCTGAGCCGTTGACAATGGAGGATACGTAGTCCCGGGGGGCATTACCGCCATTTTTCCGGCGTGCGTGGTGCCACTGGACCATCTTCTCGCGCATTGGCGCCGGGACAAGATCGGGCCAGCGCATGTTCCCCTCGATCACCCTCCGCGGGTACCCGAACAGGCGCTCCGACTCACCGTTCGCAAGCCGGATAGTCGTGTCGCTGTCAATGACGACCATCGCAGTCCCGGTATTCTCGAAGACCGCCCGGTAGTACGCTTCCCGGTCCTTCAGCAGTTCCTCCTGCTTCTTGAGGGCGACAAAATTTCTCTGGAGCTCCTCTTCGGCGCGGGCAGCTGCAACCGCCATCCTGAGCCGGTGGGCCAGTTCCGCAAACTGGACTTTGACATCGCCGCCTTTCTGAAGATAGAAGGTCGCCCCGTTGTTGATGGCCTTTATTGCGATCTCCTCGCGACCTTTCCCGGTGAAGAGGATGAACGGGATGAGGGGATCGGTGCTCCTGACCCGCTTCAGGAACTCGATCCCGTCGGTGACCGGCATCTGGTAGTCCGAGACGATCGCATCGAACCGGCAGGAAGCGAGGCAGGGCTCCGCAAGGGCAACAGACTCCGCTGTCGTCACGGCAAAGTCGCCGATCTTTTCGAGAAACATCCTGGTGACTTCGAGAAGAGCGGGTTCATCGTCGACGTAGAGGACAGAGATGGGCCTTGATTCCGGCATTGGTGGATTAAGACGTCAACGTGTGCGTTCTTAATGTTTGGCAAATCAGCAACCGATCCCACGTATGCGATGGCAGAACAATTGTTTTTGTGCTGCTCGCCGATGCGGAGTCCCGGTTTACGGTCGCGGCCGAGGACACGACAGGATGCATGTCCCGGGAAGGTAATGGTCCGGTTGGCACTTTTCCCGGAACCTTTTCCGGCGGCCTGCGATGCAAAACCTCCCACAATGATGTATTTATGCACAAGGAGGACATACATATCAGGAGTCAGATTTATCCCGTTTAATGCTATTACAGGGAGGTTTTTATGGCAGCACCAATGCAGCAGATGGACCAGCGTGAACTGATGACGCTCCAGCACTACCTGAAGGAATACGGCCAGCAGTCCGAGGTCTTTGTCCAGCAGCTGGAGCTCCTGGAGAACGGGAGGATGGAGGCGCTCGCCGCCATCGAGGCCCTCGAAGGGATGCAGGCAACGGATGACGGGACCGTCCTCCTCCAGATCGGCGGCGGCGTCAGCGTACGGGCAAAACTCGTGGAGCCGGAGAAGGTCCTCATCAGTATCGGGGCCGAAGTCGTGGTCGAGCGGTCCAACAAGGATGCAATCGAGTACCTCCGTGAGAGGATCATCGAGATGGAAGCCTCCCAGAAGAAGGTCTCAGAAACTCTCGAGAAGCTCCAGGCCCAGATGACCGAGATTAACCGGCGCCTCGAGCAGGGATACCAGCAGGCTGCAGGTTCCGGGCAGATGGCCGAATAACGCCAGAAACAGGAGAAAGCGGATGTTTTCGGGGCTCAAGGAAAAGCTGAAGGCCGCACGGGAACGGCTCGGCAGCAGCATCCAGGCGGCGGTCGGAGCTCCCGCAACCCCGGACGGGAACGTCCCGGAACCCGCCGGCGGGCACGTGCCCGTCCGAAACGCCGCCCCGGCCGCACCCCCCGCTGCATCTCCATCTTCTGTCCCTGCGCCGCCTTCATCCGGTCCGGGCTTTGTCGACCGTGTCCGGGTCCTCATCACCGAGCGCGAACTGATCGTCTCCGAGAAGAACATTGCCGACGCCCTCTCGGAACTTGAGATGACGCTTCTCGAGAGCGATGTCGCTCTTCCCGTCACCGATGCCATAATTGCCCATGTCCGTGCAGGACTTGTCGGCCGGCACCGGAAGATCGGGGAATCCGTGGACGCTCTCGTGGTCGGGGCCCTGAAAAACGCGCTCCTCGACGTCCTCGGGAAAGGCTTTGACCTGAAGGGGTACATCGATACCCACGAGCGCCCTGTCCGTATCCTCTTTACCGGTGTGAACGGGACCGGGAAGACGACCACGGTCGCAAAGATCGGGGCGTACCTCAAGAAGCAGGGATATTCCGTGGTCATCGGTGCCGGCGATACGTACCGGGCCGGTGCCATCGAACAGATCGGGGTGCACGCCGAACGCCTCGGGATCAAGATCATCCAGCACCAGGAAGGCGCCGACCCGTCCGCGGTCCTCTTCGATACTGTCCAGTACGCCCAGTCCCACAAGATCGACGTCGTACTCGCCGACACAGCGGGACGGTTCCACAACAAGTCCAACCTCATGAACCAGCTCGACAAGATCCGCAGGGTCATGAAGCCCGACCTCATCGTGTACGTGGACGAAGCGGTGGCAGGGAACGACGCGGTAATACGGGCTGCCGAGTTCGACCGGACGGTCGGGGCCGATGCCGTCGTCCTCACGAAAGCCGACATGGACTCCCGGGGCGGCGCCGCGATCTCGATCGCCCACACGATCGGAAAGCCCCTGATGTTCCTCGGCGTCGGCCAGTCCTACGAGGACATCATGCCGTTTGACCCTGTGCAGGTAGTCTCGGAACTTTTGGGAGAGGCATAACTATCATGCTCGATACCCTCTCGACCTCGCTCAAGGACGCGCTCAAGAAGCTTGCCGGGAAGACCGTGGTCGACCGTGCGGCAGTCGACGAGCTGATCAAGGACCTCCAGCGGGCGCTCATCTCTTCCGATGTCAACGTGAAGCTCGTGATGGAGCTTTCAAAGGCTATCCGCACCCGGGCCCTCGACGAGCAGCTCGCAAAGGGCACGAACGTCCGGGAGCACGTGCTCCGGATCGTGTACCAGGAACTTGTCCGGCTTGTCTGGGCTTCGGCGGACGTGCGCCTCGAGCCCCAGACGATCCTGATGGCAGGCCTGCAGGGCAGCGGCAAGACGACGACGACGGCAAAGCTCGCCCGGTATTTCCAGAAGAAGGGCCTGAAAGTCGGGGTCATCTGTGCCGATACGTTCCGGCCGGGCGCCTACGACCAGCTTGCGACCCTCTGCACCAGGATCAACGTGCCTATCTTCGGCGACCCGAAGGCCACCGACGCACGGCAGATCACGAAAGACGGCCTCGCCGCCCTGAAGGACCAGGAGCTCATCATCGTCGATACCCAGGGCAGGCATGCCCTCGAGCCCGCGCTCATCCAGGAGATCATCGACCTCAATGCGATCACGAAGGCCACGCACCGGTGGCTCGTCATCGACGCCGCGCTCGGGCAGGCGGCGAGCGAACAGGCCCGGCGGTTCCACGAAGCTATCGGTATCGACGGGGTGATCATCACCAAGATGGACGGTACCGCGAAAGGCGGCGGGGCGCTCTCTGCCGTGGCCGAGACGAAGAGCGGGATCGTCTTCATCGGGAGCGGGGAGACGATCGAGAACCTCGACCGCTTCGACCCGGACGGCTTCATCTCGCAGCTCCTCGGGATGGGGGACTTAAAGGCCCTTGCCGAGAAAGCGGAGGAGGCGATCAAGGGCGAGGACTTCGACACAAACGCGATGCTCAAGGGCAAGTTCACCCTCCGGGACATGTACAAGCAGCTCGAAGCCCTCAACAAGATGGGCCCCTTAAAGCAGCTGATGAACATGCTCCCGATGGGAGGCATGGAGCTCCCCGAGGGCATCTACGATGTCACGAGCACCAAGATGGTCCGGTACCGGATCATCATGGACTCGATGACTGCAAAAGAGCTCGACGACCCGGGCCTGATCAACAGTTCCCGGATGCAGCGGATCGCCCACGGCGCCGGGGCGACCCCGGACGAGGTCCGCGAGCTCCTCAAGTACTTCAAGATGATGCAGCGGACCTTGAAGAACCTGAGGGGCGGCGGCGGGAAATTCAACATGCAGCGCCTGATGAAGCGGTTCTCCGGAATGCAGTGATGACGGGTTTTGCAATTATCGGGCACCTCGCCCGGACGGACGGGTCCTTCCCGCTCAACGACCTGCCGGGGAGCGGGGGGCGGATGGATGTCCTCTGCCGGTGCGTGAACGCAAGCCTCTTCCTCTCGCACGACCTCAGGAGGGACACTGAATGCTTCCTCGTCCTCTGCGGGCCACCGTCGCCCGTCCCGAAGACCGTGCTGTTCTCCGGGAGTTCGGTCCGTTCGCTCTCACCCGACGAGAGGAGCGCGGGCGCGCTCATCAAGAAAGCCCTCGGCATACCCTGCGGGAGCGAGTTCCGGGACGCTGCACCGGGCGTCTCTGTCCGGAAAGGCGGGCTTGAGCGGCTCGCGGCAGATCGCACCTGCGCTGTGCTTGACGAGAAAGGGAAGGATATCCGGGGTGCGGGGGAGTTACCGGATATGGTTGTCCTTTCCGATCACCTGAATTTCACGGACGCTGAGGAGGAGGTCCTCAGGGACTGCCCGCGCTTCTCGGTGGGGCCCGCGTGCCTTCACGCCGACCACGCGATAACGGTGCTGCTCAACGAATCCGACCGGAGGACATGCGGATGGAAATGAATGAAACGACCGGAAAGATCCTCGCATACGGCGGGACATGCGACCACTGTCTCGGCCGGTTCTTCGGCAAACGCTCGCACGGCCTCTCGAACGACGAACGCGGGGCAGGTCTCCGGATTGCACGTGCACTCGCTGAGGACCAGCCGTATGAAAAATTCACGGGCACCTGCTGGGTATGCAGCAACTTCTTCGACTCCGTCCCTGAGTGGGCGGACCGGGTCGCAGAAGCGGTCTCGGGGATTGAATTCTCCACGTTCCTTGTCGGTTGCCGCGTCCCCCCGCTCATCGCCGAGAACGAGGAGATGGTCTGGAGCGACCTCTCCCTCTCCGAGCCGGAACCGTTCAAGTCCGAGGTGAACCGTGAGGTCGGGAAGGCAGTCTCCGCACGGACGGGCAAGGTCGTGGATTTCAAAAACCCCCACGTGGTCGTCATCCTCGATCTCACAAACAGCAGGGTCGAAGTCCAGGTCAACTCGGTCTTCTTCTATGGCCGGTACCGGAAGTTCGAGCGGGGCATCCCCCAGACCCACTGGGACTGCCGGGCCTGCCGGGGGAAAGGCTGCGAGAAATGCAATTTCACCGGCGCCCAGTACCTCGACTCGGTGGAGGAGCTGATCGGGAGGCCGGTCATAGGGATGTTCGATGCGGAGAACGCCGTCCTCCACGGGGCGGGACGGGAAGACATCGACGCCCGCATGATCGGGACCGGCCGGCCGTTCATCCTCGAAGTGGTCAGCCCGAAGCGGCGCTCGCTGGATCTCGTGGAAGTCGAAGCGGAGATCAACCGGACCGCGGAAGGACGGGTCTCGGTCGCACTCCAGCGCTGGAGCGAACGGGGCGAGGTGGAAACCCTTAAATCAAACAAAGCGCATAAAAAATACAGGATCCTGGTCGAGGTTGACGGCGAATTATCTGCGGACGAGTTCGCAAAAGCCTTAACAACCCTGCAGGGCGTCACAATACACCAGCGCACGCCCGAACGGGTCGCCCACCGGAGAGCCGACAAAATCCGGGAGCGCAGAGTCCTCGATATCGGGTATGCAGGGATGCAGGACGGGAAATTTGTTGTCGACGTCCTCGGCGAAGCCGGTCTCTACATCAAAGAACTCGTATCGGGCGACGGGGGCAGGACAGTCCCCAGTCTCGCCGGGAACCTGAAGAGAACGGCTCACGTCACCAGCCTCGATGTAGTCCAGGTGGAAGGAGCACAGGAGGGAGAATAAACCATGGCACACCACAACGGCCCACGGAAGAAGACACGGTATAAGTTCAAGAAGGAATTGAGAAAGCGCGGGCTCCCGCCGGTAACCTCGGTTATCCAGCACTTCGAGGTCGGCGACCGCGTCCATGTCGTCGTCGAGCCGAGCATCCAGAAAGGGATGCCCCACCGCCGCTTCCACGGGAAGACGGGCACGGTCATCGGCCAGCGGGGCCGGGCCTGGATGCTCACCATCAAGGATGGCGATGCGGAGAAGATCGTCATCGCAAGACCACAACATCTAAAAGCCCAAAAGTAAATTCACTCTGGTACCGGCATGAAAGTCAAGGCTGTCATTAGCGAAGAGAAGGTTACCCTCTCCGAGATGCGGGATGTCCTGGTCGGCGTGGAAGCCGAGAGGCTGGCTGCAGAAAAGGAAATGTCCTACGAGTTCCGGCGGAGCCTTGAGCATGCGAACACGCTTGCCAAGACCACCCCGGAAAAGTCCCGTGATCTCGTCGCAGAACTCACGAAGATGGAGAAGATGAAGCCGGAGATCGCGTACCGCATCGCCAATATCATGCCAAAGTCCCGCGATGAGGTCCGTGCGATCTTTGCCAAGGAGCGGTATACCCTCTCTCCCGAAGAACTCGATGCAATCATCGAACTGGTAATGACACACTTCTGAGGTGTGAACCCTATGAAGGCGGAGAAGAAAGAACTCAACGCGATCGTACTGGATGTGCTCATCAAGGGACACCCTGACGATCCCCGCCCTCCGTTCAAGCGCGAGCCGATCATCCAGGCAGTCGGCATCGAGCAGTTCAAGCTCCTCGAGCTCGTCCCCAAGCCGTCTGTCCCCATCGAGCTCCACGAGAAGGTCTATATCGGCGATTCCGAACGCGAGAAGATCGAACGGGTCAAGCGCAGGATCGGGTACGACGAGCTGACCCAGACCGCCCGGGGCGAGCTCCCGTTCGTCCTTGAGAAGCTTATCCATGAACGTGAAGCCGATTTCGTCACGTTCTTTAACAAGGCGATCTCGATCACGCCGAAGCTCCATATGCTTCACCTCCTGCCCGGGATCGGCAAGAAACTGATGTGGGAGATCCTCGAATCGCGGAACAAAAAACCGTTCGAGAGTTTCGCCGATATATCCGCGAGGATCAAGTCGATCCCGCACCCTGACAAGATGATCCAGTCCCGGATCATGGAAGAACTCCAGGACCCGAACGTCAAGTACCACCTGTTCACGACCAAGTAAGGCGCCGCACCATGAGAGCGCACCACGACCAGCACTTTCTCATCGACGCCAATGCCATACAGCGCATTGCCGGGATCGTGGATGTGGCCGGCCGCCGGGTGCTGGAGATCGGGCCCGGCAACGGTGCGCTTACCGCCGCCCTTCTCGATCGCGGTGCGGTCCTGAGTGCCATCGAGCTCGACGCCGGCCTCTGCGGCGAACTCGCCGACCGTTTTTCCGATGAGATGGCCCGCGGGCAGTTCGCGCTCGTGCACGGGGACGCGACCCGGTGCGAATTTCCCTCCTTCGATCTCGTGGTCGCCAACCTGCCCTACTCCGCGTCATCGAAGATAACCTTCCGGCTCCTCGATCACGGGTTCGAGGCGGCTGTCCTGATGTTCCAGAGCGAGTTTGCCGAGCGGATGATCGCACCGGCCGGGACCAAGGACTGCGGCCGGCTCTCCATCATGGTCCAGACGTTTGCGACCGTGCAGCAGTGCTTCCGGCTGCCGCCGAACTGTTTCTCGCCAAGGCCGCAGGTCCATTCGATGGTGGTGAAGATCGTCCCCCGGCCCCCCATCTTCCCGGTCGATGACCGGAAGCGCTACGCAGACGTGGTACGTGCGCTCTTCTCGCACCGGAGAAAGACCGTCCGGAACTGCCTGAAGGGGTCGGGAGGGATGCTCGACCATGCCTGGGCGGAACGGGTGATCGCCGCCCTGCCGGAAGAGATCCTGAAGAGCAGGCCGGAGGAGCTGTACCTTGAGGACTTTGCAACGATCGCAAACCTCCCGTAATGCCGGAAGGGGGCCCTGCCGGGGATCCCGATCCCGTGCTGACAGGAACGGGTGACCGGATGCGGTGGAAGGGCTGGGAGCATGTCCCGCTGGAAGTACCGGACCCGGGAATGCCCGGGAGCACCTGCGCCGTGGACGCTATCGCCCCCCTCATCGTCTCCGCGAGCCGCTCGACCGATATCCCGGCCTTCTACGGCGACTGGCTCATGGCCCGGCTGCGGGCCGGGTACGTGAAATGGAAGAGCCCGTTCGGCGGCAAACCGGTCTACGTCTCGTTTGAGAAAGCCCGGCTCTTTGTCTTCTGGTCGAAGGACCCGGCGCCGTTCATGAGGCACCTGGACACACTGGACCGCGAAGGATACGGCTGTTATTTCCTCTACACGCTCAACAATTACGGCCCGGAGGGGCTCGAACCCGGCGTTCCTTCCCTGGACGAGCGGATCGGGACGTTCATCCGGCTGTCACGGCGTATCGGGAAGGGAAAGGTTGTGTGGCGGTACGACCCGCTGGTGCTCTCGGACACCGTCGAAGTCGCCACGCTTCTCGGACGGATCGAAGCAGTTGGCGACCGGATCCACCCCTTCTGCGAGCGGCTCATTTTCAGTTTTGTGGATATCCAAAAATACGCGAAGGTGAAAAGAAACCTGGAACGGCAGGGCCTTTCCGGAATACGGGAATTCACCGAGGATGAAGTCCGGCAGTTCTGCAAAGGCATTGCTTCACTCAGCCGCCGGTGGAATCTCGCAATTACGGCGTGCGGCGAAGGGCGCGACCTCTCTGCCTATGGTATCGGGAAAGGGCAGTGCATCAGCTACGACCTTATTTCCCGGGAATTTGCCGGTGACCGGAAGCTTATGGACTTCCTGCACTCTGCCGGCATTGCCGGTCAGAAAACACTGGCCGGCGCTGAGATGAGCGGCAATCCGGCACGGTGGCTCAAGGACCCCGGGCAGCGGAACGCGTGCGGGTGCATAGCCTCGAAGGATATCGGGCAGTACTCCACCTGCATGCACCTCTGCGCCTACTGCTACGCGAACAGCTCGCCCACGGCGGCCGCGGCAAACTACCG
>DATKMN010000064.1:0-4038 GCA_035541835.1 Methanoregula sp.
ACCGTTTCACAACCCTCAAAAACCATGGTCGTCCATAATCCCTTATGGGAAATTCCGGCAGCATGGCCGAACCTCCGTTCGGTCTCCTCGTCCTCTCCATCTCCCTCGCCACGTTCATGTCGGGGCTCGACGGGACGATCGTGAATATCGCGCTCCCGACCATCTCCGAGGCGTTCCACCTTTCGTCGAGCACGGTGAGCTGGGTCGCGACCTCATACCTCCTCGTTATGGCAGGCTGCGTCCTGGTCTTCGGGAAAGTCGCGGACATCATCGGGTTCAAGAAGATCTTCCTTGCGGGG
The DNA here is from genome assembly GCA_035541835.1 of Methanoregula sp. GTDB lineage: Archaea > Halobacteriota > Methanomicrobia > Methanomicrobiales > Methanospirillaceae > Methanoregula. The sequence goes on from DATKMN010000064.1 coordinate 300, forward strand.
TTTGCCATCTTCACGATTGGGTCCTTTGCGTGCGGGATCCTGCCGGAATATGTCGGCGGTTTTTACTCGCTCATCGCTTCCCGCATCCTCCAGGCAGTCGGCGGCGCGATGATCACTGCGATCGCGCCCGCGATGATCACGGCTTATATCCCGTTGGAACGGAAGGGGCAGGCGATGGGGATCGTCATGACGCTCGCAGCGCTCGGCACCGCGCTCGGGCCGACCATCGGCGGGTTCCTGACGCAGGACCTCTCGTGGCACTGGATCTTCTTCATCAACGTGCCGGTCGGGATCTGCGCTGTCCTGCTCGGGGCAAAAGTCATCCCGGAGGCAGTCGGGAGCAGGCAGCCCGGGGAGCTTGACCGGGCAGGGGCTGCGCTGGTCTTTACCGGCCTCGCCTCCCTTATTTTCGTGGTCTCGGAAGGGCAGGTGCTCGGCTGGACCTCGCCTGCGATCCTGCTGACCGGGGCAGTTACCGTCGTCTCGCTCTTCCTGTTCGTGCGGCGCGAGACAGCCCTGCCCGACCCGCTCCTGGACCTGAACCTGTTCCGGAACCGGAACTTCCTCCTGACCAATCTCCTGCTCTCGCTCGTCTTTTTCAGTTTTGCCGGCATCAATTACCTCCTCCCCTTCTACCTGAAGTACGTCCGGCAGTACGACACGTCGTCATCGGGCCTTATCCTGACCTCGCTCTCGTTTGCGATGATGGGCGCAGGGGTCCTTGCCGGCATGGTGTACAACCGGACCGGGCCGCGGGCCCTCTGCATCGCAGCCGGGCTCGCGCTTACGGCAGGGTATTTCATGATGACCCGGCTCCATGCCGAAACCCCGGCCGGGTATATCGTCGCGAGCCTCGCCCTGATCGGCTTTGGCCTCGGCCTGATGGTGACCCCGGTCTCGAACATGATCATGCTCTCGGTCCCCCGGGCACAGCAGGGTATGGTCTCGAGCCTGACGACGCTCGAACGGTTCGCGCCTATTACGCTCGGCATCGCCTGTTTCAACCTGGTCTTCATCCAGGGCATCCTCACCATCGCGGCCGGACAGGGAGTCACCATGGCCTCGCCCGCTGACATGAAAGTCCAGGTCCTCAGTGCCGGTTTCGACCTCGCGTTCTTCGGCTCCTTCATCCTCGGGATTGTCATCCTCGTCATCGCGGTCGCGTGCCGGGAGGAGATCCACCCGGATAACAGGGGCGGGGAAATCATGGAACCGGGCGGCGGCCTTCTCTGAACCCCGACAAAGCACCGACTCTTTTACGCGGCGGCAGCGCCGCCTCCTGCGATCCAATTTATTCCCAAACTCCATTCGAAACCCCCGGTCGCCCCGCCTCGCCGTTCTGGAGGAAAAAGACAGTCCGGCAGGCCGGGGACCGGCAGATACTTTTAAGCCCCGGGACATGAATATCGGGCAGACATGGGAGGTGAGCTCGTATGCCGGGGACCCGTTGCCGCTCTGGATTCCGAGCACGAGCTCGCGGAATACCGGCTCATCGAAGGGGAGCGTGCGCAGATACGGTCCACGACGGGTAAGCTGCTCCGCGAATATTCAGGTTTTTACGAGACCGAGATCCCGGAAGAAGACTGGGCTGTCATCGAAGGGCAGGTCCTGATCCATTACCATGTCAACGATACGGCTTTCTCAAAAAAAGACCTGATAATCGCAGCCACGTTCAACCTCTCGGAGATCCGGGTGATCAGCCGGTCCATGATATTCTCCATGAAGCGCCGGGGGAAAATCTGGCCGGACCCCCATACTCTTGCAAAAATATACGATCGCTTTGAGCAGGATTCCCGGCTGGTGGACACAGTCGAGCTCATCGGGACCTCCCGCGAATTCCAGGAGACCTCGTGGGACCCGGAACTGGATCTCCTGAAGATCCGGACCGGCTACATCAGCAGGCAGATCGCAAAAGAGTGCGGGCTGGTTTTCCATGCCCGCAGGTTGCGGAAAGTTACCCCGTCCGCGAGAGGGTACAGCCCGGGGATTTTTGGCATCTGATCCTCATCCGGTTCCGCACATTTTCATTGCCAGAGAGTTATCCGGTCTGACCGGCTGTCTTCTGTTGTTACCGGAAGAATAAAACCCGAACCACACAAAAACGTTCATAGAGAAAAGGTGCCCCCCAAACCGGCGGGCTTCCCCGGTTAACCATCCATGTTCGGATTCCGCAGAACCAACGATAATGGACAGCCGTTCTCCCCGGCACTGGTCAGCGAAGCGTGCGGACAACTCCGGTCCGCGCGTACCCGGGGGGAGCTCGGCGCGGCACTTGCGGGGATCGTGCTCCGCTTCTCCCCCCGGGACCTCCAGCAGATGAGATGGAACTTCTCGGAAAAAATCCAGGGGTACGATCCCGCCTACCGGAAACGCCTTGAGGAGACCATCACCGCCCACCTGAACGGGACCTTCGGGAGACTGCGGCTCATGCAGCAGCAGGGGGACTTTGCCCGCATGGACGAGCCGCTTCCCCCCAAGGCCGCAGCCTACTGGGAGATGGTCGCGGAGCACTGCACAACCGGAACGGCCGACGAACTACGGTTACGGTGGCTGAAATTCCTCCTCGCCGGTTTCTGCATGTTCGTCCTGGTAACCCCCGGCCACCCTGTCGGGATGCCGTTTCCCGGGGGGGACCGGGTCGAAGTCATCGACGGGGTCTACTACTGCCCCGTCCGCACCCGGGCAAACGATGTGGACGAAGCCCTCTGCCCGTTCTGCCCGGCCCTCCAGACCCCGGAAGTAGGGTACCTGAGGCCACCGGTCAATGCAAGCGAGCACCGGAAACAGGAATACATCGGCCATATCCACAAGGGACACCACTTCAACGGGTAAACGGGCAGCCCCTCCCGTGTCTTTCCCGAACATGGTTTTCCCGCTTTTCAAAGATGCGTGAGATCCCGGCTGCGTGATGAGCCGGCGGACCAAAACGGACAAGCCCGCCCGGGGTCCGCGGAATGTTGCCATATCTCTCCTATAGAGTCTATTGAGGTCAATAGAGCGGCTTGTTCCGGGCAGAACGCCAGAGATTATATGCTTCCTGTCCCAATGATCAGTACTCGCGGCCCCCGTCGGCCGCCACGGCGTTTTCCGGGTACCGGGGATACAGCATGGGCGACGAACAGTACGTGATAACGAATCCCGCGTATTATACCAACCGGGAGATCGGGTGGCTTGCGTTCAACCGCCACGTCCTTGACGAAGCAAAGGACGGGCACCACCCCCTCCTTGAGCGCGTGAAGTTCCTCGCCATCTTCGCCAACAACCTCGATGAATATTTTATGATCCGGGTCTCGGGTCTCCAGCGCCAGCTGGCAAAAGGCGTGCTCAAGGCCCCTCCTGACGGCATGACCCCCGCCCAGCAGCTCGACGCTATCCAGAAGCTGCTCGTCCCTGCCCTCGCAGAGCAGAATGCCTGCTGGCACGAGGAGATCCTCCCCCTGCTCCGGGCTGCGCAGGTCTTCATCCACCCGTACGATGAACTCGATGCACGACAGAAGGAGCTGATGCACACGCTCTTTGTCGATGAGATCTTCCCGGTCCTCACCCCGCTTGCCTTCGACAGCTCCCACCCGTTCCCCTTCATCTCCAACCTCTCGCTCAACCTCGCGATCATGGTGAGGGACGCGAACAGGAAGGAGTTTTTTGCCCGGGTCAAGGTCCCGAGCAACCTCTTCTCCCGGCTGGTCCGGATCCCGGATGAGTCCGGTGGCGGCCACGGCGACGACCGGAACGTTCACTT
>DATKMN010000065.1:0-14549 GCA_035541835.1 Methanoregula sp.
CGTCTCCGCGTTCGGTAAAATCCGAAAGAGGCAGTGCTCCGGTCACGTGCGGGGCAAAGACCTCCATGAGACCGACCAGGTCCTCTTCCCGGAACCCGGTGCCGACCTTGCCGATATACACAAGACGTTTTTCCGGGCCGACGGTCCCTGATACCCCCTGCACAGCCGGCTCCGTGCCGCGCCCGCTGTTCATTCCCGGTCCATCCTTCTTTTCCATGCCGTCTTCGTACAATGCGAGGACAAGCGCCCCGAAGACCGGGCTCCGGCCACCCTGCCCCCAGGTGTACCCAGCAACGATGCAGTCGCAGCTCCGCTGGTGTTTTATCTTCACCCAGGCACCGGTCCGCTGGCCGGGCTCGTACCGGCTGTCTTTCCGCTTTGCAACGATACCTTCAAGCCCTTTTTCGAGTGCAGCCCGGTAATATGCCTCGCCCTGTCCGTCAACGGGTTCGGAGATGGTGACGTGGGGGCCTTCCTTCACTGCTTCTTTAAGGATTCGTTTCCGCTCGACAAGGGGCAGATCGAGGAGCGGCCTCCCATTCCGTTCGAGAATGTCAAAGACGATATACGTGACCGGGACCGCGCCGGCCCGGGGCGGGAGGACGGCCTGCAGGCGCGGGAGGAGCGACTGGATGTCCGGCCTTCCGCTTCTCATCGCCACGATCTCGCCGTCAAGGACCGTTCCGGGCGCAAGGGTAGCGAGCTCTGCCAGCTCGGGGAACTGCCCGGAGATCTCCCGGTCGTTCCGGCTCCGGAGCGAGACCGGGCCGTCGGTGTACGCGATGGCGCGGATCCCGTCCCATTTGACCTCGAAGAGCCAGTCGCTCCCGCTGAAGGGGGCATCGGCAGCTTTGGCGAGCATCGGGAGGTACCGGGCGGTCATGGGTCTCGTTCGTGCGGTACTTTTAAGGAGCGGACAGGGTCGCGAGGGTCTCTTTGAGCGCCTGCATGAGCTCCTTTGCCTCCTCGGGCGGCGGGGCCTCGTATACCAGTTTCTCGCCGGCAAGTTTCTTTTCGATGAGCGAGAGGACCGCTTCCCGGTAATGGTCATGGAAGTCCGAAATTGCAAAATCGCCTGCGAGTTCTGTGATGATCCGTTTCGCGAGCGCAAGCTCGGATTCCTTCGGGGCAGGCAGCCCGCCGATCGCATCGTGGGCCGAAGGCGGGATGACCTCGTCGGCGTATCGCAGGGTCGTGAGGACGAGACCCCCGCCGTACACGTGGACAACGACGGGGTACTCCTTGGTCCGGAGCGTGATCGTCCCGACGCCGGCCCGGCCCAGGTCCTGGAGCGCGGTGACGAGGAGGTTGTATGCCTCCTCGCTCCGGTCCGGCAGGAGGACGTACGAGTTTTCGAAATACATGGGGTCGAGCGAGAGGTAGAAGACGAACTTATCGAGCCGGATCTTCCGGTCGGACTCCGGCATGACGGCTTTGAGCTCTTCGGGCGCAAAGACGAGGAACTCGCCCTTCCGGACCTCGTACCCCTTCACGGTCTCGGTCCAGGGGACGACCGTACCGTCCCGGGAACAGACCCGGTCGTACCGGAGCGGCTGGCCGTCGCTCTTGTGGAGCAGCCGGAAGGAGAAGGAGTTGTCCCGGACCATGGTGTGGAGCCGGACCGGCACGTTGACAAGGCCGATGGTAATCGCCCCGCTCCAGAATGCCCGGCCCGATGCCGTCCTTGGTTCGGATTTTGCTGCACGGGCCGGCGGCACGGCCCGGACAGCCGGGGTTGCCTGTGAAGCCGGTGCGGCTGTTTTCGGTTTTTCCTTCCCGTGCCCGGCTCCCGCCCGGAAAGATCCCGGTGCTGAAGCGGCGGCCGGGGCCCCGACGTCTCTCTCTCCGGGTTTTTCGTTTGCCTTTGGTTCCCGGTGAACGGTCTTACTTCCCGATGGTCTGGCGGTCGTCAAGGATTCCCCTCCATGGATCAACGCTTCCCGGAAGCACAGTCCGGATATTAAAATCTTCGGAACGCAGGCCCGGCCGGAGCGCGTCCCATGCGAGCGGGAGCGAGACGTTCGCTCCGGGCGTGGCCCGGAGGCTCCAGGGTGCAGCCATCGTCTTGCCATGGGCGTTCTGGAGGTAGTCCACAAAGACGGTACCGGCGTCCCGGGACCGGGGGAACTCCGATACCACCCAGGGGATGTCCCTTGCGATCACCTTCCCGAGATCGTGGACATAGTCCCGGACTTCGCCGAACCGGTGGCCGGACACAAGCGGGACGATAATGTGGAGCCCTTTCTTCCCGGAGGTCTTCACGTACGGACGGAGGCCCCGGTCGGCAAGGTGCCCGCGGACGATATGGGCGACTTCGATGACGGCATCGAGCGTCAGGGGCGGTTCCGGGTCGATATCGAAGAGGAGGAAATCGGGGGACTCGTACCGTTCAGAAGTCGAGAGCGTGACGTGGATCTCCAGCGACGCGAGGTTCGCAAGCCAGATGAGCGTGTCGAGGTTGTTGCAGACCACGAACCGTACTTCCCGCCCGGCAGTATCGGACCAGTGCGGGAAGATGTCGACATACCCCGGTGTCCCCTGAGGCGCGTCTTTCTCATAGAAATCTTCGCCGCCCACCCCTTCCGGGTACCGGTGCATGGTGACCGGTCTCTTCGCGAGAAAGGGGAGCATCCGCGGGGCCATCCGGATATAATAGGCGATGACCTCCTGCTTGGTGATGCCCGCCTCGGGAAACATCAGCTTGGAGAGGTTGGTGAACCGGACCCGGGTGAGGCTTTCCGCAGGTGTTCCGCCGTTGTTCTGATCACCGCTCCCGGTCATTACGGGGAATAGTAACGCAACAGGTAAAAAATTAGCGTCTGCATGATATCAGACTAATAAATAACTATCATCTTCGTGGTTTGATTATTTGTCAGATTGGAAAAACTTCCTTACTCCACTCCTTCTCCCGCATCCTCATCGGGTTCCATCCTCTCCCCGAGCTCGTCTTCCGTGCACCAGATCTCGATGGCCTGGTCGATCCCGGCGTACTCCTGGTGGTAGTCCTCGATAACAGAGCCGGGGTCCATGACGAGCTGGCTGATGAGCTTCCCTTCCCGGAACCCGTAGAGTTTCCGATACTGCCATGTCGTTCCAAGAATAGCGGTCCGCTCGTAGTAAACATCCTGCGCGAGGATATGCGTGCAGTAGATCCCTTTGGAGACCTCGAAGAGCGCCTCCCGGACATAGCGCCTGAGGTACCAGCGGAGCTCGGCGACGAGCGAGAGGGCGCTCCCCAGCGTCGAGACGGAGATGTACACGCCGCACGGCATCCTCTTCGGGTGGTAGAAGCGGAGCGCCATCCGGCTGGTCTCCGAAGAAAAGAGCGTGGTGTGGAGGTCTGTCCCTTCCCGCTGGACCAGGAGGATGTTCATGTTCCCTTCCGGTATTCACTGGATGCAGGATAAACCAATCGCGGGTGCTGTTCAGATGTACATGCGGGTATCGCTCAGGGTCTCGGCACGGACCTTCCTGACCGCGGAGAGGAAGTCTGTCATCTCCACGGACTCCGCCTCGCGCCGTACTGCGATCATGCCCGCCTCGCGGCAGACTGCCTGGAGCTCCGCACCGGTCGCTCCGTCGGTCATCGCGGCGATCATTTCCATGCTGATCTCCGAGAGGTGCATGGACCGGGCGTGGATCTGCAGGATATCCCGGCGGGCCTCGAGGTCCGGCAACGGGATCTTGATCAGCCGGTCGAACCGGCCGGGCCGGAGAAGCGCGGGGTCGAGCATGTCCACCCGGTTCGTTGCGGCCATGATCCGTATGTCGCCCCGGTTGTCGAAGCCGTCCATCTCGGCGAGGAGCTGCATGAGCGTCCGCTGGACCTCCGCGCTGCCGGAGGTGCCGTCGTTTGTCCGCATGCTGCCGACCGCATCGATCTCGTCGATGAAGACTATAGCAGGCGCCCGTTCCCGGGCGAGCATGAAGAGCTCGCGGACAAGGCCGGCACCTTCACCGATAAACTTGTGGACAAGCTCGCTTCCCGACATGCGGATGAAGGTCGCCTTCGCCTCGTGGGCGACTGCCTTTGCGATCAGGGTCTTGCCGGTCCCGGGCGGACCGTACAGGAGGATACCCTTGGGCGGCGTGACACCGACCCGCCTGAAGATCTCGGGCTTGGTGAGCGGGTACTCGACTGCCTCCCGGACCTCCTTGATCTCCGCAACGAGCCCGCCGATCTGGGCGTAGCTGATATCCGGGGACTCTTCCAGTTCCATGACCCGGACCCGGGAATCGTAGATATTGCCGATGATCTTCACGATGGAGAGTGCGTTGTTGACCGCAACCTTCGCTCCGGTCTTAAGGAGCGGGCGGAGCTCCTCGGGAGCGGTCGTGATGTACTCCTGGTTGTTCCCCTGCTGGCGGAGATAGATCTCGCCGTTCTCGAGAATGTCCACGATGACCGCGACAAAAAGGGGCATGCGTTTGAGCTGGTTGTTCTCGCGCTTGAGCTGGCCGTTCTCCTTCTGGAGCTCGTCGATCTTGACCCGGAGGTCGAGCATTGCTGCTTCGAGCTCGTTCTGCTGGATCTGGTATTTGAGCTCCGCAGGAGAAGCGTTATTGACGGCGGTCTCTTCCATATCAATCTTATATGTTCATCTTCAACCATTTATGTGGTGTGTTTTTGATAATCCGCGGAAGAGGAATCTCACGGGGAAGGGGGTGCGGCCCGCTGCTCGTCAGCCCGGCGCCGCTCTCGTTCCTTTCCGGCGTTGACCCGGAGACCGGAACCATTGTCGAGACCGGCCACCCGCTCCGGGGAGCATGTATTGCGGGGAAGGTCCTCGCGTTCCCGTACGGGAAGGGGTCCACAGTCGGATCGTATGTCCTTTACGCGCTCAGCAGGAACGGCCACGCCCCGGCCGCAATCATCAATACCGAGGCAGAGGCGATCATTGCTACCGGTGCGATCATCGGTGCCATCCCCATGATCGACCGGCCCGGCGTCCCGATCAGCCGTATGAAAGACGGCGTGATTGCGACCGTAGACGGGGACCGGGGCGAGATAGAGTACGAAGGGAAAATTGAGGAAGAGTAAATTTTTTCTAAAGAATGTATCTTTTTTCCGGATGAATAAATAATGAGCAAAATGAGATAAAATCGCCGAAATTCCAAGCCATTTCTTTAAATTCCACAAAATATGCTGAAAATTAGTACCTAAACAAGAGATTTATGAAGATTATCTCAATCAAGTCTTTTTGAGGCAATAAATGAGGCGGACTATTCTACAAATCACGATGAACGCCGCCGCCCCGACAGGGCGCAGTCCAGGATTTCCTTCGTAAAATCTTCTTCAGCGAATTCGTCGCTCCCCGCGGCGGTCCGGTGACTAAAAATCTTAAAAAAAAAGTCCTTGCCCCGCTGTGGCTCAAAGAACCTCAAGGTTCTCCTCGATATCGTCGTTCCGATGAACCACTCACTCCCCGGAGAGGCCCTGATGCGGGGGCCTCGCGTTACGGAATTTTTTCCATTTTTCCGGAAATTTTTCATGGAAGGCAGGAACGAAAAATCGGAAACTAATGACTCCCGAATACAATTTTTTGATCATTTTATCTTATTTTAAAAATCGTAACCCTCATATCCCAGCGGCTCGCAATCCCTGCTATGCACAACCGCACCATCATTGCCGGTATCGGCCTTGTCGTTCTCATCGGACTGCTGGCCGCCGCAGGCTGTACCGTGCCCACGACGCCCCAGGGAACCCCGGCATCCGGGACCGGCACCTCCACCGGGTCCGGTGCCCCGAGCGGTGTTACCGGGGCAGGGAATCTCGTCACGTCCGCGACCGATGTAATCCCGGACTACCAGGGTGTGACCATCAATGTCGGAGAGAAGGACTACCTCGGGGTCATCCCGGTCATCTTCCAGGGAGGCAAGGGGCAGATCCAGGTCAAGAGCATCGCCGTGACCCTCTACCGGGCCGACGGTCAGATCATGACAGCGACCATCGGGACGAATAAAGGCGACGAAGCCGATCTCCAGGGAACAAAACAGACCGACCGCGTGGTCGTGAAGGTCACCATGATCAATGGCCAGACGTACACCACCAACGATGTCCTGAGTCCGTACCGCACCCGCGGCTGAAGTGCCTGGTACGCAACCCTTTTTTCTTCCGGCACAACCTATTGACGTCATCACATGCAGGTCAACTGGCGGACAATCCATGCCGCACGGAACTCCTTTGCCGTTCTCTCTGCCGCCTGCGCACGGGAAGGGATATCCCTTACCCCGGTGCCCGGGCCGGCAGGCGGCATCACGTGCTACAGTCTCAACTCACTCAACGAACCTTCGTACCGGGAGGAGATCGCGTCTGCGGATTGCATCACCGTCGTGGGGGGTCCCCACGCAACCGCGTGCCCCCGTGAGGTCGCAGACTACGCGGATTTCGTTGTAACCGGGGAAGGAGAGTTCACCCTGCCCCGTCTGATCCGGGAGATCGAAGCCGGCAGGAGCGGACGGATACCCGGCGTAGTGACCCGGGAGGCCGGCGATCCGGCCGACACCACGGTCGTCCTCGGCTCGTACCCGGCATTTTCAGAGACCCAGGGGTATATCGAGATCTCCCGGGGGTGCCCCTTTGCGTGCGGGTACTGCCAGACCCCCCAGATCTTCGGCCACTGCATGAGGCACCGGCCTATCGATGCGATAGCAGAGTTCGCCAGGAGGTACGAACACGCCCGCTTTGTCTCGCCCAACGCGTTTGCCTATGGATCGGACGGCATCCGCCCGCGGTGGGAGAAGGTCGGCCGGCTCCTGGCGGCGCTTGATCAGAAGATCTACTTCGGCACCTTCCCCAGCGAAGTGAGGCCGGAGTTTGTCTGCGAGGAGTCCCTCTCGCTCGTTTCCCGGTACTGCGCAAACACAAAACTCCACTTCGGCGCCCAGTCCGGGAGCGACCGCGTCCTTGAGCGCCTGAACCGCGGGCACACGGCCGGGGATGCAATGGAAGCAGTCGACCGCTGCTGCGATGCCGGTATCACCCCGGTCGTCGATTTCATCGTTGGCTTCCCGTTCGAGACCGATACCGACCAGGAGGAGACGCTCGCCGCTATCCGTACCATTGCCCGTCGAGGAAAAGTCCACGTGCACCGGTTCCTCCCGCTGCCGGGCACCCCGCTTGCCGGCACAACCGCGCGGCCACTCCTGAAAGAGACCGAAAAACTGCTCGGAAAACTCGCATTTTCGGGGAAGCTGAGCGGTTCGTGGGACGATCCCGAGATAAGGTTTTTCAGGCGCCGTTTGAAATAATATACCATGAAAGATGTGCTATTGATAGCAGATCTCCATGGTCAATTCGGTAAAATTGATTCATTTCTGGAATTAAATCCGGAAGCGGTATTTATCGCAGGCGATATTACGAACATGGGTCCGGTTGACGCGGTCGATGACGTGCTCTCACGCATCGATGTGCCGTGTTTTGCAGTGCCCGGCAACTGCGACCCCCGTGAGATCCTTGAGACTCTGGAACACTCGGACGCGGTGAGCCTTCATGGCTCCCGGATAAACCTCGGGAAGATGTCGATTGTCGGCATCGGCGGCTCCAATCCGACGCCGTTCAAGACCCCGTTCGAGATGACCGACAAGCAGATAGACGACATCCTCCACGGAGCAATCGGGAAGATGGAGAAGACGGTGCACAACATCCTCATCTCCCATGCCCCGCCGTTCGAGACGCTTGACAAGGTCAATGGGGACCACGTCGGCAGCGCGAGTATCCGCAGGCACATGAAGGCCTTCGACCTCGTCTGCTGCGCCCACATCCACGACCAGCGCGGGGTCATGGACATCGAAGGCGTAAAAATCATCAATCCCGGACCGGCAATGGACGGTCACTGTGCGATGCTCCATTTCGGTACCGAAGCAAAGGACATCAAAGTCGAACTGCTGACGGTCTGAAGAAGAAGATCGCAGAGAATTTCATTTTTTTTTCTGAAATACCCTAAAACTGATCCCCCCTTTCCAGCGAACGGATCACTGTTTCTTTATCATGGTTACTACCTCCCTTACATGAAAGGGACATCCCCGAAGCCCTCCCGCTGCAGGAAAACTGCTGCCACGGGCCTGGCAGCTTCCTGTGCGGGAGAGTCCGTCGCACTGGATCACCCGATCAGCACCAGGCCGGGCCTCCGGCAGATTTCCCCAAATCTTGACCGGCAGGGTATCCGGTTGCCTGCCACCCGAACATCGGACCTCCGACCCCGTCGGGGGTTCCCGGGTACAGGTGGGCGACGGTAAGAAAATCCACCGTCCATCTGAAAAAGAAGATGAGCATCCGTTCCCGATGTTTAAAGTCCTGATGGCGAAGGAGATTAAGGATTGCGAGAGAGAATCATCAGAAAATAATGCAGATGTGTTTATGAGTTTTTTCCCGGTCCCCGCTTCTCCATGACCAGTTCGAGATAGGACATCAGGATTGGCCTGCCGTGGACCCCGATCGCATCCGCTATCTTCTCTATCCGCGGAGCTGTTTCGGGGTTTCCGTCCTCCGCCATCACTTCTATCTCGACAAATGTCCCGAGTTCCTCGACCAGATCGAGTGAGATGGATGCGCCGGCGTACTGGAAATTCTCCCGCTGCTTGTTGACTTCAGCGGTCCTGGTAAATCCCAGCCGGTCGAGGATCGCCTCGAAAACAGGGCCGGACTCCACCGCGGTGTTCAGTTCTTCGCGGGCCTTTAAGCCGGACGATTTGATCTTCGCACCCTTGTAGGTTACGACCGCATGGTCGTCCGTGTACCGGACCCGCACCGCTTCGTCGGTCTTTGCAAAATCCCGGTGGGGGGCGTTATAATAGACATCGTGTTCGCGGGCGCTGCCGGCCGGTTTCGCTCCCAGCCTCATGAGAGCCTCCCTGACCGGATCGAGCGCGGGTACCGCTACTTTCAGTTCGATTTCAATCATGGATGTGCACTGTTTTATCTGTGTTCATTGCGACTTAATATAGTCAGGTGAATCAATGGCAATAAAAGAAGGAGACTTTATCCGGCTGACATACACCGGAACGGTAGATGGCGTGGTCTTTGATACCACGGACGAAGAAGCGGCCAAGAAAGCCGGGATCCACAGCCCGGATGCAAGCTACGGCCCGGTCACCATCTGCATCGGCCAGAAGCACGTCATCACCGGTCTTGATGAGGAACTCGTCGGCAAGAAGGCAGGCGCAGAAGGAGAGGTCACCGTCCCTCCCGAAAAGGCGTTCGGCGAACACGACCGGAAACGCGTGCAGTCGTACCCGAAGAACAAGTTCTCCGAGAAGCCTGTCCGCGGGATGCCGGTCAAGATCGAAGACCAGGGCGAAGGACGTGTCGTGGACGTCATCGGGAGCCGGGTAATTGTCGATTTCAACCCGCAGCTTGCCGGGCAGACGCTGACCTATTCCTATAAGATCGAGGAGAAGGTATCAGAACCGCTCGAGCAGTTCCGGGGACTTGTCCGGCTCTATGCAGGAAGGGACATGGAGATCGCATTTGAAGACGGGAAAATGACCGTGACCCTTCCGCCCGGGATCAATTACGACCGGCGCTGGCTCCTCTGGCGGGGCAGGATCATCCACGAAGGTTTCGAGCTTATCAAGGGCATCTCCGAGATTGTCCTGGTCGAAAGTTTCCGGCGGCCCGAGAAGAAAGAAGAGAAGGAAGAATAAGTTTTATCTTTTTCTCCTGCCGGCCGCAGGACTTTTTTTTTATTTCCCGTAGTTCCGGCACGAAGGAATGTTTCCCCGGATCGGAGAGCGATTTTTTAAAATAGTCGCCGGAAGAATTGAGATATATGCATCCGAATCCAAAATGGGCTCTCCTGATTGCCGCCGCTCTTGCCGCGACCGTTGTCATCGCAGGTTGCACGGGGAGCGGGAACGGGGGGAACACTACTCCGGCTGCCGCGGGAACGGTCGCCCAGACCACAGCGGGGCCGTTGTACTCGCCCGGGGACGTTGTCCGGAACCCGAAGACGAGCTCCACAACCGCGCTTCTCATCATCGGCTATGATCCCTCAACGGACATGTATGAACGAGCCCTCCTCTACCCGAATGCAGACGGGAGCTTTGGGTACCGGTTGAACAGCGATACGGTCAAGGCCCCGCGGTCGATCGTGGAGAGCGTGTACTCTGAACGGGTCACGACGCTTTCTGTCTCCGCAGTGCCGATAGGTACCCCGGCACCCGCTACCACAATTACGACCGTACCTGCTTCCGTTTCGGGGACGGCCACGACACTCCCTACGGTCACACCCACAGCCGCTCCGCCGTTCATTTACGATATCAGGCCGGATGGGGGCATGGACGGAACATCGGTATCGGTTACCGACCTGCACGGCGCAAACTTTGTCTCCGGTGCAAAGGTGACCCTCACGCGCGACGGCAGCACGACCATCACGGCCACGAATGTCGTGGTGGTAAGCCCGACCAGCATCACCTGTACCCTCGCCATCCCGGCCGAAGCCACACCCGGGGTTTGGAATGTCGTTGTCCAGAACCCGGACGGACAGGTTGCAAGCTACTTGAATTACTTCACTATCCACTATAACCCGAGCGCGACCACGACGACCTCGGCCGGGGTTACTTCGGGCGGGATTACGATTACGAGTATCGATCCTACCTTCACGTACGGCGGCAGCGCCCCGGAAATCCACGTCACCGGCACGAATTTCAAGGACGGCATAACTGCCTCGCTCCAGAAGACCGGATCGGTGGATATCCTGCAGAGAGCCTCCTGCCAGAGAATTGACACAACGCAGATGACCTGTTATTTCACCATTCCCCAGGGGCACCCGGGGCAGTGGACGCTTTATCTCAAAAATACGGACGGCACATACGGTTCGCTGAACAACGGGCTGACCGTCAACGGATAAACTCTTTTTTTATATCTCCATTTTGGCGGGGAACTCTTTTTTTCCGGCACACGGGTAACCGTTTTCCGGACCAGATCCGATATCTTCCCGGTATGCGGGCCCGGCAGGTCCGGCATTTCCACAATCTTGATAACAGCTCCCGGTTTATATTCCGCCAGGGATGCCACATGTCCTCGCCGGGTTGGTTCAGCCCTTTTGTAGCTTCGCGCACCGATGCAGGTAACCTCCAGCGGGCGGGGGATGTCGCGGGACTCGTACGTCTCCTCGGCTCACGGGATGCAGCCGTTTCCCGGCAAGCGGTCTCCGCCCTGGCCGGGATCGGCCGTCCCGCAGTCCCCGGACTGATCGCTGCCCTCGGTTCTCACCAGGCGGTCGTCCGGCTCGGGGCTGCCGAGGCCCTTGGCACGGTCAGCGATCCCCGGGCGGTCCCGGCCCTCGGCCGGCTGCTGGAATCCGACCGGGTTGAAGAGGTGCGGTGGCAGGCTGCAATAGCGATGGGGAGGATAGGTTCGCGGGAAGCCCTCCCCGTCCTCGTCCGCGGTCTCCGGGATAAAAGCCGGTATGTACGTCTCGGTTCTGCCGAAGCCCTGGACGGGATAGGGTGGCAACCGGAGAGTCCGGCAGAACAGGCGGACCGTCTCATCGCCCTCCAGGACTGGGAGGGTGTCAGAGCCCTTGGCCCCGCCGCGGCAGGATCGCTCCGGGACCAGTTGCCGGAAAACGATCCTGCAACAAAGAAACACATCCTCGCGCTCCTCGCAGAGTCAGGGGACGAATCATCGCACGGTCTCCTCCGGCAATGCATGCAGGACCGCGACCCCCGCCTCCGGTGGCAGGCCGTCTCCGCCGGCATGGACTGCGGGATCGCTCCCGAATACCTCCCGCGGATTGTTTCCCGCCGGACCCGCGACGGGCCGGTCCCGGCTGCGGCAGCCCTCCTGAACTTCCTCTTTCTCGGGATCGGGTACAACTATATCGGCAAATGGTGGGGATTTCCGGTCTTCATGAGCTACACGACCCTCCTCGTCCTTGCCCAGCTTGCGGTCGGCCCGGTCATCCCGTATCTCGTGGCGTACCCGATAACCGCACTCTTCGCCATCCAGACATATTTTGCGGCAAAGAAGATGTCAGACTTCTAGGACAGGAGACCACCATGCAGGAAACGCCCCCCACGAATTCCCGGCAGGAGCAGAAAAACCCCCGGGTGGAACAGCTTGCCGGGCGTAAGGACTATGCAGGACTCATACGACTTCTGAAATCGGGGAGCCCGGAGATCCAGGAACAGGCCCAGAATGCTCTCACCGGCCTGTACCCGGGATCGTTCGACGCTCTTGCTGCTGCCCTCCGGAAAAAAGATCGGATGCTGAGGATGGGTATTATCGGTGCGCTTGCGGGCACCGGTGATCCCCGGGCAGTCCCGCTCCTTGCAAACCAGCTCAGAGACCCGGGCAGCGAAGTCCGCTGGCAGGCCGCAATTGCGCTTGGCGGGATCTCCGATCCGGGGACGATACCTGTCCTCACCGACGCCCTCGGCGATCCCGACAAGTACGTCCGGTACAGTTCTGCGGTATCGCTCGGGAAAGCCGGGTGGAGACCGGGCGACCATGAAACCGCAGCACGCTACTGTGCGTCACTGCAGGACTGGAAGGGAGTTTGTGCTCTTGGGAAGGAGGCCGTGTCCGTCCTTGCGGACCTGGCACAGGACAAAGACCACGATATCCGTATCAATGCAGTGAAGTCTCTCGGGGAGATTGGCGACCCGTCGGCGGCGGCGGCGATCACCTCGGCACTTGCCGATCGGGAGCGGGAGGTCCGGTGGGAAGCAGCGCTGGCAGCAGACCGGTGCGGGGTCCCCCGGGAAGCCCTCCCCCGGGCGCTCTTCAGCCGGCCGCGGAATACCAAGAGCCCGGTCATTGCCGGTTTTCTCAACTTCATCCTTCCCGGGCTGGGCTACGGGTATCTCGGAAAATGGTGGGGGATAATGATCTTCCAGATCGAGCTCACGTTCACCCTCTGGCTGTGGAAAAACCAGGGGGAGGACGTAACAAACGTTATACTCTGGCCGGCGTACGTGCTGCTCGGGTTCCATGCCTGGTACATTACCCGGAAGATGCCGGAAGATCCGCCGTGACTTATCGGAGCCGGGTCCCGGGCGGGACGGCCAGGTGTCCCCCTCGTTCCGTCTGAAAAAGAGAACGTGAAAGAACCAATCCCGCCGGATAAAGAGGGAACGTTTTTATTCAATCCGGTACCGGAGAAGGGCCGCGATCCCGCCCAGGGCCGCGAGCCGCTCCCCGGGCTCGAAGCTTCCCGAAAGGACCACCACGGTGGCCCGCATCGCTTCGGCATGCTCGATGAGCAGGGTTATCTCCGGGTCCCGGAGGAGGGAATCCACGATCAGCACCTGTTCAGCTGCCCCGAAACCTATGGCATTCTTGACCTCGGCCCGGCCATACGCCACTGCGCCGTCCTGGGAAATCCTCGATAAGACCTCGTCCATGTACCTTACTTCACGGACGAGCTGGATCTCACCGACCAGTTTTTCAAGCGTGCCTTTGCCGATAACGTCCTGCACCGCCCCGCGCCCGGTCCGCCGGGTCTCGACCACGACCGCCCCTGTGGCCGGCACGCTGTTTCTCCCGCGGGCAAATTTCACGAAATCGTCCTTGATAAACCCGGGGCCGGCGATGACAAGGGGACCGGTTATCCCTTCCAGGGCTGCGAGGACCTGTTCAAAGAAACCGGTCCGTGAACTCGTCTCGGCACCTTTACCGCTCCCGGACGTGAGCGCGATCACGCTCTCGGGCCCGTACTGACGGAGCCGGAAGAGCTCTGCCTCGCCTTCTTCGATGGTGAGGATGTGGATGACCCCGTAGGCAGACGCCTTCACCGCACGGTCAATCCGTTCGAGGTCCACCGGGCGCCAGTGCTTTACAACTGAGATCTCGTAGCCGGTCTCGACATTGACGGTATGGTACGCCCCGATGTCCGGCCCGTGCTCGATGATGCCGGTGAGGCGGAGCCGGACTCCATGTTCCGAGAATTCCTCGCGTTCCACCCGGATCCCGAGCCGGACCGGGCGTTTCTCCAGTTTCTCGGGCCGGATCTTGTCGGACGCGGTGTCCACGCTCCGGAAGGTGGTAGCGAAGATGAGGTCCCCCGGCGTAATGAGGTGCCGGAGGTGCCAGAGGTCGTCCACGCTCTCGGGGAAGAGCCTCGCCTCGCCATCCCCGTCCCTGAGCTCGCCGAACTCAGCTTTCATGGTGCCCCGGTATGTCCGATCCCCCGGGGGGGACGAATGCTGCCACATGCTCGGTGTTCAGGACGTTCCTGAGCGCTTTTTCTTCTTCAGGTGAGACGCCGGCCCTGAGGATCCTCAGAACCTTCTTTGCGGCATCGTTGGGCTCGAACTGCCCGGGCACCAGTTCCACAAAGCCTTTCACCCTCCCCCGGATCGCTGCCGGAGGACCGCCGATGACCGCAGCATGGGGTTCAAGCATGAGGCCGATCCCGACCGAGAGGGGTACGTTGCGGTACCAGGTCCGCTCGCCCCGGACGATGAAGGAGCCGCGGGAGACAAACTCGCCCGTCTCTGGAGTCTTGCTCACCTGCGACGGGTGCGCAGAAAAAACGTCTGCGGACCCGAGACCGCTCCGCCATGCCCCGGAATACGATGCCGCGAACCGGGTAACTTCGTCC
>DATKMN010000066.1:0-11881 GCA_035541835.1 Methanoregula sp.
TTCGGCTTTGCGATCATCGTCCAGACCCTCACGGTCAGTCTCCTCGCACCGGTCACCGGGGGCTGGGACGGGATCGCGTCGCCCCGGCTCGTGAGCCCGTCCATCCCCGGCTACCAGCTGATCGAATACTATGCCATCCTCCTCATAACGATCGCAGCCATACTCGCCATCTGGTATATCATGAAATCCCGGATCGGCCTCGCCTTCCTCGCGATCCGGGAGAACGAACTCGAGGCACGGGCTGCCGGCATCGACCCGGTCCGGTACCGGCTCCTCGCGTTCGCCATGAGCGCCTACCTCGCCGGGATCGCCGGCGCGCTCGAGATCCACCACATCGGCTACCTCACCCCGGAACTGTACGGCGTGGAGAACTCGTTCTGGCCGATCACCTACGTGATACTCGGCGGGCTTGGCACGCTCGCCGGCCCAATCGTGGGGACTGTCGTCCTGACAATAGTGTGGGAAGGTCTCAAGGAGACCGGGCTCACGTTCGGCCGGTACGTCATTATCGGGGTCGTCCTCATCCTCGCGATCATCTTCCTGCCAAAGGGGCTCGTGAGCCTCCCGGAACGGGTACGGACGTGGAGGAAGGAGCGGGGGAAGAGGGAGAAGGCGGGGGAGCCGGTGGAGGGGTGAAGAGAGCAGATTTTCGTTGACAAAATGTCAGATGGAATGGAAAGATATTTTTTTTTGGTTTTTGGTTTCATTCGAATAATTTCAGGTACGAATTTTGAAGTCAGAAGACATCCTCACTATTTTCGAATAATTATCCCACAAAGAATTCTTATTGAGGCGCCGGGTTGAACTCAGATAGTCTTACGATGAACGCCGCCGCCCCCGCGGGGCGCCCCCGCGGCGGCCTGAATACCGTATAAATCAAGAAGACGGTTATTTGCCCCGCCGTGCAGCGAAGATGGCCGCCACCTCTTCCCGACTTCGTGGTTCTGCGAACCACTTCGTCCGCACAAGCGGCCCTGGAGGCGGGGGATACTCGCAAATATCAGGCTTAGCCAGAGGAATTTCTGAAATAATGAAAAATTCACTCATGTGAATTATCACCGGAACACTTTCTAAAACCCTAGGTATGCCTTCTGTATGTGCGGGTCGTGCATGAGGGCTTTTGCATTTCCTTCCTGCACGATGCGGCCGTTTTCCAGCACATATCCCCGGCGGCACATGGCAAGGGCGTTCCGGACGTTCTGCTCCAGCAGCAGGATCGTCATCCCCTCGCGGCCCAGCTGCTCGAGCGACCGGAAGACCTGGGCGGTGAGGAGGGGGGAGAGGCCGGTCGAAGGTTCGTCAAGGATGAGGAGGCGGGGCTCCGACATGAGCGCACGGCCGATGGCAAGCATCTGCTGCTCACCGCCGCTCAGGGTGCCGGCCTTCTGCCTGCCGCGTTCCTCCAGGACCGGGAAGAGGCGGAAGATCCGCCCGAGCTGGTCCTCCTGCCCCGTGCGGCCACAGCCTCCGAGCAGGAGGTTTTCGGTGACCGGCATGGCCGGGAAGATCTCGCGTTTCTCGGGCACCAGTGCAAGACCTTTCCGGAAGAGGTCGTACGGGTGCAGCCCGAGGATATTTTCGCCATCGAAGAGTACCGACCCGGTCGCCTTCCGGTTGAGCCCCACGATCGCTTCGACCGAAGTCGTCTTACCCGCACCGTTCGGGCCGATGAGCGTGACCAGCTCGCCCTTGTCAACGTGGAACGAAAGGTCCCAGACGACCTGGACATTCCCGTGATAGACATTGAGGCCGGAGACCGAAAGCATGGTAGTGTGTCCTCCGTCAGAGCGCATTCATATCGCCCAGGTATGTCTCGATGACCCGCTGGTTGTTGACAACCTCGTACGGACGGCCGTCCGCGATCTTCTCGCCATGGTCGAGGACGACGATCCGGTCGGAGACGCCCATGATAACGCTCATTACGTGCTCGATGATTAGAATCGAGGTCCCGCTGTCCCGGATCTTCTTTATGAGCTCCACGGCTTCATTGCTCTCCTTCGGGTTGAGGCCGGTCGTGAGTTCGTCGAGGAGGAGGAGTTTCGGGCCGGACGCAAGGGCCCGGGCGAGCTGGAGGCGCTTGAGCTCGACGACGTTGAGGTTCCGGTTGAGCACGTCCATTTTCCCGGCCGGGAAATTGACAAAGCGGAGGTACTCCTCCGCAACGGAGGCGGCCTTGTCCATGCCCGGGGACGTCCCCTTCCCGAAGAGGACGCCGATCATCACGCATTGCTTTGCCGAAAGGTCCGGGAACGATTCAGCGATCTGGAACGTCTTTGCGATCCCTTTCCGGCAGATCCGGTCGGCTTTCATCCCGGTGATGTCTTCTCCCCGGAAACTGACGGTCCCGGAGGTCAGCGGGATGATCCCGGAGATGATGTTGAGCAGGGTCGTCTTCCCGGCGCCATTGGGCCCGACGAGGCCGACGATCTCTCCCTCATGGAGCGAGAGGTCTACCCCGTTAACCGCGGTCAGGCCGCCGATCTGCTTGGTCACCGCGGAGAGAGCGAGCATGATAGATCAACCGTGAATGGAGTGTTCGTCCATTTAGTGAATGGGAGGTCACGCTATTAAACATATTCCGGTGACAGGACGTGTGTTTCTTTTTTTGGGGGGCGGGTGTACTCCGGGCAGGTCATGAGGAATCGCTGACGGACAAGGTGCTGAACATGTAATCCCTCAGTTGAGCTGCCTGGTCGAATGTTGCGGAGTCGGAGCTGAACGTGAACTGGTACACGTGGTGTAGCGTTACCATGATATACCGGGTATAGGAGACCGAACCGTCGGGGAGCCGGACCGAATAGATGGTCACGGGGACCGACCGGAGCATCGAATTCCGGTAATCATATACGATATTCCGGGGGTCGTACCGGGGGAACTCGTGCGAGACCGCGTCCTGCACGAAACTGATGTCCGGGTTCAGCCGGAAGTCACCGGTGAAACCGGGGAGGAAGGTGTTCACTTCCGCAGTGAATGCAAGGCGGCCGTCCGGGCTTGAAAACTGGACGTAGGAGCCCCGGGTCATGGTCCACGTTGAGGGATAATCGATCCCGAAGTTCTGGTCGGAGTAGCGCCGGAACACGATCTCTGACAGCACCAGTGAACCTGTCGTGGATGTCGGGTATGGCGTGTAACCGGGCTCGCCGTATGCCGGAGTTGAACCAGGCTGGTACCCGGAATACGCGGGGACGAGAGGGGGCGAGGGAGGGAGGTAGCCCGGGTAAACGGGCGGCTGGTTCCGGGAGGAGGGGACATATCCCGGGCTCCCGGGAGCCGTAATTGGATTCACATACGGGGTAACCGGGAGTGAAGCAGAAGGGTTGATGTTTTGCGACGGGACCGTGGCAGGGACCGGCGATGGCGGGCCACCGGGCTGTCCGGGTTGCCGGACTGCGGGGGCGGGGGCAGTGACCGTCGCGCCCGGCAGCAGAGTCGGCTCGTTCGTGGGAGTCGTCGGGGCAAAATACCCGGAAGGGCCGGCCGGCCCGGTGCATCCAGTGGCAAACAGGACGCAGAGCGCAATGATCGTCAGCCGGTATGTTCCCCTCATGGTTGCCGTGTATGGATACGGGGATGTACATATAGGTTTTCACAAATGTTCCGGTACGTGAATGAGCCACCGGTTGCATGGGCGGCAGGCAGCGGAAAAAAATCGTGATCCGGTAAAAATAAAAAAAAAGTTAGAGCACCAGCAGCAGGACAAGCATCCCGCCCGTGATGAGCGTGAGGAGGATGACGACCGGTGCAACTTTCCGGATAACCTCCCCTTCAATGCCGAGCTTGTCGACCACTGCCGCTGCATTGACGATCTTCGCGACCGCAATACCGGATGCAATTCCACCGGCGACTGCATGGGCTGCATACACCTTCATGAAGTCGAGGCTGAGGACCTCTGTCGACTTCTTCAGGATCCCGTAGAACATGACGTTCGAGGACGACTCGCTGCCGGAGATGAACGAACCAAAGAGGCCCAGCGTCGGGCTTATCACCGGGAACGCGATGCCGAACGCGAGCGCGAGGGAGAGCCCGATCACCACGTTCATGTTGAACGCGTTCGCGCCGGGTGCAAAGGTTAGGGTCCCGTTGATGACCGACTGGCCGGACCAGTCCATCACGTACGCGATCGCAAAGAAGACCATTGCTGCAAGCGTCGGGCTCCAGGCGCGTTTCCACCAGAGGCCGAGGATCTTCGTCGCCTCTTCCCGGGTCTTGATGAGGACAGGCGCTGCAAGGAGCGTGCTGACGAACACCCAGAAGTATGCCTGGTTTAAGAGCTTTAAGTCCACGAATTTGTTGGCAACGACCGGGATCTTCTGGATCGGGCCAAGGAAATTGTAGAGGGAACTCTGGACGAAGGGGATGCTGATGACGATGACGAAGGCCAGCAGGAGGATCCAGGGGAATGCCGCTTTCCAGAGCGGCATGTCGGCGTGCGATCCGCTGAAGGGTATCTCGTCTTTTGGCTCTGCCTTCCCGATGGGTTTTCCCCTGATGGCCCGGAGCAGGAACAGGACTGCGATGGTGACGAGACCCGAGAACACTCCCACGAGGCCGATAGCCGATGCAGGGAGGATGTTAACGAAGAGAATTGCCGAGAGCCCGAGGGTCACACCTGCGATCACTGCCGTTGAAAAGCCTTTCTTCACTCCCTCAAACCCGTCAGCCACCCACAGCATGCCCAGCGCGATGCCGGTCGAGATGACCGGCAGGAAGAGGGCAACGAGGCTGCCGAGAATTTTTGCATCGAAGCCGAAGACCGATGCCGGCAGCGTGATAGGCACCGCAAGCAGGGAGAACGACGTCAGCGGATCGTACCCGAGACAGGGAAGGGCGATCGCTGCGATGGGGGAGAAGCCGAGCGCCAGCATGATCGGGGGGAGCATCGTGACCGGGGTTGCACCGATCGATACGAGGAATGACCCGAACCCCACGTTGAGGATCATGATCTGCTCGTACCGTTCGGCGGCGATGGACCGGATATAATGCGTTATCCGGTGGATCGCGCCGGTGACATCCATCATGGTGACCTGGAGGATGGTCAGGAGTACCATCAGGGAGATGCCAAACGATGAGAGCACCCCGTTCCAGGACGCATAGAGCGCGATGTCAGGAGATGTCTGGAAAAAGACGATCGCAAAGACGACGGTCAGAAGCCAACCGATGATGCCCATAAGCGTCCCCGACTGCTTCAGGAACACAAGACCGATGAAGATCAGGAGAATGGGCAGGATTGCAAGAATAAACTGAACGATGAGATCCAATCTGATCTACCCTCCGGGGTATTCGAGAAAGTCTGCCATGCCATAGCATAACAATATCGTTTTGATCTCCCGATAAAAAGGAATTGTATAAAAGTCGATCCGATTTCCCGGACTGGCTTTGCCCGTGTCGGACCGTTTTTTCCGGTTGCCGGGATTGTCGGTCCGTGGGATGTGTTGATTCTTAGTTGGAAATTACCGGTCGCCTTCCAGGCGCTCCCGGATAAAAACAACGCGAACCATATAAATCCTGCACCGCCAACCTAATTCTGCAGTGACGACAGCAATCCTTGGCGGCGGTCTCTCGGGACTGACCCTCGCCCGCCTCATGCATGAGAAAGGAGAAGAGGTCATCGTCCTCGAAGCCTGCCCGGAAGCCGGCGGCCTCTGCCGCTCGAGGTCTACCGGGGGTTTTACGTTCGATACCGGTGGATCGCACATCATTTTTTCCCGCGATGCCGAGGTCCTCGCATTCATGAGGAGGATGATCGCGTCCAACATGCAGGAGAACCACCGGAACACGAAGATCTTCTACAAGGGCCGGTTCGTCAAGTACCCGTTCGAGAACGGGCTCTCGGACCTTCCGCCGGAGGACCGGTTCTTCTGCATCAATGAGTTCATCAGGACCCTGATCGAGGTCGAGAAGGGCACGGCACGGTCACCCGCAAATTTCCGGGAATGGATCTACTACACGTTCGGCAAAGGGATAGCCGAGTGCTACATGGTCCCGTACAATGAGAAGATCTGGAAATTCCGCACCGACCGGATGTCGCTCCACTGGGTCGACGGCCGGATCCCCCGGCCCCCGGTCGAGGACATTATCCGGTCGGCAATCGGCATCGAGACCGAGGGATATACCCACCAGGCAGTCTTCGCCTACCCCCTCGACGGGGGGATCGAAGCGCTCGTGGCCGCAATTGCGGCACCGGTCCTCCCCTTTGTCAGGACCGGGTTCCGGGTCTCGTCTGTGAGGAAGTCCGGGAGCCGCTGGGAGATCGGGAACGGCAGCGAGGTAGTTGAAGCCGACCGCTGTATCTGCACGATGCCGGTCCAGCACCTCCTCCCGTGCCTTGCGGACGTTCCCGCAGAAGTCAGGACGGCCTGCGATGCACTCCGTTACAATTCCCTTGCCTGCGTGAACATCGGGATCCGCGGGACGGTGCCCGCGATATCGTGGATGTATGTTCCCGATCCCGCTCTCGGCCGCACAAACCGCATCTCGTTTCCCTCCGGCTACAGCCGGCATGCCGCCCCCGCTGGCCACAGTTCCGTCCTTGCCGAGATCACCCATCTCCCCGGGGACGAGGTCAGCGGGATGCCCGATGACGAACTGGTGAGGGAAGTGGCCGGGATGTGCGGGCGGATGGGCCTTTTTGAAGAGAAGGATATCGTCCACACCTCGGTCGAACGGCAGGAGTTCGCGTACGTGGTCTACGATCTCGCCTACCCGGCCAACATCGCCAGAGTCAGGGAGTACTGCGCAGGAACCGGCATTCCGCTCGTCGGACGGTTTGCGCAGTTCGAGTACCTCAACATGGACGGCTGCATCCGCAGCGTCATGGACTTCGTAAAAAACGACGGCGCCTGATCTCTTTTGCCGGCAATGAAACGGACTGTCGGGTTTTTTGCATCACGCTTATTATCCGCGAACGTGAAAATGGTACAGGAGTTTATTTTACGTCATGATATCGGTCATTATCCCGACATTCAATGAAGAAGAGAATATCGCGCAGTGCCTCGTCTCCCTCTCCCACCAGACGGTTGCCCGGGACACGTACGAAGTCATTGTCGTGGACGGGGGCTCGAAGGACAGGACCTGCGAGATCGCGCGAAAATATGCCGACAAGGTCTTCACCCAGACCAGCCGCAAGGTCGGGGGTGCACGGAACGATGGCATCGATGCAGCCGCCGGAGAGATCGTCGCGACCACCGACGCCGACTGCATCCTCCCGCGTTCGTGGATCGAAGACCTCGGAAAGAATTTTGCCGACCCTGCCGTTGCCCAGGTGTACGGCCCGGTTTATCCCATCGAAGACAGCATCGGCAACCGGTTCTCCCTCCTGCTCGCCAACACCTTCTCCCGGATCGGGTACTATTCCCGGACCTTCTATTACACGCTCGGATGCAACACGGCGTTCCGGAAGGACGCCTTCCTCCGGGCAGGAAAGTACCGGTGCATCGACGCCGGCGACGACCTCGAGATCGCGCTCCGGATGCTCGAACAGGGAAAGATCCGGTTTGACGGGAACCTGAAAGTCGGGTTCTCGATGCGCCGGTACAAGCAGTACGGGACCCTCAAATCCCTGTACGAATGGGTCTACATCGTCTCCCATGGCGGCGAGACCCAGAAATATTCCTATACGCAGAAAAAGTACAAGTAACCCGGGTGCCCCGGGCAGGTCTGTATGCCACACAAGGACTGTTCCGGAAGCGGAGGAGAGCGGACCGGCGAACAGATCGCCGCGTTTGACGACAGCGGCTACGCAAGGCTCCTCGGGATGCGCATCATCGAAGCCCGGGACGGGCACGCGAAGGTCGCCATGGGCGCGGAGGGGATGCTGAACCCCCACGGGGTCTTCCATGGAGGGGCGATCTTCTCGCTTGCCGACCATGCGTTCGGGATCGCAGCCAACTGCGGGGTGGCGGACCGGGTCGCCGTCTCGGTCCACATCCAGTACATCGCCCCCGCGACCGGGCCTCTCACTGCGGTAGCGGAGAAGGTCGCCGACAACGGGAGATATTCGACTTTCCGGGTGATGGTTCATGAAGGCACGCGGGTTATCGCTGAGTTCGACGGCGTGGCACTCAGGGTCGACCCGGGGGCGCCCTGAAAAAAGCCGCTCTCCTGCCGGCGGTGCGGGTTTTTATGCCCTGATACAGAGGCCCCGCAGGATTCGGACCGCTCCGATACAGCCCGCACGAGGCAACTGATTTATAGAAACGGTGTGATACTGCGATCCATGGCTGTAACACTGACAAAGCCGACTCCCCTCCGGACGGCAGCCGCGATCATCCTTGGGGGCGTTATCGGGTTTATCGTATTCCTGCTGTTCGCCCTGGTAATTGCGGGGATTAACGACGTGATGGGCATGAATATCCCATTCACCCTGAGGGCGGACGAAAATGCATGGAGCGCCGGTCTCCTCATCCTCTTTATCGGGCTCTCGATCGCCGGGGTGTACTGGAAAGAACTCACCACCCCGCCGACTGAACCGGAAGGGCCGGCCATCGATCTGCCGGACGACGATACTGACTGAAAACCGCGAAAGCCGCCATATTTTTTTTTTCAGATGCCGGAAGAAATCAGGTGTTCGCTACCGGCATTTGCCGGATAAAACCAGGTACTGCTGGCTTTTGGCAGGCTTCCAGGCCGGCCAATGTTTTTTTGCTGTCCTGACCCACCATCTCCTCATGTCACCGGAACGGGACGCATTAACAACTGTCGCGGGGCTCATGGCGCTTGCCGCCCGGACGGCCCCGAAAGGCAAGGGTATTGACACCATCATTATCCGGGTTATCACGGGGAAAGATCTGCGTGCGCTCGCAAAACGGCTGGATACGCTCGGGACCGAGCGGGATATCGGGTTTTTCCACCGGGATGCGGGAAACCTTGCGGCAAGCGATGCCTGTGTCCTGATCGGCTCACAGGGGGATGTGGTTGCCGGTGTCAACTGCGGGGCGTGTGGTTTTCCCGGCTGCGCAGAAATGGCAGCAGTGTCGGAGAAGCGCACCGGAAAACCCCGGTATTTCTCAGGACCGAACTGCGCGGTAAGGATGGCAGATCTCGGGATTGCCGTCGGTTCCGCGGTAAAGACCGCCCAGATCCACAATGCCGACAACCGGGTCATGTACTCTGCCGGCGTGGCTGCGATGGACCTCGGCCTTCTCGGGGCGGAGTGCACCGTCGCGTACGGGATCCCTCTCTCGGCAACGGGAAAAAATATGTACTTTGACCGTGCGCCGGGCCCGGAAAAGCGAAAATAGCGCTCATCGGATCAACCGCCTGCCAATGGAAAGGGTTATCCGTTCCTGTCATCCTGATCATCATACCAGTATCCGGAAAGAAAACAAGCAAAGGCTTCTGCGGGAGCCCGCAGGAAATGCCTGCCTGTTTTCAAAAGGGACTGGTACGGACTGTTGTGCTATGCCGGCCATGAAGATACGCGGCGGGGACCTCGACCTCGTCGAATACGATTTCAAGACCTTCGCCCCGGGAAAGGATCTCAAGACGCTCGGCCTCGAGCGTGAGGAATTTTCCCTTGCCCCCGCCAAAGGAACGGTAACGGTGACTGCCCCGGGACGCATCCACCTGACTGTGCTTGACATGAACCGGTTTGCGCCGGACCATCCCGGCGGGGGGGGTATCGGCTTTGCGATCCAGTGCTATTGCACGGCCACGGTCAGATGCACGGAAAAGACGGTCTCGATCCGGTATTCCCGGGCACCGCTTATCGAGAATTTTGTCGCGGTCTTCAAAAAAGCGGTTGGCTATACGGGAGGCTTCCACATCACCGTGACCGAACAGGAGTTCAAGCACGTGGGCCTGGGTTCCACCAGCACGATGATGATCGCGGTTGCAGCCGCTATGAACCGGGCCGTTGGATCCCCCCTGACGAGTACCCAGCTCCGGATGCTGATCGGACACAATTATGTTGAGGAGACTGCCGACGGGAAGATCGCGTTCGGGTTCGAGACCGGGGTCGGTCCTGCGGTGAGCGTGAACGGCGGCATGGCGGTCATGGGCGACGAGCTGGCCCTCGTGTACCACCACCCCTTTGCGGAAGGGAAGAACGTGTATATCCTCATCCCGCCGACCGATATCTCCTCCGCCGGCACCCAGGAGTTCGACCTGCTGATGAACCGGGCCCGGACCCTTGACTACCGGGACCGGGAGCTCAAGGCGTACCTCCTCATGATGGACCTCGTCCCCGCGCTCGAAAAAGGAGACCTCCGGAAAATCGGGGACGTCATCTGGGAGATCGAGTTCCGGGGATCGAAGCGTGCCGAGGTCGAGCACCACGGGTTCGGGATCTACCACTACATGAGCAGGCTCCGGGACGCAAACCTCGAGTTCGTGGGCATGAGTTCCGTGGGCCCTGCCATCGCGATCGTAACCGGACTCGACGAGAGATCGATCAAAAAGATCCTCAAACCGCTCGGCCTCTCAATTGCTGTTACGACAAAAGTCGATAACCACGGTCTCCTCATAGAAGAATGCTAATGTGATTACCAATCAACGGTGAAATAATGAGTTATTTCACCCATTTCATCGATAAAATGCCTGATATGATACCTAAAACGATGAAAATCCCTTTTCGATAATCCCCTGTTACAATCTATCGGGGGCTAACGATCAGGGCACCCCATTATATTCATACTCCGCTTACGTCGGCTCCCCCGCACGAAAAACTGCCTGCCGGTGGCGGTAGTTTTGAGGGGAAGGGGCGGGGGGCACCCGAATCTTCGGGTCAGCCGTGCGGCATTTCTGTCGCAGCAGCGGAAAACCTCACTCTTCTTTCCCGCATTCCTCTTTTTTCTTCGTGAAGTACTCCCGGATGAGGGCAGCAGCGATGAAGAGGAGGGTTCCGGCCGTGAGCAGGACGACAAGGGTGATGAGGAGGCTCATGTTTTCCCGGACGACCGGGAACGACCCGAGGAAATAACCGGCTAACAGGATCGCTGCAGTCCAGCAGATACCCCCGAGGACATTATAAAAGAGGAAACGCCGGTACCGCATGGAACCCACCCCGGCAAGGAATGGCGCGAATGTCCGGATGATCGGGAAGAACCGTGCGATAAAAATGGTCGCGCCGCCGTATTTTTCAAAGAACCCGTACGTCCGGTCTATGTACTCCTTTTTCACCAGGCCCGGGAACCGGCAGAGGAAAACTCTGAGACCGAGATAGTTCCCGATCCAGTAGTTCACCGTATCCCCGACAACTGCCCCGAGAAGACAGGCAGCGACCAGCCACCGTATGTCAAGGATGCCGCCGGCTGCCGCCGCGCCGGCAACAAACAGGAGCGAATCTCCCGGAAGGAACGGGGTGATGACAAAACCCGTCTCCATGAAGAGGATGAAAAAGAGGATGACATACGTCCAGAGCCCGTAGTCATGGACTACGGAGACCAGGTTCATGTCGAAGTGCATGACGGTATGGATCAGGACATCGAACATTGCTGTACACGTTCGACCGGGCGCTATATTATGCTGTTGAACGCCACAGGACAGAGAAGATAAGGAAGAGGCGGTCGCACCGGGGTCCTCCGGGCTGCTTTCGGCCACAGACTGGTCCGTGTTCCCTTAAGACACATAAGTCCCATGGTGATGGCTCATGCTCCTCGCCATCCAGGCCTGTACCGGCGAAGAGGATTTCCGGTAGATCGGACCTCGCCGTGGTTGAGGATAACCCCGGACATCCCTATCGCATAAATACCGGCAGCGGATAAAAAGATAGTACGTCGCCCGATCGTATATCCGGAAGGAACGCGCCCATGTATGCCCCAAGACCGGGAACTGCACAATTCATCGCCGGCATTGTCTGTCTGACCATTCTGCTCGTCCATCCCGTTGCAGGGTTCACCGCGGACTCCCTTGATATTACCGTGAACAGCAACGGCGATGCGAC
>DATKMN010000067.1:0-3882 GCA_035541835.1 Methanoregula sp.
TGAAAATAGTCCCGGTACCAGGTACGGCAATATGAAATTCCGGAAGCCCGAGCCGAAAGCTCCCAGGGTAACGCCCAGGGTCCTGGAACGACTACCTCTCTGTCGGGACTGAGACAAAGGAGCTCCTGTGTTCGATCTGTAACGAAGGCGAGGAGTACAACGAGGCGATAAAGCGGCTTGTGGGGGAGTACCAGAAGCACCGTGGCGGGAAATAATCGCGGGCCCGTAAAAAAACCGTGAAGCGTGCGTCATCCAGCTTTATCAGGCCGGGATGCTTAAGGGAGCGTGAACGGGACCCGGACAGGGTCCCGGTGGTGCACCATGGGAAAAGTACCGATTGGGGCCAACACGACGATCTGCCCGATGCCGGTCACGCTCATCGGCTCGCTCGTGAACGGCCGGCCGAACTTCATGACCGTCGCTTTCATCTCCCGGGTCTGCCTCGACCCGCCGCTCGTGAGCATGGGCCTCAACAAACGGAGCGCGACCAGGGAAGCGGTCCTGAAAAACCGGGCGTTTTCCGTCAACTTCCCCACGGCAGCGATGGTGAAGGAGACCGATTACTGTGGCATCGTCTCGGCAAACAATACCGACAAGTCGATGCTTTTTGAAGTCTTCTACGGTAAGAACCCGGCGGCACCGATGATCCAGCGCTGTCCCCTCAGCCTCGAGTGCTCGGTTGCCGGGACGCACGACTTCCAGTCCCATACCTGCATCATCGGTGAGATCACCGCGGCACATATCGACGAGTGCTGTCTCACGGCCCGGAAACCGGACCCGAAGAAGATCAACCCGCTTCTCCTCACGGTGCCGGACAACCGTTACTGGGCGCTCGGGGAGAGCGTGGGATGCGCATGGAGCGCGGGAAAAGAGCTTGTGAAAGGGAAGTAAACGGGATTGCGCCAGGGGATTTTTGACGTTCTAAAGCCCCGGGGACTGCTTTTTTGATACCCGGAAAAAAATCAGAACCCCGCGGGGTCCACGGCGTCCCATTTCACAAACGCCTTTCTGACAAAGAGCCACGCCGGGACGAGGAGGACCGCGGACGCGAGGATGAGCGGGGGGTTTGCAAACGCGATGCCTGAGAAGACGGTCAGAGCGATCCCTACGAGGACGAGGTAAACCGCCATCACCTTCACGTCGTACACCATCACGCTCGGCGAGAGCCCGGTCAGCCAGACCATTATGCCGACTGCGTAGAACGAGACGGAGACGCAGAGCACGACCGCCGGGATGACATACAGGGTCTCCCCGGAGAGGACGGCGACCGCGGCCATGAATACGGCAGGGACGATCTGGAGGAGCGAGAACGTGGTCAGCTTGCCGGCGATGAGCCGGCTGACCGCGACCGGCAGACAGGCATAGGGGCCGAAGGTGTCGAACATCGTGACCCAGGTGTACATCGTGGAGGCGATGACACCGGTAACGATGGCAAACGTGAAGAGGAGGCCGTGGGCCGGGAAGAACGGGCCGAGGAGGGAGAGGAAGAACCAGATGACGCCGAGCGGGATCAGGAATGAGAAGATGGTCTGGCCCAGGACGCTCCCGCTCCGGTACAGGTCGAGGGCATCCTTCGCGGCGAGGGCCGGGTCCGGGAGGAACGCGAGCCTCTTCATCAGGGGCGTAAACGAATTGTTGTACACCTTCTCCGAACCAACGGACTCCGGGTTGAAGAGGTAGATCGCGACTGCGAAGAGGACGGCGAGCACGGCGCAGGATGCGGCAAGGTTCGCCCACGAGAACGAACTATTGAGGAGGAGGGGCGGGAAGAGGAGCGCCGGGTTCATCCCGGTTACGTACGCGAGGCCGCCCCACCCGGCGACCAGGACGAAAAGGAGGGCCCAGAGCGCGGGCTTCGACCGGGCGTACACGCTCGAGAGGAGGAAGACGGTACAGAGCCCGAAGAGGAACGAGAGCGTCAGGGTGAGGAGGAGGAGGAGCGCGGACGCGAGCGGGACTCCGGTGAACGGCGAGGCGAGGACGTAGCCGAAGCCGAACGGGAGGACCCAGAGGAAAAAGTAGTACACGGTGTCCTTGACAACGAAATTCAGAAAGATGAACCGGTCGGAAAGCGGGAGGGACCGGGCCGAGTACGTCAGGAAGCTTGCCTGGCCGAACCTGCGGTTCATCACCTCGTTCCCGAGGAGCCCGAACCCGCCGACCATGATCCCGAGCATCAGGTAGTTCGCGTGGACGATGAGCGTCAGGTTCCCGGCGGGAAGCGTGCTCCGCATCAGGGGCAGGAGGAACGCACCCATGAAGGCGATCCCGAAGATCATGACCGGGAAGAGGGCAAACGAGAGGCTGCCAAACATCGTCGAGTGGACGCGCCACTCCTCCTTTACCATGTTCCGGAAGAGGTCAAGCATGGCGTTCCTTCCGGACCAGCGAGAGGAAGAAGGCGGGGAGGTGCTCGCCCCGGCCTTTGAGTTCGGCAACGGTCCCGGTGTGCAGGAGTTTTCCCTTGTGGAGGATCGCAAACCCCGAGCAGATCTCCTCAGCGACTTCGAGGATATGGGTGGAGATGAAGATCGTCCTCCCCGTCCTGACATACCCTGCGAGGTACTCCTTGACCAGGTCCTGCATGATCGGGTCGAAGTTGATGAGCGGCTCATCGATCAGCGCGAGCTCCGGCTCGTGGATGAACGCCTGCGTGAACATCAGCTTCTGCCGCGTGCCCCGGGACAGGTCCTTGCAGAGGACGTTTTTCTTGTCGGCAAAATCGAGGAAATCGAACCACCATTCCGCTTTTGTCTCGATATCCGGGATCTTCCGGACCGCGGCGACGAACCGGAGGTACTCCATTGCGGAAAGAAAACTCGGCGGGGTCTCCTGTTCGGGAATGATCCCGACTTTCGCCCGGACACCGACCGGGTCCGCGACCGCGTCGATCCCGAGCACGGTGGCGCTTCCCCCCGTCGGCCGGGTCTGCCCGGTCAGCATCCGGATCATCGTGGTCTTGCCCGATCCGTTCGGGCCGAGGAGGCCGTAGAGCGCTCCTCCCTCGACCGTGAGGTTCACGTGGTCGACTGCCGTTACATCCCCGTAGTTCTTCGATACGTCCCTGGTCTCGATTACTGGTGCCATTTTCGTTACTCCGGTCTTCTGAAAAAATCCTGTCTCATGTACTCATCATTTTCATTGGTCGCTCTCATTTTTCTGCCCCGTCTTCCGGCCGCGAAAAAAATCCTCATGGCATCATCCCGCGGAAGATGAAGTCCAGCCCTTCTTCCGTGATCTTCCTGCGTTCCTCCGGGTCGCTGACAGCCGAGGCCCTGGCGATCAGGCCGGAGAGGGCCGACGCGATTATGCAGAAGAGGAGAGGAGGGTCGATGTTCCGGATCGTCCCGTCCCGGATCCCGTCCCGCACGAGCTCCTGCAGGAAGAGGAAATGCGACATCCCCTCTTCCTGGGCGCTCGTGGAGACGAACGGGGAATGGGCGAACTGCTCCATGAATTTGAGTTTCTCCGGGTTTGCCATCCCCCATTCGACGGCGTTCCGCCCGAGCCGGCGGAGCTTCGCTTCGACCGTCATGCGGTCAGAGAGGCCGCGGCCCATCGCCTGCGCCGCCTCGCCTTTGGTCCGGCGGTAAAGGGTGTCGATCAGCTCCTCCTTGGTACTGAAATAAAAAAAGAGCGTCCCGGTCGAGACGCCGGCCTCCTTCGATATCAGCGATGTCGGGGTTCCGGAGAACCCCCGTCCGGTGAAGAGTTCGAGCGCAGCCGCGAGGATCTTCTCCCGGCTCGCAGATGGTTTTCCGGGCCCCGCACCGGAATGGGTGGCCGGCCATCCGCCTTTCGCCTGTTCAGGGCTGGTTTTTTTCATGCAACTCCCCTCCGTTTCGCCCGTCGTCTGAAAAGTGGCCCGGACCCGTTTTTGGC
>DATKMN010000068.1:0-9063 GCA_035541835.1 Methanoregula sp.
TTTTGGTGGGGGGTATCCCGGGACCCCCCCTCATTTCAGATCCTTCCACACCAGCATCATCAGAAAACGTGGATCCGTGCAACAAGAGGTGGCCTCGACAGGGACCTCCCGTACTTAACTATAAAATCTCCATTCCAATTAACGCACAGAGAAGTGAACAGCGAAAAAAGTTATTTCGGATTGATGGATACGAGGTTTATCGTAAATGTAAGGTTCTGTCCCGCGAGAAGGAAATTCGCGTCCACCGTAACCGTTGACGGTGTGACATTAATGATCTTCACCTCGGTTGTCGCACGTGTATCCGGATTCTCAACGGTCAGAATCTCGCCGATATACGGGTTTGTTATACTAAAGTTTGCGGACCGGTTGACCGTCGTGACTAACTCGGGATGATACGGCCCATACGCCTGATCAACGGGAATATGTACGGTCTTCGTATCACCGACTGCCATGCCGGTGACCGCTTTATCGAATCCCGGGATCATCTGGCCTGAACCCAGCGTGAATACGAGGGGGGTTTCGTTTACGTTCGAATCAAACACCGTTCCATTGTCGAGCGTCCCCGTGTAATAAACACCTACGGTATCGCCGGATTTTGCGACTACGTGGGTGATGGCCAGATAACCGACAATGCAGATAATTACTGCGGCAATAACGACGATAATCCCGTAGGTCGTAAGCTGTTTCCGACGGGCGGCGGTTGCTTCTTTCCCTTTTTCTTTCTCCGATTTTTTCATGGTATCCGGATGTACTTGATCCGTGCACCGATAAACCCTTGCCGCCCGATAGCCACCACAGCCACTATTGCACTTTATTTATACATTCAGCGCTCAAGTAGTGGTGTTGACTATGGCTGACGATGTGAGGGTTGCTGACGTTGCGGGGAAGAAAGTGCAATGGGATCCTGCGCAGATGCGGAAGATCCAGGAACATCCCTGTTTCTCGGAGAAAGCCTGCCACAATTTCGGCAGGTGCCACATCCCGGTTGCCCCCAAATGCAATATCCAGTGTAATTACTGTATCAGGGACTTCGACTGCGTAAACGAGAGCAGGCCGGGAGTGACCACCCGGGTGCTCAATCCTGATGAGTCAATGGATATGGTCAAGAGAGTTGTCGAGAAATACAACTACATCAAGGTCGTTGGGATTGCAGGGCCCGGCGATCCTCTTGCAAACGAG
Organism: Methanoregula sp.; assembly: GCA_035541835.1. Taxonomy (GTDB): domain Archaea; phylum Halobacteriota; class Methanomicrobia; order Methanomicrobiales; family Methanospirillaceae; genus Methanoregula. The sequence continues at coordinate 1,180 of DATKMN010000068.1, forward strand.
GAGACTTTTGAGACCCTGCGCCGGCTCCACGAAGAGTACCCGAACGTCATCAAGTGTATCAGTACAAACGGGCTCCTCCTTCCCGATAAGATCGACCTTTTACAGAAATACGATGTCGGCAATATCACCGTGACTCTGAATGCAATCGACCCCGAGATCGGGGCAAAAATCTACCAGTTTGTCGATTACCAGGGAAAGAGATACCATGGCCTCGAAGCTGCAAAACTCCTCCTCTCCCAACAGTTAAAGGGTATACAAATGGCGATAGACCGGCACATGATCGTCAAGATCAACACGGTCTATATCCCGGGGATCAACGAGGATCACATCGTGGAAATCGCAAAGAAGGTCGGCGAGATGGGAGTTTATACATTCAATCTCATCCCGCTCATCGCACAGTATAAATTTGCCGATATCGCACCACCCACCCCCGAAATGAAGAAGAAGATGCAGGATGCTTGTGCAAAATATGTAAAACAGATGCGGCACTGCCAGCGGTGCAGGGCGGATGCGATAGGAAAACTTGGCCACGACGTACAGTCCTGTATGTACGAAAAGATGTGAAAGTCTCTTTTTTTCGACCAAGACACAAGGGATTGTGTTTTTTATGACCCCCGAAACCCGGCCGTATGCAGGGGGTTTTCAATCAGGTTTCAGCGATCCGGATAAACGGAACAAGGTTCAGTGAGTGTCAGGGCATGGACATTGGTAAGCTCACCAGGGGGTTTGCCTGCTGATTGAAACTGCCGGTCCTCAGAACACGATTCAGCTCGTCGATTACCTGCTGGAGTTGCGGGGGTGTTGCCGAGTCTTCTGTATTAACGGTTTTCCCACGGTAACTGATAGAGTAGTGGACGAGGTCCGTCCCGAGTCTGGCGGTATAGTTGTTTTCCAGCATAGTGAATTGCGCATCGGAGAAGACCGACGAGAGGTGATCGAGATCAGTCTGCGTGAGGTTGATCTCCCGGCTTGACATCCTGCTCGAAACGATTGCAGCTCCGTTATCAAATATGACCAGCCGGTCATCCAGGCCTGCGAGACCTCCGGAGCGGTGATAATCTACAATAACTGCCGGAGGGGGTTCAGTATGCGCAGGGTGTATCGGAGAATTGGTACAGCCTGCGCTCATCGCGGCAGCAAGCAGGCAAAGTATGCATACTGCAGCATGGATTTTCACCATAACCCCCACCCTGCAATGGCTGGATCCTTCCATGGGTGAAGCGGGGCTAAATCTGGACTACATCGGGCTTGGAGGGTTTTCCGGCAGCTTTCCGGTCCGGGAGCACATCTTCCAGCGCGGCCATGAGACCGTCAATTTTTTCGTTGGTAAAGGCAGCGCGGAAAGCTGCGAGCTCCGCGGCGTTCATTATCATGATCCCCTTCTTTTTCATCGGGAGGCCGTTTTCGCCGATGGGGTTGATATCGATTGCCAGGGACGCTGCCCGGTTCTTGGTCGCCGGCAACCGGATGATCGACACGCCTTTTACCGAGGTGTGTTTGCGTTCCCAGTCTCCGCCTTCTTCGATGAATGCCCTGAGGGTATCCTTGAGTTCCATGATGAGAACTTTTGATTTATATATTAAAAGGCTATTCGGTTCGATGCGAAAGTATCCTCTTTCATCATAGATCCCGGAGTATCCTCCCGCATTCACCCTGCGCCTGACGGAGAGCCTTTATTGATGAAACGTCAGATATCCCTTGGGATTTCATGCCGGTAATCACGCTATCGCCGGAAACGCCGTTCTCTCTCGATCAGACGCTTTCCTGCGGTCAGGTATTCCGTTGGGACCGTTCCGAGAATGGCTGGTGGCATGGCGTTGTCGACGACCGCGCGATCAAGATCAGACAGGACAAGGAACGGCTGAGGTACGAAGGGGCGGACAGGCAGTTCATAGATAACTACTTTTCACTCGATTCAGATCTCGCTTCCATCATTGTATCGTTTGACAGGGATCCATTCGTCCATGCTGCTGTAGAACGGTGCAGGGGCCTGCGTATCATCCGTCAGCCGAAATGGGAGTGTCTCATTTCCTACACAATCGCAACAAACTCAAACATACCTACCATCAGACGCAGAATCGCGGCGATCTGCGAGCAGTTCGGGAGCAGGATCCGGTTTGAGGGCAGGACATTTTATTCGTTTCCCGGGCCTGATGACCTCTGCTGCAAAGGCGCTGATGCTCTCTCCTGCTGCAAACTCGGGTACAGGCAGCCGTTTATTTTCCGGACCGCATGCGAAATTACCGACAGAGAGGCTTGGGAAAGAAAGGTAGACTCCCTCGCCTTCGAGGATGCGCGTAAAGAGATGATGCAACGGTCCGGTATCGGCCCAAAGGCAGCGGACTGCATCCTCCTCTTCGCATTCGGAAAATTCGAGGCTTTTCCGGTCGATGTCTGGATCCGACGGATTATGCAGGAACACTACCTCCCGGACCTGAACGCCTCACGGTCGCTCGGCAGGCGCGAGTACGATGCTGTACGGCATTTCGGCCGGGAATATTTCGGTGAATATTGCGGGTATGCTCAGGAATATCTGTTCGCTGCAAGACTCGAAGGGTAAAAACGAGAGAAATCTTAAAAATCAGGGGCGGTGGGATCAGGTTCCGATATCCCAGCTTTCGGAATATTTTTTCTGCTCCTTTGTCATCGCATCGATAGAGAGCCCGAGCGAAGAGAGCTTCATATGGGCGACCCTTTCGTCAATCTCACGGGGGACTTCGTAAACGCCTCCTTTAAGTTTCTTCCCGGTCTTTGCGATGAACTCTGCGCAGAGGGCCTGGAGAGCGAAACTCAGGTCCATGACTTCGATAGGGTGGCCCATGCCTTTCGGGGTCGCGAGGTTGACGAGCCTGCCTTCGGCAAGAACATGTACGGTCTTCTTCCCGAGACGATAGCTGTCGATCCCGTCCCGGTGAGTGATGGTGTCCGCATGTTCGTTCAGCCACTCCACATCAATTTCGACATTAAAATGACCGGAGTTGGAGAGGATCGCACCATCTTTCAGGTTCCTGAAGTGCTTCTTCGTTATGACGCTGACATTACCGGTAGTGGTGATGAACAGGTCTCCGATCTTCGCGGCATCGTCCATGCTCATGACATGGTAGCCGTCCATGTGGGCCTCAAGCGCCCTTCGCGGATCAATTTCGGTGACTATTACTTTGGCCCCAAGGCCGTGCGCCTTCCTCGCAAGTCCCCGCCCGCAGAATCCATACCCTGCAACAACGACGTACTTGCCCGCAATGAGGACGTTGGTGGTGATCATGATGGAGCTCAGGGAGCTTTCCCCGGTCCCGTGAACATTGTCAAAGAACCGTTTCATAGGAGTATCATTGACAGCAACAACCGGGAACTCGAGCTTTTTTTCCGCGGCCATCGCCCGCAGCCGGTGGATACCGGTCGTCGTCTCTTCGCAGCCGCCGATGATCTTCTTGAGCTGGTTCCTCCGGGTCGTATGGAGCCGGTGGATCAGGTCCATTCCGTCATCGATGGTGACGACCGGATCCGCATCGAGCACTGCATCGATTGCCGCGTAGTACTCCTCGACCGTGCAGCCGCGCTTTGCATAGCACCGCACCTTCTTCATCGTATTGAGGGCTTCAGCCACATCATCCTGAGTTGAGAGCGGGTTGCATCCCGTGATGTGAACTTCTGCACCACCGGCGGCGAGTGCGGCTACAAGGTTTGCAGTCTTTGCTTCGACATGGAGCGCCATCCCTATGGTCATGCCAGCGAACGGCTTTTCTTTTGCAAACTGTTTTCTGATGGCCGCAAGTACCGGCATGTACTGCGCGGCCCATTCGATCTTCAGCATCCCCGTGCTCATGAGTATCCCTGGCCGGGCCGGATCATTAGGCCCTGTCGTATCTACCCTATGAATAAGGGAGGCAGGTTACATAATAGCTCCGGGAACCACTGGAGATTTCCGGCAATCCCTGCCGGGATGAGGGTGGTGAAAAATCCTTATTTCTGCTGCCGCATTTCCCTTCCATGTCACCGGAGAAACGTACATACCCCTTGCCCGCGAACCACTATCCAATGGTGCTGACACGGCGGATCATCCCCTGCCTCGACCTCAAGGAAGGAAGGGTGGTGAAGGGTACGCATTTCCTCTCGCTCCGGGATGCGGGCGATCCGGTAGAGCTTGCAGCGCGGTACAATGAGCAGGGAGCTGATGAGGTTGTCTTTCTCGACATCACGGCTTCAAAGGAGAAGCGGGGTATCCTCATCGATCTTATACAGCGGGCTGCCGACCAGCTGTTCCTGCCGCTGACCGTTGGCGGGGGGATACGTTCGAACGACGATATCCAGCAAATCCTCCGCGCAGGAGCTGACAAGGTGAGTATCAACACAAGCGCAGTCCAGAAGCCTGCCCTGATCTCGGAAGGAGCCGAATCTTTTGGAACGCAGTGCATTGTTGTCGCAATGGATGTCCGGAGGAATTTCGCACCCAACCCGGATGCTACTCCCGTCCGGCTTGCAGACGGCCGTACCTGCTGGTACGAGGTCGTGATCTTCGGAGGGAGCAGACCAACGGGCATCGATGCGGTCTGCTGGGCACAGGAAGCAGAGCGGCGTGGTGCGGGAGAGATCCTGCTCACGAGCATGGAGACTGACGGCACGAAAAACGGGTTCGACCTCGCCATTACCGCTGCCATCTCGGAGAATGCGGAGATCCCGGTCATTGCGAGCGGCGGGGTCGGGACCCTCGGCCATTTTTACGACGGGTTCACCTCAGGAAAAGCCGATGCATGCCTTGCCGCGAGCGTCTTCCACTATGGCGAGATGACGGTCGCAGAGGTGAAAAAATATCTCAGGGAACGGGATATCCCGGTACGGCTCTGAGATCGAGTTCGACCGCCGCCACTGAATGTTCCAGATCAAAACCCAGGATTACGGCGGGATGCATCTCGCCGAAGACCCCGACTTTTTTATTATTTACGAAGATATCCGCCCGCCGGCCTTCGATGAACGCTCCGTCCGCCGATTCCCTGACGGAGCACTCGATCGAAAATTCGCGCAGGAGAGCATCTGCGACAGCATAGGCCTCAGAAAAATCCGCCCCCGGGTGCATGCTGACTGCTGCTGTTTTCTGGTATGTTATGCAGTTTTCCACAACGTCACCGACAGAAAAGAGCCGCTGGGGGAGTTCCCGGTGTTTGTTCATAGTGAGGAACTCGAGAAGAAGCGGGACAAGGTCTGTCCTGACCACGGTGTTGTCGATGGTGATTGGATGAAGGATGTGAAGCGCTCCAGCCGGCTCCGGCCGGGCCATCCTCCGGTACTGTATCTCCTCGCTCGTAAGGGTAAACGGCATTACCTCGAGATACCCGAGCCCGCAGAAGATCTCTCGGGCAAGGTTTGCGAAAACCTGTACCGGGTTCGGCTTGCCAACCGTATATGTCGCCGGCGGCTGGGCCATGATACGGTCGTACCCGTACGCTATTGCGACATCCTCAAAGATGTCCCAGTCGTGCATGATATCAGCCCGAAAACACGGTACCTGAACCCTGACCTGATCTGCACCGTCAGACCGGGCACCAAACCGCATCCTCCCGAGAAGGTTCGCGATCTCTTCAGCGGGAAGATCAATCCCCAGAAGCCGGTTGCATTCCTTCACGCTCACGGTCCTTTCCGCAGGAGCGAGGCTTGGTGTTTCCGAACCGTTGATGGTGACACTTTTCACCTTCGCCCCCGCCTCTGCCATCGCCGTGCAGATAATATTGACCGCGACTGCCACAGCCCGTGCGTCAGTCCCGGTGGTATCGAGCAGGATGTTCCTGGTCTCCATCGTAACCCGCGTCCGCTCTCCATTAATTATAGGAGGGAATGAGAGAACATGGTCCTCTGCATCGACAATCAGGGGGAAAAGCGGGAAGTCCCTGACGATCTTTGCGTAATCCCGGCCCTTCGGATGCATAACGAGGATCTCGTCCATCGTCATCTCTTCTGAATAGTCAAGCGGCACAAATTTCCTGGTCCGGGCCGAAGCGATATAGCGGAACGGGGGCTTCACGGTATCGAGGTCGTGGATGCCAATGGCGACTTTGCTCCTTCCCCGGCCAACCGCCCAGTGCAGGGATTCCTGCAGGGCCATGATACTCTGGATCGATTCGTCGTCGAACGACACGCCGCGGATGACTGCTGCACCAAGGACCGGGCGGATCTTTGCAAGCGCAGGATCTATGGTAAAGGAGATGCCGGAAGGCTTAACCGGGTAGACCGGCAGACCTGTCTCGATCCCGAGATAGCCACGCATCGCCCTGGCAACGCCTTCAGGGCTGAATAGATCGGGCCGGTCCGGGAAGAACTCCACGTCGGCATGGTCCTCCTCCGTCCGTTCGACGTCGGACCCGATGAGAGCGACCTTATCGAGGATGGTCTTCCGGTCGGTCCGGGTAAGGCGTTCGAGGTATTTGTAGGGGAGCGTAATAACGGCCATCAGACACCCCCGGTCCGCCGGAGGGCGGGCGTCTCTCGGAGAAACGCGATGTCACTGTGGTGGAGTTGCCGAAGATCTTTGAGCCCCAGCCGGAGCATCGCGATGCGGCTGACTCCGAGCCCCCAAGCGAGGACGGGATAATTGATCCCCAGCGGCGCGGTGACTTCCTCCCGGAAGATCCCTGCTCCTCCCATCTCGATCCAGCCTATCCCTTCGACAAAGACCTCGGCGTCTAGGCTCGGCTCGGTGTACGGGTAGTACGAGGGCTTGAAGCGCACACCTTCAAAGCCCATCCGGTGGTAAAACTCCCGGAGGATCCCGAGGAGGTTGCCGAAGTTGACATCCTCGTCCATTACGATACCCTCCAGTTGCTCAAACTCCGCAAGATGGGTCGTATCGATAGTCTCCCGCCGGTAGACCCGGCCGACGCAGAACGCTTTGACCGGCGGATTCGGGTTCTTCGCGAGGTGCTGGATCGACACGCTCGTCGTGTGGGTCCTCAGGACGCACTGTTCGGCCTTTTCCTCTCGCCAGATCCCGCCCCAGCCGGTCGACGATGTATCCCCTCCGGAGAGGTGCATTGCCTTCACACGCTCGTAATTCGGCGGGAGGGGCATGGTCTCCTTGAGGTAGAAGGTGTCCTGCATCTCCCGTGCCGGGTGGTCTTGTGGCTGGAAGAGAGCGTCGAAGTTCCAGAACGACTGCTGGACGATCCCGCCATAAAGTTCGGTGAATCCCATCTCGAGAAGGATCTCACGCATCTCAGCGATGATCCTCTGGTAGGGATGGATCGACCCGGGATACGCCTTCTTCGGCAGCTTCGTCACGTCATACCTGCGGAGATTGAGGTTCTTCCATTCGCCGGAGATTATCTGATCGCGGGTGAGGGTTCCGATCTCCTCCCTCAGGTCAAGACCCTGCTTCACCAGAGATTCTCCGGCAGGCATGATCGAGATTTGGTAGCGGACAGTCTCGGTCTCCTTCAGAAGTCCTCGTTTTATAAGTTCCTTGATCCGGGGATCCCCCTTTGAGGGGTTCTTCAGGGCAGCCTCATCATCCGCGGTCGAGGCCCCCTTCTTCGGGGTGACTAAGCCGTCAGCAACAACAATGAGCCCTTTCTTCCGGAGCTGTCCAAAACCTATCTTAAACGCGTCGTGTTTCTGGAGATCCGGGAGCGTTGCGCCGGTTCCGATATCTGCAAGGAGCCGGGTTTCCGGGAGACCTTCATTCCGGTACTTCTCCCCTTCGTCAGTAAAAATAAACCCGCTTTCTACGATACGTTCGACCTTCACTGCGCCATTGTCCATGGCGAGATGGGCCCACTGGACAACAGCCTCGGGTGTTGCGTTCAGGTGGGCTGCCAGGTGAGGTGCATCAGCAGTCTTCTCCCGTGCGAGTACAGCAAGCAGCCGCTTCTCGTTCTGTGTCAATTCCGCCATCTTATG
>DATKMN010000069.1:0-4260 GCA_035541835.1 Methanoregula sp.
GGGAGGAGATCGGACGGACCTTCGGCAGCCGGGGGAAGAAGGCGCTTGCCGCGATCGATGCCGGCAGGATAAAGAAGTACCTGGACTTCTTCGTGGTCGAGGGTCGGACGTCATCGTACGTTGTCGACGAGGACTTCTGCACCTGCAGCGATTTCATGTACCGTGGCCGGACCTGCTGGCACCTCCTTGCGGTGAGGATCGTCGGGATCACCGGGGACTTCATCGCCGTCGACCGGTGGTACACGGAGACGCAGGGTGCCGGGCCGGAAACAATAGAATAAATACCGTTCGTTGTCAACTGTACAGACGATTACGTGATTTTTCATGCTCGAAGAGGAATACCAGCTCGAATATTTTAAGACTCAGGGGCTGACGCGGAAGATCTGTAAAAGCTGCGGGCTCGCGTTCTGGACCCGGGACAGCGCGCGGGAGGTCTGCGGCGATGCGCCCTGCGAACCCTATAATTTCATCGGCAACCCCGTCTTCAAGACGCACACGCTCGACGGGATGCGCGAGGCATACCTCTCGTTTTTTGAGAAGCACGGGCACACCCGGGTCGAACGGTACCCGGTCGTCGCACGCTGGAGGGACGACATCTACCTGACCATCGCATCCATCGCCGATTTCCAGCCCTTCGTGACAAGCGGCATCGTGCCGCCGCCGGCAAATCCCCTGACCATCTCCCAGCCGTGCATCCGGCTCAACGACCTCGACTCGGTCGGGAGGTCGGGCCGGCACCTGACGACCTTTGAGATGATGGCCCACCACGCGTTCAACACGCCCAGCGAGGAGGTCTACTGGAAGGACCGGACGGTCGAGCTCTGCGACCTCTTCATCCAGTCCATCGGCGGCGACCTGAACCTGGTCACGTACAAGGAGAACCCGTGGATCGGTGGCGGGAACGCGGGGCCGAGCGTGGAGGTGCTGATCGGCGGGCTCGAGGTCGCGACCCTCGTCTTCATGAGCCTCGGGAAGCAGAAGACCGGGGACAAGGGGTACGAGTTGAACGGTGAGATGTACTATCCGATGAACCTCCGGATCGTCGATACCGGCTACGGCCTCGAGCGGTTCGTCTGGGCGTCCAAGGGCTCGCCCACGATCTACGATGCGGTCTTCCCCGAGATGGTCAGCAGCGTCATGAGCGCCGCCGGGCTCAGCCACATGCTCGACAACAAGGACTACACCAAGATCCTTGCGCTCAACGCGAAGTTTGCCGGGCTCATGGACATCTCGGGCACCAACCTCTTCAACCTGAGAAAGAAAGTGGCGGCCGCGATCGACGTCTCGCCCGAGAAACTCGACAAGATGATCACGCCCATCGAGAAGGTGTACGCGATCGTCGACCACACCCGGTGCCTCGCCTACATGCTGGGCGACTGCATCGTGCCCTCCAATGTCCGCGAGGGGTATCTCGCCCGGCTCGTGATCCGCCGGACCCTCCGGATGATGAACGAGCTGAAGATCGATGTCCCCCTCGGGGAACTCATCGAGCAGCAGACAAGGATCATCGGCACGAACAAGTTCGAGCAGGAGCTCCCGGTCGTGCGCGAGATCGTCGAGCGCGAGACCGAGAAGTACGCGGCCACCCTCGAACGGGGGACCCGGATCGTCCAGAAGCTCGCGAAGAGCTACAAGGCCAAGAGCCAGCGGGTCCCGCTCGCCGAGATTATCACCCTCTACGATTCCCATGGCATCCAGCCGGAGATGGTCCGGGACATCGCGGCAAAGGAAGGGGCGGTCGTCGACCTCCCCGATAACTTCTACTCGATGGTCGCGGAGATGCACTCGGAGTCCAAGAAGGAAGCCGAAGTGAGCGAGGCCGAGAAATATACCGGGAGGGTCCAGGGCCTCCCCCCCACGAAGAAGCTCTACTACGAGCAGCCCTCGGACATCGAGTTCGAGGCAGTAGTCCTCGATTTCTTCGACGGGTATGCCGTCACAGACCAGACCCTCTTCTATCCGGAAGGAGGCGGGCAGCCCGCCGATACCGGCACGCTCGTCAGCACGGACAGCATGGTCCGGGTGGACACGGTCATCAAGGTGGGCGAGGTCGTCCTCCACCATGTGACCGGCGGGGTGCTCCGGCGCGGCGAACGGGTGAAGGGGATGGTGGACGAGGAGCGCCGCTGGTCGCTGATGCGCCACCACACCGCGACCCACATCCTCCTCCACGCGGCCAAGGAGGTCCTCGGGGCGCACATCCACCAGGCGGGTGCCCAGAAGGGGAGCGAGAGCTCCCGGATCGACATCCGTCACTTCAAGCACATCACCCCCGAGGAGCTCCGGAGGATCGAGACCTCGGCAAACCGGATGATCATGGCCGGCCAGCCGGTCGAGATCACGGTCGAAGACCGGTCGAAGGCAGAGCAGAAGTACGGCTTTTCCCTGTACCAGGGCGGTGTCCCCCCGGGGAAGTTCATCCGCGTGGTCAAGGTCGCGGGGGACATCGAGGCGTGCGCAGGCACGCACTGCCAGAGCACGGGCGAGGTCGGGGTCATCAAGATCATCCGGGTGGAGCACATCCAGGACGGGATCGAGCGGATCGAGTTTGCCGCCGGTGTTGCGGCGATCTACTACATGCAGCACCTCGAGCAGGTCGTAAACGCCGCTGCCGGTGTCCTCTCGGTCCAGACCGAGAACCTGCCCCCGACCGTGACCCGGTTCTTCACCGAATGGAAGGACCAGAAGAAGGAGATCGAGCGGATGAGCGCACGGATCGTCGAGCTGGAGATGCAGTCGCTTGTCGCCGAAGCCATCGGCGGAACAGACGTCGTTATCCGGCGCATCGACCTCCCGGCAAAAGAGCTCTCCGCACTTGCGACTTCCGTCTCGGAGAAAGGCGGCATCGCCCTCCTCGCTTCAGCGGGCGATACGGTGAGGGTCGTCCTCGCCTCGGGCGATGCCCGGGTCAATGCCGGGGAGATCATCGGGCAGGTCTGCAGCCTCCTCGGCGGGAAAGGCGGGGGGAAGCCCGGGATGGCGCAGGGAGGCGGTCCGGAACTGGCCCAGCTCGACCTTGCCCTGAAGGTCGGCCGCGAGCGTATCATCTCTGCCATCCATGGCTGATAACGTGGTCATCCTGGAACCGGGCGATGAAAATGCACAGAAGATAGCAAAAGCGCTCGCAAACCCGACCGCCGGCGATATCCTCAAAAGCCTCGCGGGAAAGAACAAGAGCCTCTCCGAGATAACCGAGGAACTGGCGGTCCCGCTGAACACGGCAAAATACCACCTCGAGAACCTGCTCGACGCAGGGCTCATCTCGGTTGCCGATACCCGGTACAGCGTCAAGGGACGCGAGGTGAAATATTATTCCCTCACCGACCGTCTCCTGATCGTTGCCCCGAAACCTGCCGATGTCAGGGCGCTCCTCCTCAAGTACGCCTCGCTCTTTGCAATCGTGATCCTCGGCACGGTGGTCTTCTCGCTCCTCGTCCCGCTTCTCACCGCTCCCGCTGTCGGCACCATGAGTGCGGCAGTCCCTGCGCCGGCTGAAGTGCAGCGGGAGGCGGGCAACGGCGCTGCGATGGTGAAAGCAGGCTACGATATGGCCTCCGGTTCGGGGGCGGCCCCGTTTGACCCCGCCCTTGCCTTCCTTCTTGGCGGGGTGCTGGTCATCGCCGTCCTCCTCGTGTACGAAGGCTGGCTGCTGAAACGGAGACCATAATTTTTCAGGGGATTTTTCCGCTGTTTTTGCCCGGGAAGGATCTCACCGGTCACTCCCGCCGGTCCGGCCGGGATGGCCCGGTCCCGGTGCGCAGGCAGGCTCGTTTTTTCCGGGCACGAATCGATCGGTGTACAGACGCCGAGCGGGCCGGTGCGGGAAAGCCCGGCCACCGGTGACTGTAGGCGTAAACGCGGGTGCAGGGTGCGCCGGGGTGGATGGAGTAGTCCTCCACTCCCGGAAAGCGCCGGTAAATTCACCGTGTGGTGTGCAGGGAAATAAAAAAAGATCGCGAGTCCTGTCCGATTCGTTCGTATCGTGATCCGACCGGAACAGGGATAAAAAAAAATTATCCGAGCCGGCGCCTGTTCCAGGCAATGAATATCCCTGCCAGGGCAAGGGCGCCGGGAACTGTCAGCGGTGCAAGGGGGGATTTGGTCGGGGTCGGCCAGGGTGTCGGGACCGTTGTTATGGGCCGGGTCGTGCGGGCCGTGGTCACGGTAACCGGGACTGTTACGGGGACGGTGGTGGCGGGTGCCGTGACCAGGAAACTGATGGTGCCGATGAAACCGTTTGCGTCGGAGAAGCTGACATCA
>DATKMN010000070.1:0-9818 GCA_035541835.1 Methanoregula sp.
CGTTTGGCATCCCCGGCCCGGTACGGGAGTACTGCACAGGCAATGCCATATGCTGGTTCGACCTTGGGGACGGGACCCGGTCGGCAAAAGACCACGGCCCGGCCCGGGTAATCGGGCGGTTCCTCGAGGATTACGGAATCAGGCTTGTCCCGGTCACATCCTGATACGGGCAGCACCCGCCCCTGTTCCCCTTTTCACATCGCCTGCCCCGCTGTCCGGAGCCGCACGCGGCCCCGGCTTTCTTTCAGATCCGGATTGAACTGATAAGCCGCGAGAGCAGGATTGCCCTGCCGCTCACTTCGATCGTCTTCTCAAAGGTGTTGTATCCCGGGCTCTGGACCTGGATCGTGTGCTTACCCCGTACCAGCCGGACCGTGAGCATCCCGCTCTCGTCCGTCTGGTAGTGGCTCGCATCAATGAGGACGTCAGCGTTCGCCAGCGGGGCACCCGAGGAATCGTTGACCAGGAGGGTCTGCTGGCCTTCGATGGGCATGGCGGGGATCTGCACATTCATGTTCCGCCGTTCCTGCGCCGGGCGGACCGCGAGGACTGCCGACTCCGAAGCAGGGAGATCGGTGTCGATGACGAGGTTTTCCACGTCCCCGGTGGTGCTGTTCCGGACGATCGTGCCGTTGGCCACAGTATAGTCGCCATTCCGGAGGACGGGCATGGATACGCTGAACGCCACATCGCTGACGGCAACCGGGTTGTTGTTCGTTACCCGTATCACCGCTTCGTCGTTCTCGATCGTCCCGGTATATTCAACCTGCCGGAGTTTCTGGTAATGGTCCGCGATGACGTCGGGAGTAGTGAACGTCAGCCCCTCGTCCTTTGCATGGGAGGTCAGGTTGACAAAGTCGTCGGTATACCGGGGGTTACCGATATCGTTTGCCCGGAGGATGAAGAACACCATCTCCCCGCTCTTTGCCGCCCGGTCGATGGTCTCTGTCCAGCTTGTGAATACCGATTCCTTGTCCGGCTCGAACATGAGCGTCGTGCTGATCGGGAAGGAGACGGGCAGCAGGACAGTGCCGGTGTCCGTGCCATGGTAATACGCCATCTCCGGGTTCCTGTACCCGGTATCGGGAATACCCGGGTAGGGCGGGCTGACCGCCAGAGCGCAGGCAAACGGGATCTGGTCGTCTGTTATGACCTTTATGGTGTCGAGGTCATAATCGAGTGAGGCCGGCATGAACCCGGCGAGCGGCATGGACTGCCCGGCGGCATAGCTTATGACTGCATCGATCCTCTGTTTTTGCGTATCATAGTTGTCGTAATTTTCCGTGCCGGTCCTCTGGATTCCGATGATGTCGCGGATCCCAAACGAGGTGATGTTGCGCAGTTCGATCGGGGGGAGTGTCACTGGGCTGCTGTTCTGCACGACCTCCCCGGTGCTCTCGAGTATGGTCCCCGACATGTTCGTCCCCGTATCCGGTAATGCCACGGTCTCGCCCGGGTCCGGGATGCTCACCGATTCGGTGAAGGGGATGTCGTTTGCCGCCAAAACCCCGTATCCGTCGAACACCGAGCCGCCGTCCGTGAGGTCGGTCGTGGGCGTTCTCAGGCCGGCCAGGACAACCGGGGTAATCCCTCCGGGGTAGTCCATCATCCGGATCCCCTGGTATTTTTCGATGTTCTGCCGTGCGCCCTCCTCATCTCCTACCGACAGGTACTGGATGATATGCATCGAGGCCCCGGGTTTCACCTGGTCGGTTTCCGAGACGATGACTGAACTCATGTTGTAAAGGGTCGAGCCCCGGTACGCGATGGACGAGGGGAACGGGAGGGTCGGGTCGTACCGGAGATATATCCCCGCATTGCCGGAATGTACGTAGAGGTCCTGCACGATATCGTTTTTCACGACCGAGTCCTGGGACTCGTAGATATGCCGCTCCTCCCTCCCCTGGTCGTTCTGGATCACGAAGTCCGACATCGGGGTAAAGAGGTCGGTAGAGAAGTACACCGTCTTCTGGGAAGCGGGGACGGGTTCCTGCCAGTCGTTCGAGATGAGGTACTCGCGCTCAACCATCTCGGGGTAGAACCGGTAGGTCACCTGGAGTGTGGCGAGGTTCGTGGTGGAGGCGTTTCCGATCTCCTGCATAACGGTCCGGTACACGACGCTGTTCCCGTCGATAGTGCGGGTGAAGTTCAGGTCGGGGAGACTGAACTGGTTGACCGGCGATTCGGTCCCGGTACCGGTGATCCGTATGCTCTCGCCCGAGTACCCGTCCCCAAGGAAATTCTGCTGGCTCGTCCCGATGCGTTCGATAACCGGCGCCCTGCCGTCGAGGCTCATCCGGTATACCGGGGAATCGATCTCAAGGGACGACCCGATGTTCTCGAGCGTGACATTGTCGGCTATGTACTGCTTGGCGACGGATTTGCCCGGGGACGTGGTGATCTCGTAGATGCCAAAGTCGTTGCTTGAGTAGATCTTGTCGAGGGCAGGATTGGAGTCGATCGTGAGGTTCTGCGCAGTCATCCCAAAGTTCGAGAGGATCTTGTTCGAGCTCATGATGTACTTCGCTCCAAAGAGGCTCTGGAAGTCATCGGGGCTCTGCGTATCGTTGGCGGAATAGATGTTGTCGAGCAGGTCGCGGAAGGTCCGGGTCTCGGCCCCCGACTGCAGGCTGTACGACGCATCGGTCATGTTCGTATAGATCGGCACGGGGCGGTACCCGTATCCTACGACACTGTCGTGGTAGTTGCCGTTCTGGCCCAGCCATTTCATCCCGTCGATGACGTAGTCCTCCCCCGCAATCTTCGGGAGATAGTACGTGGTCGCGATGGCAGGGGTGATGATCGCCGATGAGAGGACCAACCCCCAGACTGAAAGGGCGATGAGTTTTTTATGGGCATTCTTCCCCTGGCGGATGCGGTCGAGAACGAGCATGAGGCCGGCTGCCGCGGTGAGCGGGATGATGATGACGAGGAAACTCACTTCCCGGAGCGCACCGGTGTCCCCACTGACCCCCTGCATGGTCTGGAACCAGTCCGGCAGCAGGGTGCATGCCAGGGCCGCGACGAGGAAGCATTTTCCCTTCCGGTCGAGCACGAAGAGCCCGGCCACCGAGAAGATCGACTGTACCGGCCCAATCCAGAAGGGGGTCGCCGTGACCGAGTGCGAGATGTTCGTGATCGGCAGGGAAAGCGGGAAGAGCTTTGCCTTCTGCGAGAGGGCTTCGGCAGTCTTCTCGTGGAGGTACAGAAAAATCTGTGCCACCACGTAGATGATCGCCGCAAACATGATCGCGTAGATGAGCTGCTGCCCCACGAAGAGGTTCTGGTAGAATGCGGTGCCGAGGTCGCCTGCGATCCCTACGTGGAATTTTGTGGCAAGGAAGTTCCCGGTGGTGAGGAACAGCGAGGATTTGTCCTCGTACTGGTTTGCGATCTGGGGGAACCATGAAAGAGAGATAACATAGATGATGAACGAACCGATGATCATGACGTAGAACGGCACGGAAAACTTTCCGGCCACGAGACAGTACAGGAGGAAGAAGCTGATGGAGAATATCAGCAGGAAAATGAACGTGCCGGTATGGCTGATGACGATGATGAAGATGGAAAAGAGCATCAGGGGCACGAGTTTCCAGTCAATCTCGTCCTTGTACCCGATGTAGAGGATGAGGAAGAGGAAGGGGAGGATGAAGACCGACGGCCGGTACGAGAGCATGAGAAGGGCCATGTTCGGCATGGATACAAAAAAGAGCGTTGCGAGGAGCTTGTGCTCTTTTTCCTTCAGGATCACCCCGGAATAGAAATAAAACGAGCCTATGAGGAGGAAGACAAAGAAGAGCGTGAATACGAATGCGGCGTCGATGGAAGAGAGGCCGGTCATCTTCGCAACCGTGGACCCGAAGAGCCAGAGGCCGAAGGGGTAATTATAGGGGTTGATCCCGCTGCTCGCGTCGGAGACCTCGTTTCCCATATTCTCGTAGAATCCCGAGAGCGAACTGGACTCCGTCATCTTCCCGGTATGGAAGAGATGGGTATAGTCATCCGTACCGTACAGCCTGCCGAAGTCGAGGAACGGAACGACAAACGATACCAGGATCACCGCTGCCAGGAAGACGAGCAGGATTGCAAAGCATTTGTTTGCGTCTATGTACGATCTCAGATCCCCCAAAAAAAGAGAGATGGAATTCCTGCTGAATCTGTCTTGTATTGATCTCATTAGTCACCGTCAAAACAGACCCGTTTTTAATTGAAGATATGCAATGCAGCGGTGCAAGGCATCACCGGAATTTCCCGTCCTTTCACGACGGGAGCCTTATCGCAGGAAACCCCGGGCGGTCTGCCATGCCCCGTTCTTCAGGTCCCCGGCCGGCAATGCAGTGTGCCCCCGCCGGTCTCCTGCGGATACGGCTGCCGGGCGGATGCCTTGCATACCCTTATTGGCCATTTGGCTGTTCTCTGCTCTCATCATGCGAAATACCATAACCGTACGGTATGCGGTTCTTGCCGCCGGCCTTCTGGTTTTTCTCCTGGTCCCGGCTGCAGGGGCCGCCACCCCGGTCTCTCACCCGGCGCTCCTTTTCCATGATATCTCGGAGAC
Organism: Methanoregula sp.; assembly: GCA_035541835.1. Classification (GTDB taxonomy): domain Archaea; phylum Halobacteriota; class Methanomicrobia; order Methanomicrobiales; family Methanospirillaceae; genus Methanoregula. The sequence continues at coordinate 4,559 of DATKMN010000070.1, forward strand.
ACCGGGCTTCCAGTATAGCACCATCGATCCGTGGAAGTCCTGGCAGCAGAGCATCATGAGCGAGGCAAACGTCGCACTCACCAAGGATTTTTCGACAAACATGGGGGCGTACGACCGGGTCTTCTACCGGGCGGATTTCGCCCGCGATGCGGGGTTTGCGTACCAGATCACGAAAAACCCGGATTATGCAAAGAAGGCACAGGAGGCCCTCCTGCACCTCGACACCGGCACGGTGACCATGCCTACTGACAACGCCCTTGCGCTCGGGAGCTACGCGGTGGCGTACGACCTTGTCCAGCCGACGCTCGACCCCGGCTCGGACGCGACGATACGGGACAAGCTCGCAACACTTGCGGATACCGTTTATAAATCCCTCAACGACAACGGCACGAAACCACAGTACGTCTCCTTCGCCGATTATCATGGGCAGGAGTACCCGATGGTGGGGATCGCCTCGGCAGCCCTCACGGACTACACCAACCCGAATCACCTGCCCCTCTCCTCGACCCCGGACGACTGGCTGAAGGTGGGGACGGACTATCTCTTCGTAGACGACAAACTCCATATGTACAACCGGTCGCTCTTCTCCTTCGGGTTCGACGAGGAGTCGGGCAAGCACCTCAACGGGGCGTACAAGTCGTACGTCATCGAGGACTTCGCCTGGTGGCTTCAGATCTACAACCACTTCTACCACGTCAACCCCTTCGAGAAATACCCGGCCGCCGAGAAGGCGTTCACTTCCGAGACCTGGGAGAGCCTTCCCAACCTCTACGGGAACGATTACGTGACGAGCGGGAACCTCAAGTGGACCTACCACCGCGACTTCGCAAGCCTCATGAACGACTCGGACCGGTCCCATGTGCTCAATTTCGACGAACGCCTTGAGAGTGAGAACCTGTTGCCGTACTCGCAGGAGCTCGGGGGAGGGGCGGAACCGGTGGACCTCCTCTACAGCACCTTCGGGAACTACAATTCCCTCCCGCGGAGCTTCCCGGAGACGACCAGCCACCTTGATCCGGCCGCCGTCTTCCAGGTGATCCGGAGCGGCTGGCAGGGGGACGCCGACTGGATGTCGATGGTCACCTGGAACGTGGTCTCGAACAGCAACCGTGACATGGCCCACATGGACCAGATGGGGATCGAGTACTACAGCCGCGGGGACCTGCTCCTCGCCGACGCTGGCGAGAACAAGTACGTGCTGGACATGCTGTACGGGGAGAACGAGATCCACCACAACACCGTCGCGATCGAGGACCCGCGCACCCCGTTCCCGCCGGCTTCGTGGTCGGGCAGCGCCGCCCGGGGGATCTACAAAGGGGACTCCTATTCCGGAGTCGTGACGCCGGTCACAGTCCCGGCGGTCATCGAAGCCCCGTGGATCACCGGTATCGATGTCCACGCGGATATCACCACTGTGATGGGTGACTCGTACGGGCAAAAACACCTGCTTTCTTCGCCGGTGCGGTATTCGCGTACCGTCCTGTACCCCGAGTCCGGGTACTTCCTCATCATCGACCGGTTTGAGGGGACCGAGCCCTGGATCTACGATACGATCTTCCGGCCCACCAGCCTCGTGACCACCCCCTCAATTATGGTCAACCACAACGTGGCCCCTTCGGACGTGGGCCACGTGAACGGGCAGCTTACACTCGATGGCAAGGACTACGACTGGCTCTCCCAGCCGTACAAGAGCTATACGACCGCCCCGGGCTCCACCGGTTCGATAGGGTGGTCCACGACCAACCCCTACGGCCGCAGCGTGGGCCTGGACATCTTCTCGGCCCCCTCTTCGGAAATCGGGGTGGACAAGCTCGTGGGCAGGATCGGCGGCTACGACGGGAGGTCGGAAGTCTTCTCCCCAGTCCTCTTCCTCCGCGCCCCGCCAGAAAACGACCTCTACCGGATAACAGCGCTCCTCTCGGGCTACCCGGATGAACCGAAGAAGACCGCCGAAGAGATCCCCGTGACCGGGAACGGGCGGGCGATCCGCGTCAGCGCCTCTGGAGGCGATGACTACGTGTATGCGGGAGATGGTACTGCCGCATCGTTTGGCGGGTACTCGACGGATGCTGAAGTTGCTATGGTCCGGACCAACGCCACGGTGACCGAAGTGACCCTGATAGGCGGGAGTTACCTCAGCTCCGGAAGCGATCAGCTGGTAGCACTCTCCGAGAAGGTCAGTTACTTCACTGCCCGGAAGACACCGGAGGGGACCGACCGGTTCACGAGCGGAGATGCGGTACTCCAGGCGAACCTCTTCGGCAGCAATCCCGGCGTCGTTACGCCCGGGCCGTCTGCCACCCTCCCGGTCGTGACCCCCCCTGCAACTGCCCAGATGTCCGGTTCCTTCACTGCCACCGGCCCGGACAATGCCCCGGGACCTGCATCCGGCGCCGGGCAGGCCGGGTTGTATGGAACTGTAACCGGGTGGATCAAAAGTATCTTAAAACAACTCCTCTCCCCTGGAAAGTAGCCAGCTGCAAGGGGGCGGACTGCTCCTCTTTTCCGAACGGTTCTATTTTCCACTTCGACCGGCCATTCCACGCGGTCTTACTTCCACGTTGATCCGGCCCGCTGCCCAAAAGAGCGTGACCGGCGAAAACCAGCCCGGTAAAAAGGTAAAGGTAAAGATAGAAAAGAATACTCCGGGAATTTATTCCGCCCTGCCAGGCATGGGCGCCAGCGCGTCGCGCCCGGGAAAGAGCGGGCTCCCGTTGCCGGCAGGGGAGAAGATGGAATCAGTACACCCTGTGATCTCCACCATCACCGCCCTGCACTGGACCGGCTGGCCGGCTTTTGTCACCGTACCTTTACCGGCCAGGAGGATCTGCTTTTTATCGCGGACACCGTCCCCGGCAGTTACTGTGCAGAACTGCCGGTCTACCCCGGAGACTATCCCCTGCATGAACCGGGAGAACGCCTCCCGGCTCCCTTCGGAAATAAATTCTGTAAACGCCTGCCCGGCAATCCGGTCCTGCGGTTTTCCCATCATGTGGGCTCCGGAGGGGTTGATCCCGGTGATCCTGCCGGAAGGGTCCAGGGTGAGGTTCCCGACCGGGGCCGTGTCGTAGAGCTCCTGGTACTGCTTCTCTGCGATCTCGCCAAGCTTCTGGAGTTTCCTGAGTTCCTCGTTCTGCTTGCGGAGCTCCACCTGGTGGAGCTGCAGCTCCTGGAGGAGGTTCTGGGACCGCTCGAAGTACGACTTCATCTCTGAGATATCCCGGCAGCTGATCTGGAACTCGGTCTTCTCCCCCCGGTCGTTGAAGACCGCCCGCGCTGTCACGTGGTATGAATACTCGATAGCCGAAGGCGAGGTAAAGTTAAGCTCGATGGTCTTCACCGGGGCCTCCCGGGACAGCTGTGCGATCGCACGGGCGAGAGGTTCGTGGCCGGGGGACGCGATGAGGTCGACGAGCTTCTTCCCGAGGACCTCGCTCTCGCTTCTCCCAAAGAACCTGCAGAACGCCGGGTTCGCAAACGTGATATTGAACCCGGGGGAGAACCGGCAGATCAGATCGGTCTGGTCCTCTACCACGGCCTTGTACTTCAGGGAGCACTGGCTGAGGGCGTTCTCCGCGAGTTTCCAGTCGTTGATGTCCCCGATGATGCCAATAATGCCGATGAGACGGTTGTCCTCCTTCATCGGCTGGGCTACGATCCGGACCCAGTGGGGGTTGCCATCCTTGTCGATAACCTGGGAATCGAACGGGGCGGACCCGCCGTTCTGCGCCTCCTTGAGCTGGATGCCGAGGAGGTGCCGGTTGTCCGAGGAGACAAGGACGTAGAAATGTTTTCCCACGAGTTCTTCCGGTGAATACCCGAGAATTTTCCGGATCGCCGGGCTGATATAACTGATCTTGCCGCCCGGATCGGTGGTGAAGATGATGGAGCTCAGGCCCTCGACCAGGCTCCGGTACTTGACCTCAGACTTCCGGATCCGTGACTCCGCGATGCGGCGCTCGGTGATGTCGGTGATAACCCCCATGAAAAAGTCGTTTTCCATGGCCTTTCCGCCCAGAAGCGAGACGGAGAGGTCCACGCAGAAGCCGGAACTGTCCTTCCGGATAAACTTGCACTCGATCGAGCCGGCCTCCTTCTGTTCCATCGTGTTCCGGAGGTATGCCTGGCACTTCTCGATGTCAGTCGGGGAGACGAAGTTGAAGATGTTCTTGCCGTCGAGCATCTGGGCATCCGCGTACCCGAGATACCGGGCCGTCTGCCGGTTTGCCATCCGGATCTTCCATGCAGGGTCGAAGATGACGATCCCGTTGGGGGAGGCCTCGATGATGGTCCGGTAATAAGCCTCGCTCTGGCGCAAGGCATCCTCCGCCTTCTTCCACGCGGTGATATCGGTCACTACGGCAAGTCCGCCTGCAAATGCGCCCGACTCATCGAAGAACGGCGTGGAGGTGAGGGCCGAACTGATCCTGCCGCCGTCCTTTTTCACAAACCCGAGGTCCTGCGTCCGGTACACGCTCTTTTCCCTGCTCTGGGTCTCGAGCATCTTCCGGGCGAGGGGTTTTTCGGCGTCGTCGATGAAGCTGGTGAACGGGTGGCCGAGCATCTCCTCCACACTGTACCCGAGCATGTCTGCCATGCGCCGGTTCAGAAACGTGGTACGGGCCGATTCATCGAAGACCCATATGCCGTCATGGGCAAGCTCGAGGTACTCCCGGAACTTCCTCTCCGCGGTGAGGTCTCCCCCGTTCGTTGCGGGGACGCTGCCGGGTTCCGGGGTCGCTGCCGGGGCAGGCACGGCCGCTGCACCGGCACCGGAAGGGATGAACCGGGCCGCGTCGGGAATGCTGCTTAAGATGACGATCAGGCCTTTCTTGTTGTTCTCGAGGATACCCGGCACGAACCTGGCCCGGAACGCGAGCAACTCCGCCCCCGACCTGAACTCGAGGTCGGTCGATACCTCTCTCCCGGCAAGGCTCTCCCCCACGATCCGGGTGATGCCGGAGCCGGTTTTCCGGGCAAGTTCGAGGGACGAGACCGGCCTTCCCGCAATCTCTTCGAGGGTCGAGTTCTCGAACCGGAGCATGTTCTCGTTGGCATACGTGACGTTGGCATCGTCGTCGAGCAGGAGGATGTAGTCAGAGGAGAGGTTGATGATGGAGGCGAGCGGCATCCGTTTCGAGAGGGTGAAGAGCTTTGCCGATCCGACCAGTTTCATCTCCACCGTGCCCGAAGTCACCATGATGTCGAGGTATTTTGCCACCGAGTTCCGGTTGATCCCCAGCTTCCGTGCTATCTCCGT